>DAONKS010000165.1:0-1527 GCA_035406305.1 bacterium | reverse complement strand
ATGGATAAAAGCGGGTGATGGTGGCGATGGATGTGTTGCATTCAGAAGGGAAAAGTATATCCCCAGAGGTGGTCCATCCGGAGGCAATGGTGGTAAAGGAGGAGATGTTATATTTAAAGCAAAAAAGGATATAAGAACACTCATTGACTTCCACTACAGACAGCACTTTAAAGCAGAGGACGGGAGAAATGGTGAAGGAAATAACAGGGAAGGCAGGTCAGGCAAGGACCTTGTAATACCTGTTCCTGCAGGGACGATTATATCAGAGATAAAGGATGACAGGGAGGTCTTTCTTATTGACCTTTCAGAGGATGGTATGGAGTATGTTGTGGCAAAAGGTGGTAAAGGTGGTAAGGGAAACGCCTCTTTTAAGTCATCAACAAACCAGGCACCCAGAAAGGCAACTCCTGGAGAAAAAGGAGAGGAGAAATATCTTAAACTTGAACTAAAACTCCTTGCGGATGTGGGGATTATTGGTTATCCCAACAGTGGTAAGTCAACGCTTATATCAAAGGTCTCTTCTGCAAAACCGAAGATAGCGGACTATCCATTTACAACACTTGCCCCCAATCTCGGTGTGGTGAGTTTAGGTGAATTCAGGAGTTTTGTTATAGCGGATATTCCAGGTCTTGTAGAGGGTGCATCCGCAGGAAAGGGACTTGGGCATAAGTTTTTGCGGCATATAGAAAGAACAAAAGTACTGATACATCTTGTTGACCTTTCAGTTCCAGATGCACTGAAAAGGTATTATAATATAAGAGAGGAAATTGCAAAGTACGGTAAAAGATTATACGAAAAGCCAGAAATTATTGCAGGTAATAAGATAGACCTTGAGTTATCACAGGAGAATATAGAGATTTTCAAGAAGACGTTCAAGGATGTTTACTTTATATCCGCACTTACCGGAGAAGGGGTAGGGCAACTTATGGAAGCGGTATGGAGGGTTATCAATGAAGATAGAGATAAATCAGATGAAGGACAGATATAACGAAATTGTAGCAAGGTGGGAGGATATAAAGAGGAGATTTGACATTTCCACAATAAAGCAGGAATTTTTTGCCCTTGAGGAGGAGAGGAAGAAGAAGGGATTCTGGGACCCGCGCATTGAAAAATATAAAATGGAAAGGTGGAATATCCTGAATGAAAGGATTTCTGACATAGAAGAGATAGACAAAAAAATTGAAAATCTTAAGACCATTATAGAACTTTTATCACATGAGTATGATGAAGAGATAGAAAAAGAGGGACTTAAAGATATTGAAGATATAGAAAAGAGTATTGCTGAAATAAAGAAAAATCTTATCTGGAATTCTGAAGAAGATAAAAAAAATGCGATTATTGAACTTCACGCGGGTGCAGGTGGAACAGAGGCATGTGACTGGGTGAGTATGCTCTGGCGACTTTATACAAAGTGGGCGGCAAAGAAAGGATTTAGTGTGGAAGTGGTTGACTTTTTACCGGGTGAGGAGGCAGGCATAAAACATCTTACTGCCATTATTTCAGGTCCATACGCCTATGGTTATCTTA
>DAONKS010000164.1:0-1544 GCA_035406305.1 bacterium | reverse complement strand
CAGGCAAAGAGAGGAGAACCCATACCCACTATACCAATTATTCCAGCACATATTACATTTCTGACAGTCATAAATTTTTAATGACCTATAGACAGAATTTTAATATATGGACTTATAAAAGTCAAGATTAATTTTTACTATAGGTCATATTATCCATCTTACCTGTGGACTATTAAACTAATATCCGCTTTCTGAAATAATATAAGCACTATGAAAAACGATATATATACTCGGGTTGGCAAAAGGATAAGGATAATAAGAGAAGGTATGGGAATAACACAGGAAGAACTGGCATTTAAATCAGGGTTGCATCCAAGTTTTATAAGTCATATAGAAAGAGGAAAGAAAAAGGCGAGTTTAGAGACAATAAATAAATTAGCAGATGCCCTTGGGGTTGGTATGGATAAAATTTTTGAGCCATCAGAGAAAGATACATATCCTTTACAGAAAGAAGGCCTTTTTATCCGCAGGGTTTCTAACTTCCTTAAAGACAAAGATGAACGTTTCCAATATACTGCCTGGCAAATTATAAAGCATATCGGAGAATTAAAAAAGAAGAAATAATCTGTTCACCTTCTTCCTGCTGATTTTCCCCCTTTCTATCTTATAAAGTATAATAGAATAAAAGGAGAGAAACAATGAGGGTATTGTGTCTGGATGTAGGGGAGCGGTGGGTAGGTGTGGCAGTGAGTGATGAGACAAAGTCGCTTGCACGGGGACTGGGAAGGATTGACCGTGGGGAAAAAGAGGTGGAAAAGATAAAGAAACTTATAGCGGAGTATGAAGTGGAGAGTATCATATATGGACTCCCATTAAGAATGGATGGCTCTATAAGCAGTCAGACAGAAAAGACAATGGCCTTTATATCAAAATTGCAGAAAGAGATATCCATACCTTTTATCCCATTTGATGAGAGGTTGAGTTCACAGCAGGCAGAGACAATAATGCTTCAGGCGGACTTAAGCAGACGAAAGAGGAAAAAATATATAGATAAACTCTCTGCACAGATAATACTACAGAACTATTTAGATTCGCTTAAGGAAGACATTGGGGAAGAGATGTGAAATAGAGCAATATGGCAGAAGGGCGGAAGATCTGATTTTACCTACGCAGGCTAAAGCCTGCGGCTACCTATTCAACACTACACGCAGGATGAATCCTGCGGTTACCATCCCACCTTTCCTTTTCACTTACTCTCTTCAAGCCAGGCAGAAGCAACCTTTTCTGCCACCTTTTCTGCTACCTTTTTATCAAGTGCGGATGGGATGATATAACCGGGGGATAATTTACCTTCGGGGATATATTCAGCAATTGCACAACTTGCAGCAAATTTCATCTTATCTGTTATTCTCTTTGCCCTTACATCAAACACACCCCTGAAGATACCTGGAAATGCTAAAAGATTATTTATCTGGTTTTCCATATCACTTCTGCCTGTCCCGACAATATATGCACCTGCCTTTTTTGCCTTTTCAGGCATAATCTCGGGTACAGGATTTGACATAGCAAAGACAACAGCACCCTTATTCATTTCCTTTACCATC
>DAONKS010000163.1:0-1577 GCA_035406305.1 bacterium | reverse complement strand
CATTATATTCAGGAAACTTAAGAAGGAAGACCTGTTGAAGATAGTTGATATACAGGTAGGGTACCTACAGCAGCGGCTTGAAGAGAAGAAAATAGGGATATCGTTTACAGATTCTGCAAAAAATTATCTGGCAGAAAAGGGATATGATGAGATATATGGAGCAAGACCTTTAAAACGGCTTATCCAGAGAGAGATAGAGAACCCTCTTGCCTTAAAGGTTCTTTCAGGAGAGGTAAAGGAAGGCAGCAGCGTAAAGGTAGATATCAAGGATGGAAAACCTATTTTTGTGGTTTAATAATATTCAGTATAACTTTCAAGTTTTTTTCTGTTGCGCCTGTGTTTTCAAGCAGTGTACTGTACGCCATATCACCCAATCTCTTACATTCATTCGGATTCTTCAAAAGATACTCTGCTTTATTGTAAAGGTCTTCATAGTCCTTTACCTCAATTCCGCCACCACCTTCTTTTATCTTTTTCCATTCTTCCCTGAAGTGCCAGTGATAAGGACCGTATAATACAGGTTTTTTAAAGGCAATGGGCTCAATAGGGTTCTGTCCTCCCCACCTGTATAAACTTGCTCCTACAAAGGCAAACTCAGAGAGGCAGTAAAAGTTATTAAGTTCTCCATAGGTATCAACCACAATTACTGAGTATTTTTTATCAGAAGGTAGTTCTGTCCGTCTGATATACCTCATATCTCTATTTTTCAGAATATTATATACCCTTGTCTTATCAAGGTATCTCGGGACAATAACTATTAATACATCTTTAAATTGCTTTAGAAGTTTTTCTGCAATTTCAATTATGGGTTCTTCCTCTTCAGGGTGAAGGGAACCAAAGGCAACAACTCTTTTTTCTTTTTCTATTCCAAGGATTTCTCTCATATGCACAGGACTTACTGTTTTACTCATCTCGTATGCAAGGTCAAACTTTATACTGCCCACTATCTCAATTTTTCTCCTTTCAGCTCCTAAATATATAAGTTTTTCCGCTTCTTCCTCAGTCCTCATAGTTATTGCTGAAAATAGTGGCAATATCATCCTTGAGAAACACCTTACCATTTTATACTTAGGGTAGGAAAATGGAGATATCCTTCCGTTTATGAGAACAACAGGTATTTTCTTTTTATGTGCTATATAAAGTAGATTGGGCCAAAGTTCTGTTTCCACTATAACTATAAGTTCAGGATTTATTTTTTTAATCGCATTATTTATAACCGGATATATATCCACAGGAAAAAAAAGGCATTTGATATCAGGGAATTTTTTTTCAGCAACACTTCTTCCTGTCTTTGTGGTAAAAGTAATAACTATATTTTTTCTGTTTTCATCCTTTAATCTCTGTATGAGAGGGGTTATTGACAGAAATTCACCTATGGAAACGGTGTGTATCCAGAGATTTTTCTGGGACCTCAATTGTTCTGATATCTTTCTATCATATATACCAAGCCGTTCCTTCAGTCCATCTGGAAACTCTGCATCCGGTCTTATCTTTCTCCATATAAAAGGAGCAGAGACAATAACCGAAACTAAGAGTAAACAGTTATAGGCAATAAGATAAAAAAACATAGTTAAAAG
>DAONKS010000162.1:0-1698 GCA_035406305.1 bacterium | reverse complement strand
ACTGCGCCGGCAGAAATATCTTTGGCTTTCTTTGCCTCATAATGATACTCTGATACGAATACATCCACAACTATTTCCACCACCGTATTTACAAGTTCTGCTATGAGTACAATAGAAATAACTATGAGCAGAAGAATAAACTCAGGAAGTGGCAGTTTGAAGAAAAGTCCAAGAAGAATTACTATGAAGGCAAAAAGTGTATGTACCTTAAAATTTCTTTCTCTTTTCAGGGTATAAAGCAGACCTTCTAATGCAGAATTGAAACTCGCTACGATATCCTGTTTTTTATTATTTACTTTCATCTTTTTTCTCTATACTTTTTATTACTTTATAGAATATCCTGTCCTGCATCTTAAACATCTCCCCTCTCTCTTTCTCCTTATAGTCAGTGTAATTTTTAAGGTGAAGATACCCATGTATTATTAAATATAATACCTCATATTCTGTAGTAATACCATACCTTATAGCATTTTCTGCTGCCATCTCAGCGGATATGATAACCTCACCATCGTAAGAAGAGAGTTTGAAACTTAATACATCCGTTGGTGTATTTTTATGTAAAAAAACTCTGTTTATTTCTTTAATTTTTCTATTACTTACGAGAATAACATTTATGTATGAAGGTGGCGCAAGAAAAAGCGCTTTGCTTTTTTCAAGGGCTGACATCACTTTTATACAGTCAATTTTAACTTTTCGCTGGTGGTTTTTTAGATGGAATTCCACTACTTTTTTTGTTCTCATATCTGCTATAGGCATTGATTATCTTTTTTACAAGTGAATGTCTGACAACATCTCTGTGTGAAAAATAGACAAATTTTATTCCTGATACTCCATACAGTACTTTCTGTATTTCCACCAGTCCTGATGTCTGTGCAGAAAGAGGGGTATCTATCTGTGTAATATCTCCTGTGATTACTGCCTTTGAGTTTATACCAAGACGTGTAAGGAACATCTTCATCTGTTCCAGTGTTGTATTCTGTGCTTCATCAAGTATGATAAAGGAATCACTCAAAGTTCTTCCCCTCATATATGCAAGGGGGACGATTTCAAGTATCCGTCTTTCTGTCCATCGTCTTATTTCTTCGTATCTCATAATATCATAGATTGAATCATATATAGGCTGAAGATATGGCTTTATCTTTTCTTCAAGGTCTCCGGGGAGAAACCCTAATCTTTCACCTGCTTCAAGTGCTGGTCTGGTAAGCACAATCTTCTGGAATTTTCCCTGTTTTACCATTTCAATACCGCAGGCAACAGCAAGATATGTCTTTCCAGTACCTGCAGGTCCTATTCCCATAACAAGGTCATACTTTCTTATTGCCATAATATATTTCTTCTGTGCGGGACTTTTAGGGACAACCGTCTTTCTCCTGGAGTCCACCAGTATAGCAGAAGATTCTTCTGTTGATATGGATGGTGTGGTTTTTTCTTCAGCCCCTTTAGAAGATTCTTTAAATACCTTGAGTATATCACTTCTGGTCAGATTTTTTTTATGCCTGGTAAGATTTTTCAGGTTTTCCAGCAGTTCAATCGTCTGTTCAACATTTCTATCCGGCCCTTTTATTTTCAGGATATTTCCTCTGGCAAAAATTTCCACTTCCATTAATTCTACAATATATTCAAGATTAATATCTCTTATACCAGAGATAATCTGGGCTTCTTCGTTGGTAAGATAAATTTCTCGTAAAAGAGACATTT
>DAONKS010000161.1:0-1698 GCA_035406305.1 bacterium | reverse complement strand
TTATTATGGGAGATAGAATATCTTGATTATTCTATCTATCACCTTGATGGAGTTGAGGCATTACAGCACCTTGACATACTTCTTGATATACCAAAACTTAATGCCATACAGTGGGTCTCAGGAGCAAAATTCAGCAAAGAGAGCATTGAGAGATGGATACCCCTTTATAAAAGGATACAGGCAAAAAAGAAAGCAATAGTGGTATATCCCCGTATAGAAGAGATAGACACTGTACTTGAAAACCTGAGACCTGAAGGACTTCTGATAGCAGCTGGTTGCAGAAACCAGGAAGAAGCAGAGGCGGTACTTAAAAAATTAGGATGGTAAGATGCTCAGATTTTATAATACTCTTACAAAGCGAAAGGAAGAGTTCAAACCTATAAGAGAAGGACTTGCAGGGCTTTACACCTGCGGCCCTACTGTCTATGACCTTGCCCATATAGGAAACTTCCGTGCCTATGTTTTTGAAGACCTATTACACAGATATCTTGAGTACCGGGGTTTTAGAGTTATAAGGGTAATGAACATAACGGATGTGGATGACAAGACAATAAAGGGTTCTCAAAAGGAAGGAATTAGTTTGAAGGAGTTCACAGACAGATATATATCTGCATTTCTTGAGGATATGGAGAAACTGCGATTAAAGAAGCCAGATTATCTACCGAGGGCAACAGAACATATACCTGAAATGGTATCCCTTATTAAAAAACTACTGGAAAAGGGGTATGCTTACAGAAAGGATGGCTCTATATACTTCAGTATTTCAAAATTTCCTTCTTATGGAAAACTTGCAGGTATAGACCTTTCAGAGATAAAACCGGGGGCAAGGGTTGATGTGGATGAGTATGAGAAGGAGGATGTAAGGGACTTTGCACTGTGGAAAGAAGAGAAAGAAGGGGTGTTCTGGGATACAGAGATAGGAAGGGGACGCCCTGGCTGGCATATAGAGTGTTCTGCTATGAGTATGAAGTATTTAGGAGAGAGTTTTGACATACATACAGGTGGAGTGGATAATATCTTTCCCCACCATGAAAATGAGATAGCCCAGAGTGAAGCAGCAACAGGCAAAAAATTTGTTAATTACTGGCTCCACTGTGCGCATCTGCTTGTAAACAATGAAAAGATGTCAAAGTCAAAGGGTAATTTTTATACACTCAGGGATATACTCAATAAGGGATATAACCCTGTTGCTGTCCGTTATCTTCTCCTTTCCACACATTATAGAGACCCGCTTAATTTTACAGAGAGGTCATTAATTCAGGCAGAGAATACAGTAAAAAACTACAATGCATTCTATCAGGCACTGGACTTCTGCAAAGGAGAAAGACCAAATAAATCCATAGAGGAAGTTATAGAAACGGCACGGCAGGAATTCACAGAAGGACTTGACGATGACCTGAATATATCCCTTGCACTCTCAGAAATTTTTAATCTGATAAAGCAGGTCAATGTTTCCATATCAGAAGGTTCTCTTTCAACTTCTGATGCAGCAGATGTAAAAAATTTTCTTGAAGAGATAGATAGTGTTCTGGCAATACTTGAGAAAGAAAAGGCAGAATTAACAGAAGAAGAGAAACAACTGATCAGGGAAAGGGAAAAGGCAAGAAAAGAAAAAATTTTTAATAAAGCGGATGAGATAAGAGAACTGCTTAAAAAGAAAGGAATTATCCTGGAAGATACACCTTATGGAACAAGATG
>DAONKS010000160.1:0-1729 GCA_035406305.1 bacterium | reverse complement strand
ATGATATTATTACAAATCCTGTTGCCCCCTGGCACAGTTACAATCCGCCCAAGACACCGGAGATAGCGGTAAAAAAGATAAGGGGAATAGCACAGAACTTTCTGGGACAGAAGCCAGACGGTCTTTATATGTTTAATTATCCCTGTGTGCTGAATGAAAGGAAAAATAACAGGTATAAAGACAGAAAGACATTTGAATATTTGACAGGGCCGTTAAGCCAGATAGGAATTCCTGAAACACTCAGGGGAACTTCAAAACTATATACCTACTGGACAGAATGCCCCATACAGATAGAGACAGGAAGACCTGCCAGGTATCATCAGACAATTAATTTCCTCCTGCTGGACCCTGATGTAGAAAAAAAAGAGACAGAGGTAATTGTCCGTTTTGCTGAGGTAGCGGAGAGGAATCCACATGCAGAAGGTAGATACTATCAAAATCCTCTTGTACCACCTGGAAGAATAAAATATGCAATCAACGGTAAGGTAGTTGACGAGAAATATATAAAAAGGAAACAACAACCGCGGGGTAGAATACTCTCTGGCTATCTTTTAAGAAAACACAATATGGTGGAGGTAGAAGTTCCTTATGGTATGCTGATATGTGGGGAGAATAATATATCCTTTGAAATTCCAGGATTTCCCGAGGCGAAAGACCCGTATATATACATACACCAGTTAGAAGTGGAAGTGAAAATTAAGTAAGGAGATGGAAAATGGGTGTTTTAGAAAAGTTTTCTTTGAAAGGGAAGGTGGCTATAGTAACAGGTGGTTCAGGGCTTTACGGTAGATGTATAGTGGAAGGGCTGGTAGAGGCAGGTGCGTATGTCTATATTGCATCAAGGAATGTTAAAAACTGCGAAAAACTGGCTGAGGAGTTGAGAAATAAAGGGTATAGTGTTTCAGGTGCAGAACTTGACCAGACAGATACAGAAAGTATTATACGGCTTAAAGATAAAATTATTGCTGAACAGGGAAAGATAGACATCCTTGTAAATAATGCTGTCTTAAGGCCTATGAAGTCCCCGGATGCTCCCATAGAAGAATTTGAACTTTCAATGAAGGTTAATGCTACAGGTATTGTGAATATCACACGGCTTATTGCAGAGGAGATGAAAAAAAGGAAGTCAGGTGTAATAATAAATATCTCTTCTATCTATGGTGTGCTCGGGATAGACCCTTATCTCTATGAAGGAACTGATATGGGACTACCTGCACCTGACTATTTCTTCCACAGGGCAGGGATAATCAATCTCACAAGATACTACGCTTCTCTTCTTGGGCAATATAATATCCGTGTAAATTGTATCTCTCCCGGTGGACTCTTCTCTAATCAGCATCCTGAGTTCGTAAAGAGATATAACAGAAAGACCTGCCTTGGAAGAATGGCAAATACTGAAGATATCAAAGGAGTTGTTGTATTTCTTGCCTCTGATGCAAGTTCCTATATTACCGGTGAAAATATTATGATGGATGGAGGGCTCTCTGTGAAATGAAAAAAATACTTATAGTCGGGGCAGGTGGAATAGGCAAAAAACACATAGATGGGTTTTTAAGGACAGGAGAGTTTTCCATCTCTATCTGTGATGTGGATATACAAAAAATAAATAAAATAAAAGAAGAATATCCTTTGGATAATACCTTCAACGATTTTTACAGTACACCTTTAAAGTCGTTTGATGCTGTCCTGATTGCCACTCCTGCCAATTACCATATTCCTATGGCTATAA
>DAONKS010000159.1:0-1737 GCA_035406305.1 bacterium | reverse complement strand
TCAGGCCAGTATGCAATATCTCCTTTTTCCACCTCTTCCACCGGCTCATCAATAGCACTGTCAACAGGTATCTCAAAGTAAATTTCTTTGCCCCATGTTCTTGCCCGTGAATTGAAAGGTAGCGCCTTATATATCTTTTCTGCAAGGGATGTGTTTTTTAATACCCCTTTTACCTCAACACTCCCTGCCTTTATAACTATTGCTTTTTCCATTATTTCCTCTCCGGGTTAGATATTTCCATACAACCACAGACAATAGAAAGGTTATATTATATAAAGGTGGATGAACTAAACTTCAATATAATCTTTTTTAATAAAATTCTTATAATGTGTTTCAAACTCCTTATTTGTAATCAGATGGATTTGAAATGGACTGCCGCTGGGTTTTAATTTTAACCTGATGGACCTTCTGTCTTCCCAGTTTTCCGGCAGGTTATCAGATATTACAAGGACATCTATATCACTTAAAAACGGATGATAAAGATTTTTAACTGTAGAGCCGAATACAATGACCCTTACCTCTTTTTTAAGAAGTATACCCGCCTTTTTCTTTATCTCGGAAACAAACCTGATATAATCCTTAAAATAACTTTCCCTTTCTTCTGTTATCTCTTTCAGTATTGATATGTGTGATTTACTCATTCTATAATCTTTAACCCCTCTCCTGTTATCCTTTCAAGTAGTTTCAAAAAGTCCTTACACTTTGCTATTATACTTTTTACAAGGTTTTCACTGAATTTTTTATCAAAATATCTTGATGTGAAATAGGCATCCTCCAGATCACTGAAGAATATTTCATTCTCATTATAAAATTTTAATATCTCTTCTGAGTTATAGACATCCCCTAATTCTTTTATGAGTTCATAGAAGTAATGGGTTTTAGGCCAGTCCCCGACTTTCAGTGCTGTTAAATATTTGACAAAAAGTTGAATTGCCTGTTCAAAGTCAAATGCGGCAAGATTAAACCTTTTCTTCTCTAAATCTTCAAATCCTCTTTCCCATAATTCTTCAGCCCTTTCTTTTAAGAAGTCAAAGGATTCCATTTTCTATAATAATATACCACAACCTATCAGATAAATCCACTGTTTTCTATAAGGTACTTCCACAGAGGGATATACCTTATCTTTCTCTTTGTCCCGAACCACTCCACATCCTTCTCCCCTTCATACCCGTCATTTATCAAAAGAAGGTTGTCGCAGTGCAGTTCATCGCTTGCCTTGATAAGTGATTTTTCTTCCCTTTCCACTGTTTTTATATCACTTATGTTATAGCATACCTGTATGAGATGGGTAATCTCTGTGCCTTCCTTCAATACAAAGTCAACCTCCTGCTGTAACGGGTGCTTCCAGTAGTACACCTTTGGGCTACCGTTGAGTTCGTCTTTTTTCAGTTTTATGGCAACCACATTTTCAAATAACCTTCCTGTATCCGCACCTGTGCGGAAGGATGTATGGTATATAAACCCGTTGTCCGTGCAGTATATCTTTTTGTTTGAACTCAACTGCTCTTTGAGTCTGAAGGAGAACCTGTGTATGGTGAAGAATATAAACGACTCTTCAAGGTATTTTATGTACTTTTCTACTGTGTGGACGCTTTTACATCTTGTTAGACGGCTTAATGTATTGTATGAAAACTCCCTTGCTATATTTGACAGAAGGTATGAAGCAAGGTTTTCTATTGCAGGTATGAGCCGTATATTAAACCTTTTTACGATGTCCCTGTATATGATGGAGTTAAA
>DAONKS010000158.1:0-1750 GCA_035406305.1 bacterium | reverse complement strand
CAACCGCCTCCTTAACTATTTTTTCTTTTACACTGGCAACATCTGTAACCAGAAGAAAAGGATGCACCTTATTTATTTTCAAAAAGTAATCCTTTATCACACTTACAGGGGTGGCTATTATTAGAAGGTCAAGGTTTTTTATCCCTCTTTCAAAATCCGTAAAATACTCATCTATCAACCCCTGTGCTTTTGCTTTCTCAAGTGTGGAATACCTTCTGCTGAAGCCAACCACTCTTTCTGCGACATTTCTCCTTTTTATTTCAAGCGCCAGAGAACCACCTATCAAACCAAGTCCAGTAATACCGATAGTTTTAAACTTAGTCATAATAAACTATTTCTTGTTGCTTTCAAAAAATTTCAGTATCTCTATAGGAATTGGTAGAATTACTGTTGAGTTTTTCTCTGCTGCAATCTCTGTGGCTGTTTGCAGGAATCTCAGTTGTATGGCAATAGGTTCTGTAGCAAGAATCTTCGCTGCCTCCATAAGTTTCTGAGATGCCTGATATTCTCCCTCTGCATTGATAACCCTTGCCCGTCTATCCCTTTCAACCTCCGCCTGTCTTGCCATAGAACGTTTCATTGTCTCAGGCAGTTCCACCTCTTTTATCTCAACGATACTAACCTTTATACCCCAGGGGTCTGTCTGTTCGTCTATTATCTGCTGTAACTGTTGATTTACCTTATCTCTTTCAGAGAGTATCTGGTCCAGTTCAAACTGACCGGCAATTCCTCTTAATGTTGTCTGTGCCAACTGCATAGTTGCAAGGTGATAGTTTTCAACAGTTACAACTGCTTTAGCAGGGTCCATCACCCTGAACCACACAACAGCATTTATCTTTATGGGCACATTATCCTTTGTCATTACTTCCTGAGGGGTTACATCAAATGTAACGGTTCTCAAACTCACCTTTACCATTTTTTCTACAATTGGAATGATAAAGAAAAGGCCTGGCCCACGCGCGCCCATAAGACGCCCCAATCTGAATATCACACCTCTTTCATATTCATTTACTATCTTTATAGCATTCACAAGAAAAATAAAAACAATAACCCCTATTACAACTCCAATTCCTCCCATCATATCCTCCTTGGGTAATATCTGCTGAACCCGTAAATATAAAAGCCAAAACTTAAAACTGTTTGTTGTTCATTGTTCGTAGTTCGTTGATAAAAACTACTAACTACGAACTACCTGCTACAAACACGTCTTTATCTTCCAATCCATTAAGAACTTACCATATTTACCCTTCTTGTGTCAATCTTTTTCAGCGGCGGGTTGTTTATTTTCAAGGTATTTTATTATGCTATGTGCGGCTTTCCTGCCCATACCCATAGCACTGATAACAGTAGCAGCGCCTGTTGCAATATCTCCACCAGCAAAAATTCCAGGGATGTTTGTCTCTCCTGTTTCATTATTTACAATGATATTCCCCTTTCTGCCTGTTTTTAAACTTTTATAGGTAGAAGGTATCAATGGGCTGGGATTCTGTCCTATGGCAACAATCACGCAATCTATGGGGATAATTTCTTCCGTGCCTTCAATGGGAACAGGACGTTGTCTCCCACTTTCATCCGGTTCTCCTAATTTATTATGGATTACCTTTATTCCTTTAACATATCCGTTTTCATCTCCCAATATTTCAAGTGGTTGAACAAGGAAAATAAATTTTATCTCTTCTTCCATTGCATGTTCAATTTCTTCCTTTCTTGCAGGCATCTCTTTTTCTGTCCTGCGATAAAGAACCATAAC
>DAONKS010000157.1:0-1752 GCA_035406305.1 bacterium | reverse complement strand
GTATGAGCCGTATATTAAACCTTTTTACGATGTCCCTGTATATGATGGAGTTAAAGAGGGTTGAAAGGTACTCCTTGTAGTCAATCTTTTTCATCAGTGGCTCAGGGTATCCACCACTCTTTATGTATTCATAGAGTTTCTCTCTTATCTCCTGTGTTGTAAGTTCCCTCTTTTCCAGTTTTAAGAACTCAGAAAAGGAAAAAGGAAATATGGTTATTGCTATATGCCTTCCTGTAAGGTGTGGAGATAGTTCACTGCTTAAAAGTTTTGAGTTACTTCCTGTGATGACTAAATTATATCCCTGTCTCTGGAGTCGGTTAACAAAGAGTTCCCACTTAGGAAGGTTCTGGATTTCGTCAAAGAGTATGTACTGCGGGTTGTTATAGAGTGAGTTTATGGCAGAGATAATGACATCATAGTCCCTTATATCTATCAGTTTCTCATCGTCAAAGTTTACATAGCCGAAGTTTCCTGTCTCTCTCAAAAGGTTAAACCCTAAAAACGACTTGCCTGCCCTTCTTGGTCCTGTGATGACCTTTACGAGGTCGTTGGAAAGCATATCTTTAAGCCGGATGAGCGCTTCCCTCTCTATAAATGGCTCATCCCTTCTCTTTTCCAGTTCCCTCTTCTGCATCAAAAGGATATCCCTTATCATTGTGCTTTTATTATATTATAATGCACAAAATTTTAAATTTTCTTGCAATAAAGATAATATATAAACAGATTTCTGTCAAATTTTCGTTGTTGATAGGGTACACAGGTAACACTTTTTATTCCTTCTACTTCTCACCTGAATAGCAAATAGCAAATGGCAAGTGGCAAGTATAACCCCTCACCTATACCTTCTCTCCGCTGTGCTACTTTCTCTTCCCTCCATCTCCCCTTGTATATTGCTTTTTTCCTTCTCCCCTGCGGGGAGAAGGTACGGATGAGAGGCTTCTTTACTCTTTGCCATTCTGTATACCTATCTGCAGAGTTCAAAGGTAATATATTCTGTAAGTTGCTGGATGGCTTTCTGAACTTGATGAGAGACCTTTTCAGAAAAGGTTATCTTCTCTGGCTGTATCCCTATAACGTAACATCTTGCACCTGTCTGGCTGTTTATATGTTTAAGAATCAAGGGAAGAGAAAATGTATGTGTGGAAGTTGTGAATTCCTGGAGTTTTTCACAGTCCATTACCTTTATATCACCTGCCTTTCCGCCAAAGTCCACGGTATCTATAACAATTACTGTATCCGGCTTAAATCTCTCAATCACCCCTGTATAGTTTTCTATGGAGTTTCCTGCGTCTATAATCTTTACATCCTTCCTTTTTATAGTCCTTGCCAATCTTTCAGCAACTATAGAGCCAGCTCCATCATCACCCTTCATACGGTCTCCCATACCTGCAATCACTATCCTTCCCTTCCACTCAATAGATAGCGTCTTTTCCTCTTCGGTGAGCCACTTAAATGCCATAGAAGAAAATTCTTTCTTCCACATACCAAAACCTTCGCCTGTCTTTACTGAAAGTGGAATAAGTTTAGCGGATGATATATTTTCAAGATACTTTTTGAATATCTCCAGTTTAAAATCAGTATGTGGCATAAGGTCTGTCTTGTTTAGAATACATATATCAGCGGTTTTAAACATCAACGGATATTTCATTGGCTTGTCTTCACCTTCAGGAACACTTGATACAACAATGTTTACAGCAGTCCCTATCTCAAATTCAGCAGGACACACCAGGTTTCCTACATTTTCAACAAAAA
>DAONKS010000156.1:0-1758 GCA_035406305.1 bacterium | reverse complement strand
TATTCTTCTTCAGTCCCCTTATAATTTCAGCACTTTTATATGCAGCAATGGAACCACAGACACCCAAAACTATATTTTTCCCCATAGCCACCTCCCGAGTTTAAATTCTAAATCCATAAAAATAAAAGTCAAAACTGTTCGTTGATAAAAACTACTGACTACGAACCCGCTTCTAACTCTCTACTAATCTTCAACGGTTTTCAGCAGATGCCTGGCTCTTTATAAATTCAATTACCTTTTCAACAAGTTCTTCCTTATTTAACTTAAGAAGCCACTCGTTATTAAATCCCGGCGCCTCTATCATATTAAGAAAATAAGCAAGAAGTTTCAAATGTAGATGCCGCCTGTCCGGAGAACTTACAATAACTATAGCTGTATTAACTGTCCTGCCATCGGAAAACTCCACTCCTTTTTTATTTCTTACAAACAAAATCCTTATAATATCCTTCCCTTCCAATATGAGATGTGGAACTGCAATGCCTTCCTCAACAACCGTACTGGCTGTCCTCTCTCTTTCTATAAACCTTTTCAGCAGTTCCAGTTTATTTACCTTTAAATCCTTCGCCAGCACGTCTGATACCCTGCGGAAGAATGGCTCTAATTTCAGGTCCTCATTAATGTCAAGAACACTACTATTCCTTATAATTTCATCAAATATCCCTGATGTCCTCCTACGATAATAGGTGTCTTCAAGTATCCGGTCTCTTGAAAGAACTATCTGCTTAAGTTCAGTTGATACATCAATCTCTGTCAGTTCCTTGTCCGGTCTGATAAACCGTCTTAAGAGATGTTCCAGTGCAGAGTCCCTTACAATCCTGTTGTATATCGTATATCTGTATACAAGCCCAGCGGTGCATATAAAAAGCAGTGTGAGAAAAAGCACCCCTGTGGAGACCTCAAGGATAAGAAAACCAGTGATGAGTATTCCTGCTATCTGGGTGTATGGATAAAAGGGTGAGCGGAATGTTGGCTGATAACCTGTTATCCTGCTTTCTCTGAAAAGTATTACTGCAGTATTCGCCAGTATATAACTGATTAGAAAAATAACAGAGCCAATTTTTACCAGAACCTCTAATTTAAGAAGCAGCAGGGCAAAAACCATAAAAAGCCCTGTAAAAAGGACTGCAATATAAGGGATATTCTTTCTGTTTGTTTTCTGAAATATCTCAGGCATATGTTTGTCCCTGCTCATACCCAGCAGGTATCTGGAAGCACTCATAAGTCCTGCATTAACCGTGGAGATAAAAGCAAGGAAGGCAGCGATACTTACCACATCCTCAAAGACCTCTCCACCAAAGACACGTGCACCATCTGATATGGGAGTAAGGGTTTTGCTTAAATGTTCTGGAGCAACAACACCAACGGTTACAAAGACGACCAGCATATAAAGAAAAGCCACCACAAGAAGGGAAAGCACCATACCCCTTAAAAGGTTTTTTTCTGGCTCTTCTATCTCCTCTGCCATAGCCACTATCTTTGTAAGTCCGCCGTAGGCAACAAATACAAAACTTGCGGTGCTGAAGACAGGTAGATACCCTTTTGAAAAGAAGGGTGTGATTTGCTCTTTCTTTACATAAGGAAGTCCCCACAGTGAATAGGAAAAAAGTATTGCTATGAGTCCAACAACAAGAAAAACCTGGAATCTACTGGATTCCTTAACACCTGCGATATTCAATATGATAAAGAAGATACACAGGATAACTGCTATTACTTCTATAGGGTAATGCGTAAGCAGTGTAAGATATGCCCCCATACCTA
>DAONKS010000155.1:0-1814 GCA_035406305.1 bacterium | reverse complement strand
ACTATTTATTCCTGCGGGTATTCCTCCTCATAAAAAGGAGACATTTGCCTCTCCTCACCATAGATTTGAGATGGTAAAAATTGCCATAAAAGATAACAGGTATTTTAAAGCGAGTGATATTGAGATAAAAAGGCGGATTCCTTCTTATACCTATGATACTATCAGATTCCTTAAAAAGAGAAATCCAGAAATAGAAATCTTCTTTATTACCGGAGAAGATATCTTTTACGAATTAAAAACCTGGTACAGATATAAAGAACTTGTAAAAGATGTTATTTTCCTCGTTGCTCCTCGGAAAGACAAAAAAGAAAAAGAACTTTCAAAGATACCACATCTAAAGTATAAGTTCATCAAATCACCATTTATTGATATATCTTCTTCATATATAAGGGGTTGTCTTGCAGAAGGGAAGAGTGTAAAATATTTAGTTCCAGATGGAGTAATTAAATACATAAGGAGATATAAACTTTATGGAATTAGAAGAACTAAAGAAAAAAATACAGGATGTCTGTGAAAGGGCAGAAAAGGAATTAAGTGAAATTGAAAAAGATGAGCCAGAAGAACTGGAAAGATGGAAGGTGAAATATTTAGGAAGGAAGGGAGAGATAAACAACCTTTTTGCCTTACTTCCCCATCTCACTTCTGGAGAAAAAAAAGAAGCAGGGATGTTAATAAACGGGCTGAAAAATAAATTAAATACTGCCTACGAAGAAAAAAAATTAACAACAGGAAAGCAAGAAAAGAGTAGAATAAATCTTTCCTTCCCGGGGAAGATGCCTGAAACAGGTTCTTTTCATCCGATAACCCTGATTACCAGAGAAATAGTTACGATATTTACAAAGATGGGATTTGGCGTTGTTACAGGACCTGAGATTGAAACTGATTATTATAATTTTGAAGCCCTGAATATACCTGCTGAACATCCATCAAAGGATGTCTGGGACACCTTTTATCTCAGCGAAACAGAAAAGATACTTCTCAGAACACATACAAGTCCTGTACAGGTAAGAATTATGGAAAAAACTGCACCTCCTTTCAGAGTCATTGCTACAGGCAAATGTTTTAGAAGAGATGATATTGATGCAACGCACAGCCCTGTCTTTCATCAGATAGAAGGATTGATGGTGGACAGAGACATAAATTTTTCACATCTAAAAGGTGTTCTGACGCATTTTATAATGGAGATGTTCGGGGATAATATAAAAGTGAAATTTACACCTTCCTTTTTCCCTTTTACCGAACCAAGTGCTGAGGTGAGTATGTCCTGTAATATTTGTAAGGGCAGTGGATGTTCAACCTGTCATAATACTGGCTATATAGAAATACTTGGATGTGGAATGGTTCATCCCCAGGTCTTCAGAAATGTAGGGTATAACACAGATGAATTTACTGGCTTTGCTTTCGGGATGGGTATTGAACGACTTGCAATTATAAAATTTGGTATAACGGATATAAGATATTTTTTCCAGAATGACCTGAGAGTTATAAAACAGTTTGGCTGATTACAGATTGACAGATTGCAACGTGTTCATAGTCAATAGTTCGCAGTTAATAGTCAACGAACTATAAACAACGAACAGGAGGAGAGCCCCCTCACCCTGACCCTCTCCCCTTTGGGGAGAGGAAAGAGGAGAGGGGGTGATAGCCGCAGGTACGCCTGCGATAAATCTGTGGAGGATAAAATTTACCTGCGCAGAGTATTAAGATTGAAAGATTAAAACGAGTTCGCAGATAACATATACTTATGGAGCAGATATGAGATATTCATACAAACTAATAAAAGAGTATCTTGATGGTGTAGTTTCCCGGGAAGA
>DAONKS010000154.1:0-1816 GCA_035406305.1 bacterium | reverse complement strand
TAGAAAACCTTGCCAACCTGAAAAAGAAAATAAAAATATGTCAGAATTGTTTTAACCTCTAACTCTGCAAGAATTAAGTAATATATCATCTCTACTGTCCAATAAAAATTTCATCCCTCGAACAAACTCATTTCATAGCAAGGGTCTCGTACCCTTCCAACTTTTTTGAGACTCAGATTCAGCAAATCAATAACATCCACTCTTGTAAACAGACGTTTTTTGATAACCCTTGTTAGATACAATAGAGAATACTTATTCCTGCTGTCCAAAGATAAGGGTAAAAAAAGGATTTTTCGCTACTTTTACCAGTCCTAAGTGATACCACGTGTTCTGATGCATCTTCAGTCCTGTCTCTATATCCTGTAAACTCTTCTTTCCAATGACTGGGCATATAAGTTTACCAATAACTGATTCCACGCTGTGAAATGCTTGGTATATCTGTTCGCTTGCTCCTTTACAACCTCTTGCTCAAACTGGTACCTCAGCAACATATTTAATATTTGATTGAAAATTATGCTATTATATTCCATACCAACATCCTTGTGAGGGTTAACTGCTTCTTAAACAATATACCCTGCAGGGGGTCGGCTCTCAAAATCATAAATTGTCAAAAAGTTTTATTGGACAGTAGTGAATTCCTACACATATGAGAGGAGAGGGATGAGGAAGAGGAATTACTTTTTGAAGCTAATATACATTACCAATTAACGAAAGGGCACTCTATGAAAAAGGAGAAAGAAAATGTTTTAAACAGGATAGTTCTCATCACAGGAGTGTTTTTTCTTCTGCTTGTACTCAACCTGTGGAACTCAGGGAATTTAGGAGTTATACCACAGGTATTAAAAAATCCGAAACTCCAGGTTTTTACCATAGTTGTCACTGCAATACTCCTTGAGGCAATCCCTTTTATACTCCTCGGTGCAATAATATCGGGAATGATAGAGGTATTTGTTTCAGAGGAAAAACTCAGTAAAATTCTCCCCCGTAACAGGTTTCTCTCCGCAATTGCCGGCTCTTTCCTTGGCATTCTATTTCCTGTATGTTCCTGCGGTAACGTCGTTGTGGCAAAAAGAATACTTAAAAAAGGTGTATCTCCTTCCGGGGGTTTAAGTTATATGCTTGCCTCTCCTATTATAAATCCCATAACAATACTTTCAACCCTTATCGCATTCTCTTACTCCGGACGGATTGCCTTTGGAAGAGTTTTGCTGACATTTCTTGCAGCAGTAATAGTTTCTTTAGTAGTATCTAATGAAAAAGACATCATAAAAGAAGACGCCTCAACAGAGTGCTGTGTTCATAACCACAACCTTTCCAATATAGAAAAAATCTTCCACCATGCAGAAAATGACTTCTTGTTGATGGGGAGATACCTTGTCCTTGGTGCAATCGCAGCCGGGATATTCCAGACATTTATATCAAGGGAGGCATTTATATCGCTGGCGGAAAACAGAGTCCTTTCTGTATTCTTAATGCAGATACTTGGAATATTACTTTCTCTTTGCTCCTTTGCTGATGCATTTGTTGCAAGTTCGTTCACACACCTGCCTCCCTTCTCCAAAATTGCATTTATGGTTGCTGGTCCTATGATGAATATAACTGTTTCTATACTTTATCTGGGAACATTTAAAAAGAAATTTGTCTTAAAACTATTGCCCACTATTTTCATTGTTGTTCTGATACTTGGAATTCTTGGCACTTTTACAGGGGGGATGTAAATGGAACTTTTAAGAAAGAAAAATTTCTATCAGGCAATTACAATATTTATATGGTTTGCTTTTATTTCTATAACATTGATAACAGGTAAATTACAGAT
>DAONKS010000153.1:0-1845 GCA_035406305.1 bacterium | reverse complement strand
CTCCGTCAACACAGCATCAGAACTGTTTTACAAGAACCTTTTTCAGGGTCTCTGCGCAGTAGGAACAACTGTCACATTTTTTATCGCAGGTACTGGTCTTTTCAAACCAGTCAGGTGGGAATTTTGAGTTATCAATGATATAGGGTAAAAGAAGTTTGCTGTGGGATGGCTCAAAAAGGTCAAGCAGGTTCCCTTCAAAACGTCCTTCGCAGTATGCCTTTATAATCTTTTCAGGAGCAGGATTGATTCTTGTTGCTAATTTCACAACAGCGAAATAATTTTTATAGTTGTGTATATCCTCAGGCCTTATCCATGAGTTCTGAAGGATTTTTGCCCAGTTTTTTTGGTCTTTATATAACGACCAGCAATTCCCTGATATCTCTTCTGTGATATTGGCAGTGGAAAAAATCTCACTTTCATGGGATATCATATTGTCGTGGAAGAATTGCACAGCACAGAAGTTAAGGCATCCGCTATTTACAAGGATACCCAATCCCTTACTGTTTCTTTCACACCATCCTTTGAGTTCTTCTATCCTTTCAAAGTCCCTGTTATATTCTCTCTGCATTACAAAACTGTCAAACAATTCTGCCACATATTCCATTGCCCTTACAGTTCCCAACCGCATATTTACAGATGCCCTTACCTCTATATCAGGGAAATTTCTCTTTATCACATAAGCAATCACAGGAGAAAATGCAGTTACAGAATCAAGACCTGTGGTTTCTTTCAGATATTCAATAATAGATATAACAGTATTTGCAAGATTTGCTGAAAGAGATAACCTGCCATAGCAGGATGCATTGAGAAGGAGATTAAGTTTTATACCCGCCTTTTTTATTGCCTTAAGTTCATACTCTAACTGCTGCTGTGCTTCCCAGTTGATATAACCTGCTTCATCTCCTAAGGGCCCCCTTCCCGTCGGAATGTTCAGCCAGGGAAAATATACCTCTTCTATTTTTTCTTTAAATTCCTCAACAACATCTTTGAAAAGTTTACCTTCTTTTATCAACTGATAACCTACAGAGAACTTTATTCCCAATGCATCTCCCAGTGTTTTCTCTTACGGAACGGCTCTTTAAATTTATTTTTCAGTTTCCCTTCCTTTTCAAGATGTATCATACAGGCACGGATACATCCCTTTGCTCCTTCAAGTGCACGTGAATATACAATAACCTCCTGTGGTTCTCCTGTAAAGGGATTAAACTTCTTATTACTCCCCTGAAATCCCCTGCTGCATCTTTCAATATCTAACTTTCCCCACTCTAATTCTCTATCGGCTATCTTTACCTTTACTGTTTCTGTTGCACTTATAGCATTTTCTGAACATTCCTTTACACAGAGCATACATCTATCACATATTTTGGGTCCTTCATAGATTGGGTCTGGTTGGAGTGGAGCATCTGTTAAAAGGCAGGCAAACCTCTGCCTTGGTCCAAATTCAGGGGTTAGTAAAAGTTTGCTATACCCTATCTCTCCAAGCCCTGCAAGATAGGCAGCAATCCGGAAATGTATAAATACATCAGGTGCTGGCCTGTCAGGGGATACAGGTCTTGACCAGTTTTCTTTTATCTTACCTGTGGCATAGTCAATGGCAGGCCAGTTGTAGTAATCATTGGGAACAGGTGTTGCCTCGTAGCCCTCATCCTCTATATATCTTGTAAGGTTCCACAGGACCATAGGGTTGTATATCCTGTTAATGCCGCCATATCCCATTGAAGAGTATGAAAGAAAGTAAGTACCTTCCTCTATCCCCCTTAGAGTTCCCCTCGGTATCCTTGTACCTATAACAATCAGTGCTTTTGCATCAGGGTTTATGTATCTGGGGTCCATCTGCTTTGGTGC
>DAONKS010000152.1:0-1868 GCA_035406305.1 bacterium | reverse complement strand
ATATAATGCTTGGTATGAAAGAAACCCTGCCATTCTTTTAATCCAGAGGGAATAATAGTGAAAACAGTATTTCTTGACAGGGATGGTGTTATTTCTATCTTCACTCCCAATGACTACATAAAAAAGTGGGAGGAGTTTAAGTTTATAGATGGTGCTATTGAAGGACTGAAAAAACTATATGATAACGGATACCGTCTTGTTATAATATCCAATCAGGCAGGAGTCAACAAAGGGCTATTTACTATTGATGACTTAAATGATATAACAGAGAGGATGAAGGATATTTTAAGAAAGGCAGGGGTTAAACTTGCAGGAGTTTACTACTGCACACATACCGCTGAGGAGAATTGTAATTGCAGGAAGCCAAAACCAGGGCTTTTTTATAAGGCAGTTGAAGAAATGAGAGACATAAAACTTCAGGACGCATTTTTTATCGGGGATTCAGAGATAGATGTTCAGGCAGGAAAATCAGCAGGAGTAAAGACGATAGTGGTTCTTTCAGGGAAGACAAAAACCGCTCCTGAGATAGAGAACTGGGATGTAAAGCCAGATTATATATTTTCTGATTTAAGAGAAGCAGCAGATTTTATAATAAAGGGTGATGAAAATGGAAAAATATGATGTAATTGTAATCGGTGGCGGTCCTGCCGGTTATCCTTCAGCGATAAGGTGTTCCCAGAATGGTAAAAAAGTGCTTCTGGTTGAAGAACTTGCGTTAGGTGGGGTATGTCTGAATAGAGGGTGCATCCCGACGAAGGCGTTATATACTATTTCTGAAGAGGTCTCTCCTTCAAGACATAAATGCCTTGAAAAGAGTGTACAGTACCAGTGGAATAAGGTGCTGAATGAGATACTCAATGATGTGATTATCCGCTTAAGGACAGGTATAGGAATGCTTCTGAAAGGTTATGGAGTGGACGTAATAAAAGGGAAGGCAAAATTTGTTGATATAAAAACCGTTGAAGTCAATGGAAAGGCATATACCGGAGATAATATCGTGATTGCCACAGGGGCATCTTCTTTTGTTCCTGACTGCTTCAAAAATGATAAAAGGGTCATCGTCTCAGACCATATATGGCAATTTCAGCAACTACCGGAAAGCGTTGGTATAATAGGAGGTGGCTTTATCGGATGTGAATTTGCCTCAATTTTAAATAAGTTTGGCGTCAGAGTGAAGATTTATGAGATGATGGATACACTCCTTCCAGGAAAAGACAGGGAGATAACAGAACTTTTGAAGAAACAATTTGAGAAGCGTGGAATTGAAGTTAATCTAAATCAGAAACTTACTGGCTGTGAGACGATTGATACAGAAAAGGTCTTTGTATCTGTTGGAGTAATGGCTAATATCCCGGAATTTAAAGGAATAGAACTGGACAAAAAAGGGATTAAGACAGATGAGAGATTGAGAACAAATATAGATGGTGTCTATGCTGCTGGTGATGTAAACGGGAAGTATCAACTTGCCTATGTTGCAACGAAAGAAGGAGAGATAGCAGCAGAAAATATATGCGGTAAAGATGAGATAATGGATTACACTGTTATCCCTGAGGTTATATTTACTGACCCTGAGATAGGGGTATGCGGATTGACAGAGGATAAAGCAAAAGAGCAGGGGATAGAAGTTGTTACAGGGAAATTCCCTTATTCTGCCCTTGGCCGCTCATACTGCGACAAAAAAACGGATGGTTTTGTGAAGGTTGTAGCGGATAAAAATACAGAGAAAGTTCTTGGAATTCATATTATTGGAAAGGGTGCAACAGAACTTATCTCCTTTGGTACACTGGCAATATCCGCTGGATTAAAAACAAAGGATATGGAAAAAATTCTATACTGCCATCCCACATACGCAGAAGCAGTAATGGAAG
>DAONKS010000151.1:0-1914 GCA_035406305.1 bacterium | reverse complement strand
AAGCATTACAGGTCCCTTTCTTGAACTTTTCGGCAGACCTTCACGGGATACAGGGTTGGAATCCGAGAGAAACAACCATATAACAGATGCACAGCAGATGTATCTTATAAACTCCAGCGAACTCCACCGCAGAATACAATCAAGTGCAACTCTGCGCAGAATATCTGTTGCCGCAGGTGGAAATAAAACAGAGACAATCAAAAATATTTACCTGCTTTTATTATCACGCTATCCCGTGGACTCTGAAATTGAGGTAGCAGAAAGGCATTTTCAGACAGAAGGAATAACTTTTAAAGAGGCAGTTGAAGACCTTGCATGGGCAATTATAAACAGCAAAGAATTTCTTTACAGACATTAGGAGATACAATGATGAGAAAGATGAAGTGGCAATGGCTGATAATACTCTTCACCATTCCTGCTATTGTTCCATTTGCAGAAGAAGTATCCATTAAACCACGTGCAAAATCAGTCATACAAATATGGCTCTGGGGTGGCCCATCACATCTTGATACATTTGACCCTAAACCCAATGCCGGCTATGACTACTGCGGCCCATTTGATAAAACAGTCCAGACAAATGTGCCAGGAATAGAGATAAACGCAATGCTCCCCAATCTCGCCAAGATAGCAGATAAGTATTCCATAATAAGAAGTATGACACATAGCATAAATGCCCATGAGACAGCGGCATATATTATGCAGACAGGACATCCGCCTGGAGAGAGGATTGTATACCCATCCATTGGTGCGGTTGTATCTCTATTTAAAGGATATGATGCCGGCTATAAAGGGACTATTCCTCCTTATGTTATACTTACCACATCACAGGGAAGATTTTCTGAAGTAGGATTTTTAGGTGCTAAATACAAGCCATTTGTTACTGGTGGAGCCCCGAACAGACAACCATTTGCTGTGGAAGGGATAGTCCTTGAAGGGGTTTCTCCACGACGTCAGGAAAGCAGGAAGAACCTCCTTGAAAAAGTGGATATCGTAGGCAAATATCTCCCTTTAAATAAAGATTTTGAGTGGTTTGACAGCAGCAGGAAACAGGCATATAAAGTTATATTTGGAGAGGCAGCAAAAATTTTTGACCTTTCCACAGAACCCGATGAGGTGAGGGATAGATACGGAAGAAATACCTTCGGTCAGTCCTGCCTTGTGGCACGCCGTCTGGTAGAAAACGGTGTGGTCTATGTAACGATAAACTATAAGGGATGGGATACACATAACCAGCACTTCCAGGCAATGCGTCAGAAATTACCGGAACTTGATACCGGGATATCTGCGCTTATTCAGGACCTGTCTGACCGTGGACTGCTGGATACCACAATTATATGGGTATCAGGTGAATTTGGAAGAACACCGAAGATATCCTGGGAGCCACCATGGAACGGTGGCAGAGGACACTATGGAAATTGTTTCTCTGTCCTCGTTGCAGGGGGTGGTTTTAAAGGTGGCTGTGTGGTAGGTGCCTCTGATGAAAAAGGTGAATATGTTAAGGAAAGGCCTGTTTATCCACAGGACCTATTAGGTAGTATTTATTACCTTTTAGGCATTGACCCTGAAGGGAAATTCCATGAAAGATATGGAGAAGATTTAAAAATTTTGCCTCCGATTGAAACAGGAGAAGGCAAAGGAATCCTATGGGAAATAATGGATGCAAAAAAGTGATGGTAAAACACTTGATACTGTTTTTCTTTCTACTGCTTGTTGTAAATGTCTATCCGCAGATGGCAGGCAGGGAAACCTCTATTGGGTATGTCAATCCTGCTGGTGGGAGGCAGGGGGCTACTATCCAGATAACTATTGGTGGACAGAACCTTCAGGGTGTCTCTAACGCGTGGATAACAGGAGGAGGGATTACCGTAAAAAATGTCATCTATGTGCCACCTTTAAATGCGAGACAGCGGCAGG
>DAONKS010000150.1:0-1924 GCA_035406305.1 bacterium | reverse complement strand
TTTATAACCATACCCTGACAGAGAAGATTTTCAAATGGCTCCTTGAAATTTATATAGCCAAGGTCATTCAGTACCTTCACAAAAAACCTGCTATACAAAAGATGCAATATTGCATGTTCTATACCTCCTATATACTGGTCAACAGGCATCCAGTAGTTTACCTCTTTTTTGTCAAATGGCTTGTCTTTTATATCCCCTGATGCATATCTTAAAAAATACCAGGAGGAATCCATAAAGGTATCCATTGTATCTGTCTCTCTTTCTGCATCCCCCCCACATTGCGGACACTTACAATTAAAAAATTCAGGAACATACTTGAGCGGTGATTCACCCTGTCCTGTAATATTTACATTATAGGGGAGTGTAACCGGCAGGCCTTTTTCAGGGACAGGGACAGTACCGCACTTTTTACAGTATATAATTGGTATGGGAGTTCCCCAGTATCTCTGCCTTGATATACACCAGTCCCTTAAACTATAACAGACCGCCTTTTTACCTTTACCATGTTTTGCAAGATATTCGGTTATTACCTCCATAAACTCTCTGTTTGAGAGTCCGTTAAACTGCCCTGAATTTACCATTATCCCTTCTTCTTCATATGCAACCTCAAGTTTTTCGGGAATTTTATCCCATGCAGGATTTTTTATAACAACTTTTACAGGCAGATTATACTTCTGCGCAAATTCAAAGTCCCTCTGGTCATGCGCAGGAACTGCCATAATAGCACCTGTGCCATACTCCATAAGCACATAGTTCCCTATCCATACAGGTATCTTTTCATTATTAACAGGATTTATGGCATCTATGCCTGTATACACTCCTTCTTTTTCCATCTTTGCTATAGATGCTGTGGCAACCCCCTGTTTTTTAAATTTATCAATAAAGTTTTCTATTTTATCTTTGAATGGGCTCTTTTTTGTAATTTCATCTATAAGAGGATGTCTCGGGGACAATACAACATATGTAGCACCAAAGAGGGTATCAGGTCTTGTAGTAAACACAGTAAGGTCTTTATTTAACTCAGGTATTGTGAAAAGAACTTCACTTCCATAACTCTTGCCTATCCAGTTTTTCTGCATTGTAATGACACGTTCGGGCCAGTTTTTTATTCCGGAGAAGTCAAGAAGTTTTTCAGCATATTCAGTAATTTTTACAAACCACTGGGATAACTCCTTCTGCTCAACCGCTGAACCACATCTCCAGCATTCACCATCTATAACCTGTTCATTTGCGAGAACAGTACTGCAGGAGGGACACCAGTTAGCAGGGGAAAGTTTTTTGTATACCAGCCCTCTCTTATAAAACTGAAGGAAGAAATACTGATTCCACCTGTAATAATCAGGGTCACAGGTCACCACTTCCCTTTCCCAACAATAAGATATACCTAATTTTTTAAGCTGTCTTCTTATGGTATCTATATTTTTATATGTCCAGTCCCTGGGGTGTATCTTCTGCTTTATTGCAGCATTTTCAGCAGGCATACCAAATGCATCATAGCCGATAGGGTGGAGAACGTTAAATCCGTTCATCATAAGAAAACGGGCTATAACATCTCCTATTGTATAATTCCTTACATGCCCCATATGTATCTGGGCTGATGTATATGGAAACATCTCAAGGACATAAAATTTTTTCTTATCAGGTGCAAATGTTGCTCTGTATATCCCTGACTCCACCCATCTTTTTTGCCACTTCTCTTCTACCTTGCTAAAATTATATTTTTCCATTTTATCAACCCACCGATATTATAACAAACGATATTTCTCATCTATTCTATTATAAATCCACATTTTTTTCAATTTCTTGGTATTTATTGTAAAATATCCGAAGAGAAAAAGGAAAAGTGATAAGAAATGGAAAATAGGGGGTGCTAAATGGAGATTTTTTTTAGCAGGAAAAACAGGATATATGAGATGGTTGAGAG
>DAONKS010000149.1:0-1944 GCA_035406305.1 bacterium | reverse complement strand
GCCACCCTTTGCCACAACATACTCCATTCCATCATCTGCAAGATCAACAAGAAACACCTCACTGCCATCCTTTATTTCGGATATAATAGTTCCGGTGGGAACAGGAATTATAAGGTCATCTCCTGATTTCCCTTCCCTGTTATTTCCCTCTCCATTTCTCCCATCCTCTGCCTTAAAGTGCTGCCTGTAATGGAAGTCAATAAGGGTACGGATATCCTTTCTTGCTCTGAATATAACATCCCCGCCTTTACCTCCATTACCTCCGGATGGACCACCTTTAGGAACATACTTTTCTCTCCTAAAGGCAACACAGCCGTCACCTCCATCACCCGCTTTTATCCATATCTTTGCCTCGTCAATAAATTTAGCCATCTCTTATCTTTTTTCTCCTTAACTTTCTGTGATAGGAAATTGCAAACCTGTGTGCTTCATCCCTTACTGCCTGAAGAAGATGTAGTTCAGGTGAATCATTTTTAAGACGCAATGGCTCCTTTTTTCCTGCAATATATACTTCCTCCTCCCTTTTAGCCAGAGATATTACAGGAACATCTATATTCATCCTTTTAAGTGTTTTCATTGCAGTATTAAGTTGTGCTCTGCCACCATCAACAAGTATAAGGTCTGGGATTTCTTTTCTTTCCTCTTCAGTATCAAACCTTCTGGTCAATACCTCTTCAAGCATCCTGCAGTCATCAATCCCTTCCACAAATTTTATCCTGTACTTTCTATAATTTCCCTTATCTGTTACACCACCCTTAAAAGAAACCTTGCTCGCTGTGGCTGAATCCCCCTGTATATTGGAAACATCATACCCCTCTATGTGATAGGGTATCCTTTTCAGGTGAAGAATCTCTTTAAGGTTAATAAGAACATTGCTTTCCCCATAGGAAAAAAGTTCCTTCTCATCTCTCAACGGAAATCTTCTTCCCATTTCCTCCAGCATAAAAAGACGTTTTTTTATCTCATCTGCCTTTTCAAATTCAAGGGACTTTATTGCTTCAGCAAGCTGTTTTTTCAGTTCTTTCTTGAATTTTTCGTAATTGCCTTCAAAGAAAGAGATTATGCCACGGACAAGTTTATTGTATTCGCTATCGGCTATCTTCCCCTCACAGGGACCTGCACACCTGCCTATGTAATACTGCGTGCACAGATGAACCTTTTTCTTTTCAAGATTATATCTACAATTTCTCACAGGATAATACCTTCTGATAAACTTTATTACCCTTTTTATCAGGTCCACATTTGTAAATGGACCGAAATAGATACTCCTGCCATCCTGTATCTCACGTACAACCCTTATGGAAGGAAATCTATCACGGGTTATCTTAACAAATGGATAACTTTTGTCGTCTTTCAGATTGACATTGTATCTTGGCTGATATTTTTTTATAAGGGCGTTTTCAAGTATAAGTGCCTCTGCCTCTGAAGCGACAGGGATAAATTCAAAGTCATGTATGTCTGATAAAAGAGACAGATTTTTAGGACTGGTTTCTGTCCCGTAAAAGTATGATGCAAGCCGTTTTTTCAAAGATATTGCCTTCCCCACATATATAATCACCCCGTCTCTATCCTTCATCAGATAGACACCCGGAATGTTCGGCACACTATCCAGTTTTTTCTGTCTCTCCCTTCTCTCCATCAACTGACTTCTTCTCCTTTGGAGCCCTTTCCTTCTCTAACTCATCCACATAGTTTAACTGTAATTCAGCAATGGTAGCAGTAAGAATCCGCTCCTCATCCTTGGTAAGATTACCCTTTGTCTTTTCTTGAAGCATCTCCATTATATCAATAATCTGCCTGGCGAGTTCAAGGTTCTTCTCTATCTTCCCTGTCAATGGATTGGCAACCTTCCCCATTGCCTGCCATCCCCAGTTAGCAAAAAATGATACAACAAATGTAAAAAGCCCTTCTTTCATTGTTCTCTCCCTGTTAAAGGTTTATTTT
>DAONKS010000148.1:0-1954 GCA_035406305.1 bacterium | reverse complement strand
TTTCCCTTCTTTACCCCCTCACCTTCATCCTCTCCCACCAGGGGAGAGGAAAGATTAAAGATGTTCCCCTTGCTTCTTTGTACCCCTTCTTTTCCCTCTCCCACCAGGGGAGAGGAAACACAACATACCTTTCCATTGCTTATCGTACCTTTCAAAATTAATTATTGCCTTCTCCCCTTGTGGGAGAAGGGCAGGATGAGGGGGATAAAAGTTGTTCCCGTATTACTTCCAGTACCCCCTCTATATTGCTTAAAACATCGTTATCCCAGAACCTCAATACTTTATATCCCTGCCTTTTTAATTCTTCATCTCTCTCTAAATCTCTTATTTTATAGATTGCATGTTGTCCGCCATCTACTTCTATTACTACTTTTTTTTCAAAACTAACAAAATCTACAATATACCTCCCGATAACCTGTTGTCGACGAAATTTACATCCTTCTATTTGTTTATTCCTGAGGTACTTCCATAGATAACTTTCTGTATTTGTAGAGCGTTTCCTCAGTTTTCTCGCAAAATTTATAAACTTTTTCTTCATTCCTCTATTTTGCCCCTCACCTTCATCCTCTCCCACCAGGGGAGAGGAAAGATAGGGGACATATTTCTGTGTCTTCTGTTTTATTACTACTGCTTCCAGAAAGGCGACATCTTTCTCAACTTTTCCACAATCCCTGGCAGAACATCCAATACCTTTGCCACATCTTCTCTCTTATTATGCTTCCCCAAACTGAACCTTACAGAACTATGTGCAATCTCAGGCGGTATCCCTATCGCAAGAAGAACATGACTTGGCTCAAGAGAGCCAGAAGTACAGGCAGACCCGGATGACGCACATATCCCTTCAAAGTCAAGGTGTAACAGGATGGACTCGCCCTCTATATATTTAATACAGACATTTAGGGTGTTATAAAGCCGTTTTTCAGGATGCCCGTTGATAATAATCTCCGGTATCTTTTCTTTTATCCCTTTCTCAAGGTCATCCCTCATTTTTCCTATCCTTTCTGCCTCTTCTGCCATCTCAGCCATCGCTATCTCTGCTGCCTTACCCAGCCCCACAATACCAGCAACATTCTCTGTTCCTGCGCGTTTTCCCTTTTCCTGGCCTCCGCCATAAAGAAACGGGATTAACCTTACACCCTTTCTAACATAGAGCGCTCCCACGCCCTTCGGACCATAAAACTTATGCCCTGAAAGAGAGAGCATATCCACACCCATCTCCTTTACAGAAAGATGGACTTTCCCTGCAACCTGAACTGCATCCGTGTGGAATAATACACCTTTTCCCTTCACAATCTCTGCTATCTCCTTTATCGGCTGAACAGTCCCTATCTCATTATTTGCCGCCATAATGGTAACAAGGATTGTGTCCTTCCTTATTGACTTTTTAAGCGCCTCTATATCAACAATTCCGTATCTATCCACAGGAAGGTATGTAACCTCATATCCCATCTTTTCAAGGAACTTACAGGTATTCAGCACTGCATGATGTTCAATGCTTGATGTAATTATATGCTTCCCTTTATCTCTCATACCAAATGCAGTACCTGTTATTGCCCAGTTATCCGCCTCAGTGCCCCCCGATGTAAAAAATATCTCTTCCGGCTTACAATCCAGAAGTTTTGCCACCCTTTCCCTCGCTGTCTCAAGTGCCTTCCTTGAGTTCCTTGCCAGTCCATAGATGGATGAAGGATTCCCGAACTCTTTGCTAAAATAGGGTAGCATCTCCTTAAAAACCCTCTCATCACAGGGTGTTGTTGCGTTATAGTCCATATATACCATATATCTTCCTCCCTATCCCACCCCCGCGGTGGGCTTGCATGCCCACCGCGGAGGTGGGATGTGGGTTAAATAGCAAATACCAGCGCCTTTGTAGGACACCCTTTTATACACAACCCGCATGCAATACACTTCTCCGCATCAAATTGGACAACAAAGTTTTCATCCCTATACAGCG
>DAONKS010000147.1:0-1976 GCA_035406305.1 bacterium | reverse complement strand
CAAAAGGATTGCTTGATTATCTTAAATTCAGGGATATCATATGAGCAAAGGTATATATGAAATAAAGGTTGAAGATTCTTTCTCCTCTGCCCACCACCTGAGAAACTATAATGGTAAGTGTGAGAGAATCCACGGCCATAACTGGAAGGTGGAGATTTGTGTCAGTGGAGAGAAACTTGATGGGGATGGGTTGCTTATAGATTTCAACATATTGAAAGGTAAACTAAAAGAGATTTTGAGTATTTTAGACCACAGGGACCTAAATACCATCCCTTTTTTCAAAAAGAAAAATCCTACCTCTGAAAATATCTGCCTGTACATATACGAAAAAGTGAAAAAAGCATTGAAGCAGTATCCTGTAATAGTAAAAAGAATAACTGTATGGGAAAATGACAGACAGTCAGCGTCCTATATAGAGGAGGGATAATGGAAGAAGCATTTTATAATATTGAAATTCCAGGAGTAAAGAAACTCTATTCAGGGAAGGTAAGGGAACTGTTTGATGTTGATAATAAAGAGATGCTGATGGTAGCAACAGACAGGATATCCGCCTTTGACTATATACTACCGACACCTATTCCGGAGAAGGGAGTAATTCTTACAAAGATGTCTATCTTCTGGTTTAACTATCTTAAAGATATATTGAAAAATCACATTATTGAATATAGATTTGATAAATTCCCTGAAAAATTCAGAAGGTATACATTTCTTAAAGACCGCTCGGTAATTGTAAAAAAAGTAAAAAAGATTCCAATTGAGTGTGTGGTGAGGGGATACCTTTCAGGAAGTGGCTGGAAGGAATATAAAGAAAAAGGAGAGGTTTGTGGTGTAAAATTGCCCTCGGGCTTGAAAGAGTCGGAGAAACTGCCAGAGCCCATATTTACCCCCGCTACAAAGGAAGAAAAAGGGCAGCATGACATAAACATTGACTTTTCAGAAATGGTAAAGAGAACTGGAGAAGAAGTTGCCCGGGTACTCAAAGAAAAATCCATAACTCTTTACAGGAAGGCGAGTGAGTATGCTGAAAAAAAAGGGATTATTATTGCGGATACAAAATTTGAATTTGGTGTAGATAATAATGGAGAAATTATTCTTATAGATGAGGTCTTCACCCCTGACTCTTCCCGTTTCTGGGAAAAGAATAAATACAGACCGGGCACATCGCAGGACAGTTTAGATAAGCAGTATATCAGGGACTATCTTCTTTCAACTGACTGGGACAGGAACTCACCTCCGCCATCTCTCCCCGATGAGGTTGTTCGTATGACAGTTAGCAAATACAGGCAGATATATAAGATTCTTGTTGAAGGATAATCATTCCTGTTCACTAAAAATTAAAATTATGATAGAATAATCAGTTGTATGTTATTTTAATTCAAAAAAGGAGCGGGAAAGTGGAAGAGGAAGTAATGAAAAAGGCGGAAGTTCTGATAGAGGCATATCCTTATATAAAGCAATATAAGGATAGTATTTTTGTTATAAAGGTGGGTGGAAGCATATTGAGGGTACAAAATGTAGCAGATAATATAATAAGAAACATTGCTTTTCTTGAAGTATTAGGAATAAAGGTTCTTGTCGTTTGTGGAGGTGGCCCTTTTATAACCGAAGAGATTGAAAAAAGAGGGAAAAAGCCCGTCTTTGTAGAAGGGTTGAGGGTAACAGATGGAGATACACTTCGGATAGTTCAGGATGTCCTTTTTGAAGTAAGGGATAACATAGTAAAGAATCTAAAGGAAAACCTGGATGTTAAGGCAGATATACTTTCACCTGAAGAGAAATTTATGACTGCAAAGAAGATACATTATCAGAAAGGAGCGGATGTCATAGACCTTGGTTTCGTGGGCCAGATTACGAATGTTAATTCAGAATATATAAACAGTAGATTAGAGGAAAACAGGGTTCTTGTTCTGGCACCTTTGATATCAGGGGATGATGGGTGTTTATATAATGTTAATGGGGACTCTGTTGCTTCCTCT
>DAONKS010000146.1:0-1992 GCA_035406305.1 bacterium | reverse complement strand
ACTTGTACACCCTTGTGTAGTTTACCATCTGTCCCGAATCCACAACAACTTTCGTAGTCATTTGTCAACCTCTTCGTTTAGGAAATATTATAACATAACATTTAACTGCGTGAAGTAACTCTTTCAGGTTAGGACATAATATCTAGGAAGGAAGTGTATAGGGTAGGAAATTTGTTTCAGGGGATATATAGAGGTAAATGTTCCTAAGGTTTGTAATTATGCAGAAAGACTTAATCTCTTCTTATATCAATGGACAGCGATAGATGCTAAAACCATGATAAGATTTTTTAGTTATTCATATACAAAGAGTTTTACAAATGGATTAATTTTTATGTTAAGTGTGTAATTAATATATTTTGTGATGCGAAAGCAAAGAAGGATGTTTTTGGAGATTATTAAGATGGGAATAGATATATAACAGGAAAATAGTACATTCTACAGGGATGAGGCCTTATGATTGTAGATATCGTAAATTGCCGGAAGAAGTCTGTCTATTCCCTGTTATTAATCTTGACAAAATACCTTATATTTTTTAAACTCCTATTTTTAAAATTTTCCTCGTAGACATGGATACAATCTCTTAACCGAGGACATTTTGAAAGGGATGATGGAAGTGGATATCCTGATGGTTGGGTAGTTGTGTGGCATAATTTGAAGGACAGGATAGGGCGAGCGGAATGGGACTGGAGCAGAAAACATTCTATATTTTCAAAAGTTGTGCGAAGCGGAGAAAGAGCGGTTAAACTTATATGGACACCAGAAGAAGGTATTGAATGGTGTCAGCGATGGCCTGTTGCTATATCTGTCCGCTCTGGTGAGAGATACCGTTGTAGTGGTTGGATTAAGACCTATAAAGCAACGGGTAAAACATATATGGCTGCATATACATATCAGAGGGACAATGAACCTGTAGAGATGTTTCGCAGCAAGGTATTATCAGGAACAAATGATTGGACACGGGTGGAATTTGATTTTCAGATTCCATCCAGCGCAGAAAAACTGAGGATTGCCTGTCGTTCAGATAACAATAAAGGCGCAGCATGGTTTGATGATATTGAAATAATAAAATTGGAGAGATGAAAAACACCCTCATAGACTATCATATTCATACTGTCTATTCCGGACATTCTACTCCAGATATGACAGTGCGGAGTATTGTTGAACGGGCTGAACTACTTGGCTTGGAATCCATAGTTATACTGGAACATGCATTCTACTCATCTATGGGAAGGGTATGCCTTGAACAGATAAAAAAAGAGGTGAATTATATAGAATCAGGGGTAAATATTCTTGTAGGTATGGAGATAGACCCTGATTATACACGAAAGGGGAAACTTATATTTGATGATTTTAACAGGAATGAACTGGATATCGTTCTGGTTGGCACTCATACTATACCTGGTATCGGTAAAGGATGGCATATTGAACTGGAACTTACACAGAAAGAGAAGGAAAGAGTATATCATACCTGGTTTGAGATGATGGAGGCAGTTCTGGAAGATTTACCTGTAGATATAATCGCCCATCCCGGAAGGTTAATTTCAAGAAATGGCATCATTGAGAAGTTTAGAGGGAAGGTGCTTAAGGATTTTGAACATCTCTTCAGTATAGCAAAGAAAAAAGATGTTGCTTTTGAGTTAAATGAATCGCTACTCAAAATGTTTCAAAACGAAAATCTTCTGCAGCCATATACTGAGATAGTCCGTCTTGCTTTATCCATCGGGCTCAAAATCTCCCTCGGGTCCGATGCCCATTCACTTGACAGAATAGGAGAAAAATTTTATATTACCGAGGCAATCCATCAGTGCAATATATTGCAGGAAAACCTCTTTATTATACGAGGGGGTGTATAATGAAAGACAGAAGGGTGTTAATGGTGATTCTTGATATGCTTGCAGGGCACTGGGATAAAGATGTTATAGTCCCCTTTACTGGACTTCAGCCACCTAATGTTTTAGGGTATGTAGAGGCAGGGAAGTTGCCCGTGTTTCA
>DAONKS010000145.1:0-1995 GCA_035406305.1 bacterium | reverse complement strand
ATCTTTTTTCTCCTTAACTTTCTGTGATAGGAAATTGCAAACCTGTGTGCTTCATTTCTTATTGCCTGGAGAAGATGTAGTTCCGGTGAATCATTTTTAAGATGTAATGGCTCCTTTTTTCCCGCAATATATATTTCCTCCTCCCTTTTAGCCAGAGATATAACAGGGACATCCACCTTCATTTTCTTAAGAGCCCCTGTTGCTGTATTAAGCTGTGCTTTCCCGCCATCAACAAGTATAAGGTCAGGGATTTCCTTCCTTTCCTCTTCTGTATCAAACCTTCTTGTAAGCACCTCTTCAAGCATCCCGCAGTCGTCAATTCCTTCCACAAATTTTATCCTGTATCTTCTGTAGTTATCCTTATCTGGTGCCCCCCCTTTGAAAGAAACCTTACTCGCTGTGGCTGAATCTCCCTGTATATTAGAGACATCATATCCCTCTATGTGATAGGGTATCCTTTCCAGACGAAGAATCTCTTTAAGGTTAATAAGAACATTGCTTTCACAATAGGAAAAAAGTTCCTTCTCGTCTCTCAACGGAAATCTCTTTCCCATTTCTTCCAGCATAAAAAGACGTTTTTTTATCTCTTCCGCCTTTTCAAATTCAAGTGTTTTTATCGCTTTAGCAATCTGTTTTTTCAGTTCTTTCTTGAATTTTTCGTAATTGCCTTCAAAGAAAGAGATTATGCCACGGACAAGTTTCCTGTATTCATCTTCACCTATCTTCCCCTCGCAGGGACCTGCACACCTGCCTATGTAATACTGTGTGCATAGATGAACCTTTTTCTTTTCAAGGTTATATCTACAATTCCTTACAGGATAATATCTCCTGATAAATTTTACTACTCTCTTTATCAGGTCCACATTTGTAAACGGACCGAAATAGATACTCCTGCCATCCTGTACCTCACGCACAACTCTTACAGAAGGAAATCTCTCATTGCTTATCTTTACGAAAGGATAACTTTTGCCATCCTTAAGATTAACATTGTATCTTGGCTGATATCTTTTAATAAGTGTATTTTCAAGTATAAGTGCTTCTGCCTCTGAAGCAACAGGGATAAATTCAAAGTTATGTATGTCTGATACGAGAGAAAGATTTTTAGGACTGGCTGCTGTCTTCTGAAAGTATGATGCAATCCGTTTTTTCAGAGATATTGCCTTCCCAACATATATAACATCCCCATCTCTATCCTTCATAAGATAAACACCGGGAATGTTCGGCACGCTATTCAGTTTTTTCAGTATTTTCCTTCTCTCCATCAGCTGACTTCTTCTCCTTTGAAGCCCTTTCCTTCTCCATCTCATCTACATAGTTTAACTGTAATTCAGCAATTGTGGCAGTAAGAATCCTCTCCTCGTCCTTTGTAAGATTCCCCTTTGTCTTTTCATGGAGCATCTCCATTATATCAATAATCTGTCTGGCAAGTTCAAGGTTCTTCTCTGTCTTACCTGTTAATGGATTGGCAACCTTTCCCATTGCCTGCCATCCCCAGTCAGCAAAAAATGATATAACAAATGTAAAAAGCCCTTCTTTCATTGTTCTCTCCCTGTTAAAGGTTTATTTTATATCCTGCAAGGAAACTGACAATTGCTGAACTTAAAGGCCAGAGCCATCTAAGACCGCCGAGGAATACAAATACCATCACTATTATGATACCATATCGTTCCATATGTTCATATCGGTATCTGAGCTGACCCGGCAGAAAGACACTTAAAATTCTTGACCCATCAAGTGGAGGTATGGGGATAAGATTGAAAAAGGCAAGTATAAAGTTTATCACAGAGCCTATAAATAGAAACTGCGCTGTTATGCCATTCCAGAAAAACCTTGACAGCAATGCCAGAAATGTCCCTATCACTATATTACTCGCCGGTCCAGCAATCCCCACTGTCAGCATTCCCCTGTCATAATTTCTGAAGTTGAAAGGGTTTATAGGTACCGGTTTAGCCATACCTATGGCAAATCTACCACCACTTATTAAAAGAAGCAGAA
>DAONKS010000144.1:0-2013 GCA_035406305.1 bacterium | reverse complement strand
TGCATTTAAGGGGATAAGAAAAAAACTCTATCAGAAGGCATATCCTGCCGGGAATGTTGCAGGTTATCTCTGCTCTGAGTGGGCAAAAAAAACAGGACTGCCGGAAGGGATTCCTGTAAGCGTGGGTGCGTTTGATGCACATATGGGTGCTGTAGGGGCAGGGGTAAGAGAGGGTGTGCTTGTAAAGGTTATAGGCACATCTACCTGCGATATGACAGTGTCTTCAATAGATAAAAAGTTGAAGGATATCCCCGGTATCTGCGGTATGGTTCCACACTCCATTATTCCCGGCTATACAGGAATAGAAGCAGGACAGTCCGCTGTGGGCGATATATTCAACTGGTTTGTAAAAAGGTTTGCGTCTCCGCATCTCAAAAACCCTCATACCTATTATGTGTCTCTTGCAGAGAAGATGAAGCCAGGAGAAACAGGGCTTATCGCACTTGACTGGCACAATGGCAACAGGTGCATCCTTGTTGACCAGAAGCTAACAGGTCTTATTGCTGGATTTACTCTGAATACCAAACCGGAAGAGGTGTATAGAGCACTCATAGAAGCAACTGGCTTTGGGGCAAGAATAATTATTGAACGGCTGGAGGAGTATGGAGTAAGGATAGAAGAGATAATTGCTACAGGTGGTATCCCTGATAAAAATCCACTTCTTATGCAGATATATGCGGATATCACGGGAAGGGCACTTAAGATAGCGGAGTCATCTCAGACCTGTGCAGTTGGTGCTGCTATCTTTGGAGCAGTTGCAGCAGGTAAGAAAAAAGGTGGTTTTAGCAGTGTAGAAGAGGCGCAGAAAAGGATATGCAGATATAAGAATGTTATCTATAAACCGAAGATGAAAGATAAAGAAACCTATGACAAACTCTACCTTATATATAAGGATTTGCATGATACATTCGGCACAAAAACAACCGATAAAAATCTTTATTATGTGATGAAAAAACTACTGGAGATAAGACAGGAGATAGAATGAATAGCCCACTGAGAAAAGAGGTATGGGAGGCAAATATATCTCTATGGAAAAACGGACTTGTCTATGGCACACAGGGTAATGTAAGCGGTATAGACAGAAGAGGGGGCAGTGTATATATAAAACCCAGTGGGGTTGTCTATGAAAAACTTACTGAAAAGATGATAGTGGGGGTTGACTTAAATGGAAGGGCTGTTGATAAATCAGGGTTCAGACCATCAGTGGACACACCACACCATATCTTCCTCTATAAAAACCTTAAGGATATCGGTGGAGTGTGCCATACCCATTCTAAATTCATCACCATATTTTCTGTCCTTGGGTTTCCCATTCCTGTGTTAACAACTGCGCATGCGGATGTCTTTGGTAGAGAAATACCTGTGAGCAGATATGTGGATAATAAGGACTCTAACATAGGGATGGAACTCCTGAAAGTATATGAAAAGACAGGGTCTACTGCTATAATACTCGGAAGGCATGGCTTATTTACTGTTGGAGAAAGTCCTTCAAAAAGTGCGTTTTATGCACTTATGGCTGAATACTGTGCTGAGGTTTCTTATTATGCCTTAATTGGAGGTAAACTCATCGGGAAAAAGGTTATTCCTCTTGAAAAAAAAGAGATTGAAAAGTGGTATAGCAGGTACCATTCTTCCCGCTACGGACAGAAGTAATCCCTACTCAAGATTTGTATGCCTTTTTAACATATCTGAATGGGAGATGCTATTTTCTTTTCTGAATCTCTCCACAAATGTATCAAGGAATATAAGTGCTACCTGTTCAAAAAGGGAATCCCCGAACTGTATGGAGTTTTTAGCAGGGATTATTATTTTGTAGTCAGATATATCTATAAGAGGACTTTTTTCTTTAGATGTTATTGAGAGGACTTTTGCCCCTTCCTTTTTCCCTGTCTCAGCCATTGCTATAACTGTTTTTTTTCTGCCGGAAGATGAGATTACAATCAGAAGGTCTCCCTTTTTTATCGGCGGGCATATGGTCTCCCCGGGCACATAACTTTCAATACCGAGATGCCT
>DAONKS010000143.1:0-2055 GCA_035406305.1 bacterium | reverse complement strand
CCTTAGTGCCATCCCTGAATATAATAGGGCTTTCCGCTATGTTGGCGCTTGTTGCGACAATTACGGAAGGACATCCAAAGTGAAATAAAAGGTGATGTACAGGCGTATACGGAAGGAAAAACCCTAAAGACCTGTTTGAAGGGGCTATCTCTTCATCTATCCTGTTGTTCTTTTTTTTGCGGAGAAGGACAACAGGGGACTGCCAGGATAGTAAAAGTTTCTTCTCTTCTTTACTCACATAACAATACTTCTTCACTGCCTCTATATCTCCTGCCATAAGAGCAAAGGGCTTATCTCCCCTTCTTTTTATCTCCCTCAACCTCCTTATCGCCTTCTTATTTTTTGCGTCGCACATAAGGTGGTAGCCACCGGTTCCCTTTACTGCGACGATATAACCATTTTTTATAAGGGCTGCTGCTTCCTTAATTGCCTCCACTCCCTTTTTCAAAACCATACCCTTTACGAGGTAAAACTCAGGACCACAGGTAAAACAGCAGTCCGGCTGTGCGTGAAACCTTCTGTCAGACGGAGTATTGTACTCCCTGGCACATTCCGGACACATCTTAAATTTATCCATAGTTGTATTCTTCCTGTCGTAGGGCAGTTTCTTTGTTATGGTGAACCTTGGACCGCAGTCGGTACAGTTGATAAAAGGGAATAGATACCTTCTGTCTTCCGGGTTAAACAGTTCATTCAGACACTTCTTACAGGTGGCTATATCAGGTGATAGTTCTGTCTGTATCCTTTTTCCCTGTCTGCTTTCCAGTATCACAAATCCGGTTTCATTTTTCAGTGGCGGGCGATATCGGATGGTAAGTTTCTTTATTATGGACTGTCTTGGGGAACTCTTTTTTATATCCTTTATAAACTTTTCAATGTCAGATGGACTGCCCTCTGCCTCTATATAAACGCCTTCTGCCGTATTGCAGACAAACCCCTTGAGATTATTCTTTTTAGCATACCTGAATACAGCAGGTCTGAAGCCAACGCCCTGAACCCTGCCCTCAATAAAAATGGTTGCCCTTTTAAGTACTATCTCCATCTTTCCCACATCTCAATGAAGTTTTTCCCTTTTATACGGACACTCGTTCCATCCATAAGTTCAACATAGGGCCTCTTGGCATGGTCAAAGGCATTAGCAGAAGAAAGGTATTCAATTATAAGTTCACACTCTCCTTCTAATTTTACGGGCTTTATCTCACCTGTCCTCTGAACAGCCCTGTAGGCACCTTCCTTTATCTTTTCCCTTGCCTTTACCGGAGAGAGCGTTATTGCCGCAGTCCTGTTTATCCCCTTTTTCACAGCGACTGTTTCAATATCAGGGACATACTGCTTTGCTTCCCTGCATGCCGCCTCATCTCCTGTTATCAGGACAGTTGGAACACCAAACCATCCAGCAAGGTATATATTCATCCCTATCTCGCCTATGGGCTTACCATTCAAAAGCATTCTTACCACTACCTTACTTGAATATGTATGGTTCAGGTTGCCATCAGGTGTTCCGTTCATTGAATGGTGTGCAAGTAAGAAAAAGGCATCCCATTTTCCATTATCTATCCCCCAGAACTTTCCTAAAGGTCCGCCGTGAAAAAGTTTTGCGGAAGGATGTATCAGTTCAGGGATAATCCCGCCAGCGCCATGCCCATCACAGACAAGTACCTCAGTTGCACCTGCCCTCATAGCTCCTTCTACTGCGGCATTCACCTCTGCTGTAAGGAGTTCCTTTGCCTTCTCATAATATCTGCCTGAGTTCTCTGTCTGCGTTTCAAAGTCCACAACTCCAGCCACCCCTTCAAGGTCTGTCATTATGTGTATCCTCATAGGGTTCCTCCCGAATTTTTTATTCTTCTTCTACGGTTATTTTATCACCGGAGCGGACATTTTCAAGTTCGTTATAGTCGGATGTAATCTTACCCACAACCTCAACCGCACTTGCAGGTATGGGTTTTTCTCCTCTGCTTATTGGTGTGGGACCGAAGAAGAGACAGAGACACCTTCCTTCAGGCCAGTATGCAATATCTCCTTTTTCCACCTCTTCCACCGGCTCATCAATAG
>DAONKS010000142.1:0-2078 GCA_035406305.1 bacterium | reverse complement strand
CCGAAACTAAGAGTAAACAGTTATAGGCAATAAGATAAAAAAACATAGTTAAAAGTTAAAACTGTATATCAAGGGTCAATATCTGAAAAGGTGAAAGATTAAGTTTTAATTCCTTCCCTTTTAATTTTACCTGTTTCTCTCTCTTTTCCACACTGTTAGCAATATACACCTTTTCCGGCTTTCTGACAAATTCAACCTTTACACTCTCCCTTTTTCCTTTAACTTCTACAAATCTCAAAATATAAGAATTCCTGTCCATTGCCTTCTTAAAACAGGTCGGCAGTACCTCCCCTCTTATGGTAAAGGGATAAAACTCTTCTGGCTCTGACTTACCTGATATAATAAGTGGTGGTATGTTATACTCCATTGCCAGTTTCGTTATCTCCAGAGGGTCTGTCTTACCAAAAAATAGCCGGTATGAGATATAGTGTTTTCCCTTATCAGGAAGGGCATCCGGTTCATAAGGATTTCTGAGAAGGGTCATAGCAAGATTATTTCCATAAATGTGGTAACCATATTTTTCCTTATTCATCAGTACCACCCAGTATTTCCCTTCTTTCTGTCCAGCCCATCTTAAAGCAGGATATTCTTTTCCAGGGGTATCTCTTTTGATTACTCCAAACGGGACTTCAAAATATGTCTCCGGGTTCTTAAGTGCTGTATGGAAGTTTACCCTTAGCATTGGTACGCCTTCCTTATTATTTCCTTCTTCATTCCAGTTTATCTCATTTTCAAAGTCAATAAAAGGCAGGTCATTGTAAAGTATTATCTTCTGCAATACCTCTGAATTTCTGTATACCCTTTTTATATATAATGTGGTTTTGAATGCATCATTTTCTTTTTTTATATAATCCGCCTTTAAAAGATTGTCTATCCTGTATACATTTCCTATAATCCAGGCGCTCATAGGGTGTGGTTCTTCCCAGAAGACACTCAGAAGATTACCTGATTTCTCTGCCCACCAGGAAGATGGGTCTTCAGGAATGGAAAGGAACGGAGAAAGCACATCACAACTATTTCTCTTATCATACAGTTTTTTTATCAAACCTTTTGTACTCTCTATAACGGCTTTATAAAATTCATTCTCATATTCATAATTTTTTTCTGTGTTTATTACTTCTACGGATGTTTTATCGGTGTCTTTCATGTTGAATGTTTTATATCCATAACCCGGGATATCAACGATACAGTTTCCTTCTATAATAGATTTTCTTTTCCATCCCAGAGGGTTAAAGACAGTGACCTCTCCAGTTCCTTTATGAGAAACAAGTTTTTCCATCATCTCTTTTATAAGAAGTTTCCCTTTTTCCCTTACCTCTTCAGCAAGTTTGTCTGAGTATTCATAGGAAGAGTGTATGGCGGAACCATCAATGATATCATGAAACTGGTTAAAAAGGACTTTCTGCCACAACTTTTCTATCGCTTCTTCGGGTATTTCTCCATCCTTCATCTGTTTAATGGCTGAGAGTGTTTCCATGGAAAGAAGAAGGGATTCTCCTTCTCTGTTAGCTTTTTTAATATCTGAATGTGTTGTGTAGCATCCTTCAAATATGGTATTTAATTCATCTGAAACTACAGGTAGTTTATTTCTGTGTTTTTCCAGCGCCCTGAAATATCTGTGGGTAGTAGAAAACTTCAGGGCGGGAAATGCCGGTTTTTCTTCCATCTTTTTCTTTCTTCTTATATCTGCCTCTGCAGGACCACCACCATGGTCGCCGACCCCGTAAACAAAAAGGAAGTCAGGCAGGTTGTATCTGTGGTAATAATCTATAAAAAGTGGCATTATTGTTTCAGGGCGTATGGTATTGTTATATACACTGTTAAAGGCAATAACCTCATTACCGTCCCGACTTTTCCATCTGAAAAGAGGCATACCTTTCCCGCACCTCATAAAATAGTAGTATTTAATCCCTGCGCTGGCAAGTATGGAAGGAGTTGTTTCAGGATGGCCGAATGTGTCAGGAGACCAGAATATCTCAGGCCGTACCCAGAACCTGTCAGAAATGTACCTGTTTGAATAAATGATATGCCGTAAGATACTTTCCCCATCTGCCATATTCAGGTCACATTCTACCCAG
>DAONKS010000141.1:0-2082 GCA_035406305.1 bacterium | reverse complement strand
TTTGGAAACAAACTAATAATTCTTGGACTACCAGGGGAGATATTCACTGCTATAGGGATGAAGATAAAAGAGTTGCTACCTTTCAGGTATAAGGTGCTTGCACAGAATTCAAATACACATCTTGGTTATGTCCCATCAGAAGAGGCGTTCTTACAGGATGAGAAGAATATGGAGATAAGACCCGGCTATGGCACACAGAGTTTAGTAGAGGCAATAGGTATTGACTGCAGTTATGAAACATCTCCACTTGCCTGCAGTGTTGATAAAACCGCCGCAAAAGTGTTTTTATCCGCTGTGAAAGCCCTTATGGGAAATAAAGGAAGATTGAAATGGTGATTGGATGTCCTAAAGAGATTAAGGCAGAAGAGTACAGGGTTGGTATCACACCTGAAATATGTTCATATCTGACAGAGAGAAAACATGAAGTTCTTATTGAGAAAGGGGCAGAAGAAGGGGCAGGATTTCCTGATATAGAATATATCAGGGCAGGAGCCAGCATTGTAGATAGTCCCGGAGAACTTTTTTCCCGTGTTTATCTCATCGTAAAGGTTAAAGAGCCACAGAAGGAAGAAATTTCTCTTATCTCAAAGGGACAAATTCTTTTTACCTTTTTCCATTTCTCCGCAAATCCGGAAATGACAGAGATGCTTGTTAATAAAAAGGTGGATTGTATTGCCTATGAACTTGTGGAGGAATGCAACCATCGGCCAATCCTTAAGCCAATGAGTGAGATTGCTGGGAAATTAAGTATTCAGCAGGGGATGAAGTACCTTGAAAAGGAATATGGAGGTAAGGGGGTTCTTATTCCCCCTGTTGAGGGAACACGTGGTGGAAGGGTTGTGATTATAGGAGGAGGGACTGTAGGAGAATCTGCTGCAATTGTTGCCTGCGGTATTGGAGCAGGGGTCACAATCATTGAAAAGAATAAGGAACGTATAAAGCATCTTAAATCTATTTTCCCTGATGCGAGAGTGCTTGAGTCAACACATGAAGTCATTATGGATGCAATTACAAAGGCGGATATTGTAGTGGGAGCGGTTCTTATTCCAGGACACCACGCCCCTATCCTTCTTTCTAAGGAATCTCTTTCCCTTATGGAGCAAGGGACGGTAATTGTTGATGTTTCAATAGATGAAGGGGGTATATTTGAAACAAGCAAGCCCACGACCCACAAAGACCCTGTATTTATTGAATCAGGTATTGTACATTACTGCGTCCCCAATATCCCCGGTGTCGTTCCAAAAACATCCACACTTGCTCTTACATATAAAACAGCACCATATATCTATCTTCTTGCAGAAAAAGGGCTGGATGCCTGTAGAGAAAATAGTGCACTTCTAAAAGGACTTGCCATAAGTAATGGAAAGATAGTGAACAAGGATATCGCATCAGGATTTAAAAACAGGTGAAAAAATTTGAGAATAAAAACTGCAAAGGCTTCACTTTAATAGAGTTGCTGGTTGTAGTAGCAATCATTGCAATTTTATCAGCGATGTTACTACCAGCACTATCACAGGCAAGAGAAAGGGCAAGGACAGCGGTCTGTATAAATAACCTCAGGCAACTGGGACTTACCTTTCATCTGTATCTTCAGGACTATAATGAGTACTTTCCCTGTGCGGATGACCCTGTAAACACCAGCCCTGTCTACTGGCTATGGATGGGCAGGGGCTGGAGGAGATTCATTATCCCTTACATAAATAACTCCCGTATCCTTTACTGTCCATCTGACCGCACAGCCCCACAGAAGTGGGAATCAACATCCTACGGATATTCTATGGCTTTTTATCATTCTCCTGAACAGATAAACCAGATGACAGACCCAACCTTTACATATGATTCAGGTAAGATAGTCCCTTCAGTTCCGCAGAAATTAGGCAGTGTCATATATCCGGATAAAAAAGTGCTGATAGCAGAGTGGCTTGATAACCATACAGGTGGGCTCAATAACTGGTGGAGTTGGGACGGATGCAGAAATTACCTTTTTGTTGATGGCAGGGTTGAATTTCTTCCTGCAAAAAGAATATTACCAGCCAATGACAACCTTCCTGACATAAATCTCACAAAAGACGGAATAAGAGG
>DAONKS010000140.1:0-2108 GCA_035406305.1 bacterium | reverse complement strand
GTCTTTATGAAGGTATGGGACGAGAAAAATGAGTGCAAGGACAGATTTTCTATCTCTGCCTGTTATAGCCCTGAAGGCAGGGATATTGAAGATGCAAAAAAGGTGGCAGAACTTCTTGGAATTAAACTTTATATTATAGACCTTTCAAAGGAGTATTCAGATACAGTCCTTTCATATTTCAAAAAAGAATATCTTGCAGGAAGAACTCCGAATCCCTGTGTTGTCTGTAACAGGTTTTTGAAGTTCGGGTTACTCCTTGATAGATTTACAGAAATAGAAAAAAGCCACTTTGACCTTTTTGCCACAGGGCATTATGCAATTGTGGGATTAGATAGAGAGAGAGGTAGATATATCCTGAAAAAGGGGATTGATAAAAAGAAAGAGCAGAGTTACTTCCTGTTTCTTCTCACACAGAAGCAACTTTCACAGGTTATGTTTCCATTGGGGATGTATAAGAAAAGTGAAGTGAGGAAGATGGCAGAGAGATATAAACTGCCTGTAAGGGATAAGGAGGAAAGTCAGGACTTTATCGCAGGAGGACGGGAAGCGCTTTTTTCGGACGAGATAGAGACAGGGGAGATTGTTGATAAAGATGGGAATCTGCTTGGATTGTATAAAGGGATTTTCCGTTATACCATAGGACAGAGGAAAGGGATGGGTATTGCAAAAGGCAAGCCGTTGTATATTACAGAGATAGACAGTGAAAATAAAAGGATAGTGCTTGGCGAAAAGAAGGATGTATATAAGAGTGAGTTCCTTGTGGAGAAGACAAACTGGGTGTCTGTTGAAGAGATAACGGAACCGGTAAAGGCAGGTGTAAAGGTGAGATATAAACACACTGAGGCAGATGCTACTGTGTATCCACCTGATAAAGATAATTGTGTAAAGGTGGTTTTTGACAGGCCCCAGTGGGCGATTACACCGGGGCAGGCAGCCGTTTTTTATAAAGGGGATATCCTTTTAGGGGGTGGATTTATTAAAACTGTTTATAAATAAAGGGTTTTGTGGTAATATAAATAAAAGGTTTAGTTTAGAGTTTTGAATTCTGGGTTTAAAAAGGAGGTGTGGGCTATGATGAATATGGAATCTAAACTTTTGAATGTTATGGAAAAAGGGCCATCGCAGAGATTTGTGACAGCAGCGTTGAGTCTGGGACTGAGAAGTTCTCTTACCAGAAGGCATCTTATAGATGCGCTTGACAGGGCAACCTATAAGATGTCGTTTAAGAGTTTAGATAGGCCAGATAAGGTAAAAGAAGAGAGATATTATATGGGAAGTGCTTTGCTTCGTTCAATTGAACGGGCATTTGAGTCAAAGGCCATCTCTCCTAAGTGTATGAGGGCACTTTCAGATATATTAATCAGTAAGGTAATGGTGGAGGGTGTGTATATCAGGCATACATTTGCAGAGAAGCACGGATTCAGGCCACCATCTTTTGTCACAATCTCTCCTACCAATGTGTGTAATCTGAAATGTAAAGGTTGTTATGCAGGAGATATATACCAGAGGCATACATTAAAGTATGATGTTTTTGACAGGGTGATAACCGAAATTAAGGAGCAGTTTGGAGCGTATTTCTTCGTTATCTCGGGTGGAGAGCCAATTGCTTACAGGGATGGTGGAAAGACACTATTTGACATACTGGAAAAACACTCTGACAGTTATTTTATGGCTTATACCAACGCAACGCTTATAAACAGGGATGTGGCAAAACGGCTGAGTGAATTAGGAAACTTCACGCCTGCCATATCTGTTGAGGGTTTTGAAAAAGAGACGGATGACAGACGCGGTGAAGGGACATTCAAGAAGATTATGGATGCAATGGATAACCTGAAGGAATATGGAGTGCCTTTTGGTATATCAGCCACACCGACCAGATACAATGCAGAACTGCTGCTTTCTGATGAGTTCCTTGACTTTTATTTCAATAAGAAGGGTGCTATATACGGCTGGTACTTCCAGTATATGCCTATAGGTAGGAAGCCGGACTTCAACCTTATGGTCACTCCTGAACAGAGGTATAAGATGCTTGAAAGAATATGGAGTGTGGTAAAGGAGAAGAAGATATTTATAGGGGACTTCTGGAATTCAGGGACTGCGTCAGATGG
>DAONKS010000139.1:0-2224 GCA_035406305.1 bacterium | reverse complement strand
GTATTTATACCTGCCGCAGGAATAAGTCCTTCAGGTCCCACATATCTACCTGCTACCCTCCTTATATCAACCCCTAATTTTTCTAAAAGTCGTTCATCATCTTCTATGGAAAGATACTTTTTAAGTGCATTATGTGCCTCAGGTGTTGCAGTATAATCAATGGGCAATCTATCCTGTCTTCTGTGTTTTACAGCATTTATTATTCTTTCTATCGGTTCCATATCTAAATTACTCCACCTTTACCCTTATCCATCTCACATCTGTTGTATCTGGCTGATGCCCTGCATAAAATAATACAAGGATATCCCCATTATGTAAGAGCGCAGTTACAGGCAGTCCTATAGAAAATCTTTCCATCTCCGCCCATGCATCTTGAATAGAGCCCTGTTCTTTCTTCTGGATTGAACCTTCTATCCGGTATATTGCACTCTCTGTTTCAGCAGGAAATGTTCTCCCTCCGTTAGAGCTTATTCTCATTTTTATAGAAGGAACTCCGAAACGGTCAACATATACCATAACAACCCTGCCATCCGGAAGAGAAACCGGTCTTGCTGGTTGTCCTGGAATGCCTGTATCCCATATCTCAGACCAGGTCCTTCCGTTATCTTTTGACTCTCTTGCATGTATATTAAGATAACAGGATTCCGCATAGTTATACGTCCAGAAAAGATTTAATATCCTGCCATCTTTAAGGACAGCAGGCCTCTGGTCCCAGTAAAATATACGGTTCTCCGGGTCCTCTGCGGTTATTACATATTCTGGCCAGGTCTTTCCACCATCTTTTGAAAAGACCATAACTGCGAAGTGGTGCCAGGGAGAAGTATCATAGTAGTGCTTGTTGATTTCAAACTGACAGGCAAACTCTCCATCGGACAGTATCAGAACAGGTCCTGTAAGTGGCGTGGGGCAATTAAAAAGGGATGTATCCATCAGTTCAGGTTCTGACCAGGTCTTTCCACCATCCTCTGATAAAGAAAAGAAAATCTTAGTATCAAGTAGCCCTTCTGTTTCCGGATTGAAAAAAGGGAGTTCCGGATTTGAATAGTCAACCCAGCACAGTGCTGCAAGTACTTTACTTCCACCAAGAGATGTCAGATAGCAGCCCCTGAAAAGACCATATTTTGAACCAATTATCTTCGGATGAAAAGGGCTATATGGTTCAGACCAGGACTTTCCCTCATCATCAGAAAAGGAAAGAAGGATATGCTGCCCTTTTGTACCTGCTTTAGTTGGAGCAGCCCTGCAAGCCGCAAGCCATCTACCCGAAGGGAGTACACATATATCAGGAAATGCACAACTCTGCCTGTCCGTTCCCTCCATACTTTTAAACACAATCCCCTCTTCTTTGATTTTTATCATTTTTCAATTAAGAAAAGTTTTTCGGTATTATTTAAGGATATTCTTATCAAACAGGATTTTATTTTCTGTTATACCTCACCTGTCTTACCTTCTCGTTAACTTTCCTCAAACTTTCTATCGTATAGTCCCTTGCCCAGAAAATGTGATTCCTTATCATCTCTCCTGCTATATCTGGATTACCTGTGGAAAGTGCCTTTATTATCTTTGTGTGTGAATAGGGGTTTATATCTACCTTACTGCTATATCTCATCCCTCTATCTATCCCTACCTTAAATACTGTGCTGAACAACCTTATCCTCTTTATAAGAGACATAAGATACCTGTTACCTGAAAGTTCTATAAGTGCCTCGTGAAATAGTGTATCTGCTTCTTCCCCTGCTACCCTGTCCTTCCTCTCCCTTGCCTCATTGTACATCCTTATATATCCCCTTAACACCTTCAAATCATCAGAGGTAATATTCTTTATCGCCTGCCTTACCGCAAACTCTTCCAGAAGAGCCCTTAAATCATATACCTCTCTTATCTCTTCTTCCCTGAACTCTTTGAATGTAATACCTTTGCCCCTCCTTGTCTGGATAAGTCCTTCCTCTTCAAGATACTTCAATACCTCACGCACAGGTGTTCTACTTACCTTAAAATATCTGGCTATCATCTCCTCGGTTATCTTCCTCCTGCCATTATCCCTGTTGCTTACCAGATATCTAACTATCCTATCTGCAAGTTGCTTCCTCTTCGTCTTCATCTGTCTTCCTCTATCTGTCCTTCATTTTGTATACATATTATATCATATAAAATTTTTCTGTCAAGTCCTTGGATAGGGTTCTCAGGTAATACTTTTTGTTCCATCCCCCTCATCTGCACCTTC
>DAONKS010000138.1:0-2259 GCA_035406305.1 bacterium | reverse complement strand
GGATGTCTCTCCTTTCTCTTTTGCTACAAGGTCTCCGGCAAGTCCATGTATATACACTCCATACCTTGCAGATTCAATAGCAGTATCTCCCTGTGCAAGTAAACTTCCTATGATACCTGCAAGGACATCTCCACTTCCTGCTGTTGCCATTCCAGGGTTTCCTGTAAGATTTATATGTGTCTCTTTCCCATCTGTGATTACCGTGCGATACCCTTTAAGAATAAGTATTACATTGTATTTCTTAGCAAATTCTTCCGCTGTCTTTTCTCTGTTTTTCTGTATCTCCTTTATCTCCATACCTGTTATGTAAGACATCTCACCGGGATGTGGAGTAAGGATAATCCCTCTGCTTTTACTTTTCTTAAGGATGTCAAGGTTGGCAGATATTATTTTTATGGCATCTGCATCTATGATGAGTGGTTTTTCTGTATGTTCTACAATATTTTCAACAAATTTACAGGTCTCTTTCGTTTCTGTGGATATACCCGGTCCAATTAAAACGGCATCAGACCGGTTATCAATAAATTTTAGCGCAGGGCTTATTGCTTCTTCAGAAAATGTCCTTTTTTCTGTCTGTGGTAAGGGTAAACTCATAACCTCTGTTAGTTTTATCTCTATAATATCATTTAGCCCTTCGGGAATGCCTATTGTTACAAGTCCACAGCCACTTCTAATTGCTGCCATTCCTGCAAGGCAGACCGCCCCTGTAAGTCCGGGACTTCCACCCAGGATGAACAGGTGTCCGTAGTCCCCCTTATGTGTATCTTTCCTTCTTTTTTTTGTCATTTATAAAGAACACAGACAGCCACAGATTCTTCTTTTGTATGGGAGATAGATATTGATATCTTATACCCTGAAAGTTTCTGAGAAAGTTGAGAATCAAGTATTTTTATAAAAGGTCTGCCCGAAGGCATTCTGTTAATCTCAAGTTTTTTATACAATCTGTATGGCTTTCCTACCCCGATATTTTTGAAGAAGGCATCCTTTGCTGCAAGTTTACCTGCAAGTGTTATCTTGCTGTTTTTCTGTTCGCCCTCGGTAAAGAAATCACCTATTCTTTCAGAGAGTTTTTCAATATCTTCCAGTTTTCTGGTTTCTATGGAGAGTTTTATCATTGAGAAATAGGGATAACACTGACAACTTTCTTCCCTTTTCTTTCCGCAAACTCAACCATCCCATCTGCTAAACTGAAGATGGTGAAGTCCTTACCCATACAGGCACCTTTGCCCGGTATTATCTTTGAGCCCTTCTGCCGGATAATAATACTTCCTGCCCTGACTACCTGTCCACTATAAACCTTTGTCCCATCACGCCTTGGATTTGAGTCCCTTCCGTTTCCTTGTTTTTTTCTTCCCATAGTGATAAAGATTATACTTATAAATGACCTGTCTGTCAACACACCGACATTCCTCAAGAATAATCTCTATGAAAATTACATTTTCTTCTATTCCATCAGATTCTTCAGTGTAAGGGATTCTTTAAGGAATTCATCCAGTGTCATCTCTTTAAGGAAGTTTATGCCTCTGCTTGCCCTGATACGTGCGTATTTACTGGCTCCGAAGAAGTCCCTGCCAAGCACCCTCTTTATGATACCACCCTGTTGTACCATTATTTTTGCTGCAAGTTCAGAGAAAGGTCCGTCATATTCATAACTTGGAAAGGATGCACTTCTCTGTGATGCAAAACATATATCAAAGGCACTCTTCATTATAGCAAGTGAGTTCATTGAGACAGGTACATATATATTTGCCTCAGAAGGATGGAATCTGTCCCAGATGTTCCTGTAGCCCCATACTGTAATTTTCTTATTTGTTTTCCCTTTATAAATCTTCAGTCCTTCAGCAACTATCTGTAATACCTTATAGTGGGTATCAGGCCCTGTCCCTTCAGGGTCAAAGGCAACTGTTATGATGTCCGGATTTACCTTTTCCATGACAGAGAGAAACGGTTTTACATCCCTTTCAAGTTCCGGCTGGGGTGTGAATATATCCCCTGTATAAAAACCAAGGCGGAGATGGAAGATATTATTGCAACTGAATCCTAAATGTGCCCATAAAAGTTCTTCCTCCCACTCCCTTATCATCCCTTTTAGTTTCTGCATATCAGGGATATCCTTTTTCCCCGGATATGCGATTAATATCTCTCTTTTTAAAGAGAGAACCTTTCTTAAAACTGTCTTTGCTTCTGTATTTGCTGTAAGTTCGGATATATTCCTGAACATCCTTCTTGCTTCTGCCTCTTTCTTTATCTCTTCTCTTC
>DAONKS010000137.1:0-2263 GCA_035406305.1 bacterium | reverse complement strand
AATCTTGTTAATTTTTATAGAAACACAGATATTCTTATCTTTCCCGGTAAAAAGGATGCCTGCCCCAACCCTCCTATGGAAGCAATGGCTTGTAAATGTGCAGTTGTTACTACAGAGGTTGGTGGAATTTCTGACTATACAGTTAAGGGAAAATCAGCAGTAGTTGTTAACCCCGGGGATAGAGAAGGTCTTTTGAAAGGAGTGATTACACTTCTTGAAAATAATGAGTATTTCAGAAAAATTTCAGAGGAAGGATACAAAAAAATTCAGGAGTTCAGTGTGGAAAAACAGGGAGAAAAGTTAGAGAAAATTTTTTTCCATATTACAGAAAAATCAATGTCTGATTGAAGATATAATAGAATTTTTACATACAGGGGCAGTATATGTATAAAATTTCGGTAATTATTCCGCTTTATAACAAGGTGGAGTATATAGGCAGGGCACTGGATTCAATATTTTCCCAGACGGTACAGGATTTTGAGGTAATAGTGGTGAATGATGGTTCCACTGATGGGAGTGAGAAGGTGGTGGAGGGATACAGAGACAGCAGGATAAAACTTATCCACAGGGAGAGTCCATCAGGAGGTGGGCATAGAGCGAGGAATGAGGGTATAAGGAATGCGTCTGCTGATTTGATTGCCTTTCTTGATGCAGATGATGAGTGGAAGGAAAGGTTCCTTGAGACAGTTTTACGATTAAGGGAGAAGTATCCAATTGCGGGTGCCTATGCGACTGCGTATGAAGAGAGTGGGGATAGGGTAAAGGTGCCGAAGTTCTGGTTTGTGCCTGAGGAGGAAGGTATAATTCCTGACTATTTCAAGAGTTGTGTATATGGTGTTTCACCCATCTGGACAGGAGCGGTAGCCGTACCCCGGTATGTATTTGAAGTGTGTGGATATTTTCCTGAAGGGGTAAGGCGTGGTGGAGACCTTGATATGTGGGCTCGTATTGCGTTGAGATATCCTGTTGCGTTTAGCAGGTATATAGGGGCTGTATATTACAAGGACATACCTGGTTCTGTGGTAAAGACACATAAGATGATTGAAGGGTACAGGGTAGTTGATACACTTGAAGGATATCTTAAGAACAATCCTGACATACCGCGAGATAAAAAAAGATATATAAGAGAGTATGCAAATAAATTTATACTGAGTTCTGCTGCACATTGTATAAAAGCAGGTAAAATAGAAATGGCAAAAGAACACCTCAAGAAATGCCATACAAGAAGGTTTTTTATCCGCAAGTTATACCTTCAACTTCTTACACGTTTACCACAGAGAAAAACGGAATGATGCACTTACTTCTGATGGTAAATAATCTTCAGCAGGTCATTCCAGTTAAAGATATTTCCTTTGATTACCTTTAATAACTCCTTCAGATGATAATACTCTTCCTTTTCTTCATTTGCCCAGTGAATAACAATAAGAAGTATAACAGGTCTTCTTATATTATGTTGTTTAATAAAATCTGCTGCTCGCTGGCAGGTGCTATAAAGTGGTCTATAGGATGGCACATAGACAGCATCCTTAAAAAAAGAGGGAGATACTTTATATCCAAGATATTTCGCAGAAGCAGGCCCTCCTGTGATAATTCTGAAATATTTTGAAATTACTTCATAAGAAGTTATATCAATTTCGTCAAAAGGCGGTATGAACGCAAGTGGGGTTATGCCAGATTTTCTTAATATCTCCAGCCCTTTTTCTATTTTTGCTCTCACTCCTTTCTCTTTCAGCCCTGCAAACTCCATATTTTTTCTGATGTTGTTTGTCTGGTGCGTAAGCCCGTGCATAGCAATTTCTATCAGGGGGTGTTTTATGGTTTCTGCCTCTTCTATCTGAAGGACTTTAAAGTTGGTGTTGAAGGGGTTATGTCGGTTCAGAGAGAGATAAGGTGTTACTCCAAGGAGATAAGGTGTTTTAAACTCCTCCATAATATGATGGAATTTTTTGAAGTCGTTTAAGGTTTTGTTCCAGTGAGGAAAGTCATCAATTCTTATCAAAAATAAAGGTTCGCCTTCTGTTTCTTTTATCCCTTTGAACTCACAGAACCTATCCCTTACCGAAAAGATATAGTTGAGAAGGTGTGGTAATTGAAGTGTCTTATACTTTTTCAGGTTATAGAGAAGTTTCCATGGAGAGAGTGGAGAGATGAAATCAATAGAAAAACGATACTTACTTAAAAACTTTTCAATCTCACTTTCCTCCCTGTAAAGTCCATAAAGTGTGTACCTCAGAGTATAAAAATTTTCTTTATTCATTTTTTT
>DAONKS010000136.1:0-2269 GCA_035406305.1 bacterium | reverse complement strand
CAACTCCATCAAGGTGATAGATAGAATAATCAAGATATTCTATCTCCCATAATAATTCTTCAAGGAAAAACTCTCTATAGAAGGCAGGAGAGACGAGACAGGATAGGTCATTTTGAACAGGAAACATCTTTCCTGGGGCCCATATCGATATCCATGTTGTACTTCCCTTCTGCGCATCTTTAACTATTGACCAGTAGTCGTCATAGACCTTTTTCCACGCTTTAAAGAGCACCTTCATTGCCTTTTTAACATCTTCCGGATACTCAATTAAGTCCATACATCCCCTATCAGGCCCACCCCTTAAAACACATAAGGAGTCAAAACCAGCATGGATATCCGTAATTCCCACAAGATATCTTCCCTTTCCTTTTTCAACAGCAAGTTTCAGGATGGATATGTATTTTTTATATACAGGGTTGTCATCAGAAATGGTAAGTAATTCTAAGTTGTTGTAATCAGAAAGCACAGGATTTTTCCAGTCAGCCCAGGAAGTTATATCTGATTTCTCAGAATAATGCAATTCCGCACCGAGGAAAGCAGAAAATACATCAGGCCCAAAGTTTGGCCAGAAGTACGGGACTGCAAGACCACCGAAAAAGACATCTTTTGCATATCTTTCAAAAGAATCTATGATTACTTCAGATGGTTGAGTGGCAACAAAACGTGGAATTCCCCATTGGTTCTCTAAATTTTTCTTCTTCGGAGCCGTAACCATAACTGCTATCCTGTCAAGAACCTCACAGTTCCAGAATGCCTCATAGTATGGTTTTAATTCTTCAAAATCCTCTTTGAATTCCACTAAACCCTCCTTATATCAGGGTCTGTAAATACGTCTGTCTCATCTGAACTTGTTGAAGAAAACTCAGATACAATCGCCCCTTCATCTCCTGCCTGAAACCAGTGAAGTGTGTCAGGTGGAAGTGTATATTGCTGTCCCGGTTTTAAGATTATCTCATTCCACACAGTAAAATACTCCTTTCTTGCTTTCAGCACCGCCTTAGGGTTTTTTACCGGTTCACCGGGAACATAAAGATAGACCTCTCCATACCTGCACCTGAATGTTTCCTGCTTGCCTGGATTTGAAGGAGATAGAGGTGGGTGTTTATGTTCAGGACAGGTCTGACGTGGCAACATAATAAGTTCTTTTGCACAGTACCGGTCATTATTTTCATAAACCACTATCTGTACCCCTATCATTTCAGGGATTCCAAGTCCTAACTCTACCACTTCCATATTCTTATACTCTTCTTCTGTAATTACTATCCCTGCTTTTTTCAGGAGTGCAAGAGACCTCCTTTTTAGTTCCTCCCTTTTTTCTTTGCTTATCATACCCACCTCCTGACTCTTTCCATAACCTTTTCTTTTCCAAGGTGTTCCAGCATTTCAAAAAGTCCTGGACCTTTTGTTTTACCACTTACAGCAACCCTTAAGGGATGAAATACATCGGATGGTTTATAGCCGTTTTCTTCACAGAATCTTCTTACTATGCCTTCAAGAGAAGCAGCAGTCCATTCCTTACAACCTTCAAGAGCCCCTGATAATGCTGAAAGCACCTTTTTCCCTTTTTCTGTAAGATACTTATTTACAGCATCCTCCTCATATACAGGGTCTTTAACAAAAAATCCAATGTGGTAAGAGATATCTTTAAGCAATTTTATCTTTTCCTGCTCAAGTACTATGGCTTTTTCAAGGTAGTTCCTTTCCTCAACGGACAGCTCTTTATCTATAATTCCTGCCTCTTTAAGAAATGGAATTGAGAGTGTGAGTAATCTTTCAGGAGATGACTTTCTTATATAGTAGCCATTCATCCAGAGTAGTTTTTCAGGGTCAAATACAGCACTGGATTTCTGGCATCTTTCAAGAGAAAATGCCTCTATCAGTTCTTCTTTTGAAAATATATCCTGACTGTCAGGTGAACCCCATCCAAGAAGTGCAATATAGTTAAAAAAAGCTTCTGGAAGATACCCTGCTTCTCTGTAGGCCCTTACAGATGTTGCACCATGCCTTTTGCTCAATCTTGTTTTATCAGGACCAAGGGTCATTGACATATGCGCGAACTGCGGTATTGGTGCGTTCAGTGCCCCAAAAAGAAGTATATGCTTGGGGGTATTTGAAAGGTGGTCTTCCCCTCTTATCACATGTGAAATCTTCATAAGGAAGTCATCAACCACCACTGCGAAATGAAATGTCGGAAGTCCATCGGACTTCATAATTACAAAGTCAGGTATATGCTGGCTTTCAAATATGACCCGTCCCCGTATTATATCAT
>DAONKS010000135.1:1159-2279 GCA_035406305.1 bacterium | reverse complement strand
ATATAAATTTCAAGGAGCCATTTGAAAATCTTCTCTGTCAGGGTATGGTTATAAAAGATGGAGCAAAGATGTCAAAGTCAAAAGGGAATGTTGTTGACCCTGAAGATATGATAAAGACATACGGAGTGGATACCCTCCGTCTTTTTATACTTTTTGCTGCTCCACCTGAACTGGACCTTGAATGGTCAGAAAAAGGAATTGAAGGTGCATGGAGATTTATAAACAGGGTCTGGAACTTAAATAGTAATATACTTTCCTATAAGGCAGTTGGGACAGACGCAGGCGATGTTAATACTGAAAGGGTTATAAACAGGACAATAAAGGCCATTACTGAAGATATAACAAAGGACTTCCATTTCAATACTGCAATAGCGAAGATGATGGAGTTTATAAATATCTTTTCTAAAATGGTAGAAAATAAAGAGTGCTCTGAAAAGAAACTTGTTAGTGTATGGCAGAGATTTATAAAACTTATGTCACCTTTTACTCCTCATATATGTGAAGAGATGTGGAAGCTATCAGGGAAAGAGACATCTATATTTTATGAAAAATGGCCTGAAGTAGACGAAAAGTATCTGATAGATGAGAGTGTTTCTATTGCAGTTCAGATAAATGGTAAACTCCGTGGCAGGATAACCATTTCTGCCGGTTGTTCTGAAGAAGAAGTCCTGAAACTTGCTGCAAAGGAACCTTCTATTTCAAAATGGCTTACTGATAAAACCATTGTTAAGCACATCTATATTAAGGATAAAATCCTCAATCTTATAATAAAATAAAAAAGGGGAAGATAAAATTCTCTCCCCCTTTAAATTTCATATTTTTTACTGTGCTGGTTTCTCTTCTTTCTTCTCTTTTTTCTCTTCCATCTTATCTTTTATATCACTTATCCCGGCGGCAATTGCTATTACCCCGCCGATAAGAAGCAGAAATGGAACCGCAGCCATCAACGCCTTAACAAAATAACCCCACCAGTTAGCAAGTCCTAAAATACCTAAAACTACCGCTATAATTCCTCCTATCAATGCTCCCATTTTTCCTCCTTGTCTCTTTCAACTATTTTACAATAACATACTATATAATCACTGTCAAGAATAATTTATTTTTTATATTTCTGTACAGC
>DAONKS010000135.1:0-1059 GCA_035406305.1 bacterium | reverse complement strand
TTTTCTGACAGATGTTCCTTTAACATAATTGCTCTTTCTTCAGTTCTGTTACATATATAGAGCTTTCTAATCCGTGCTTTTGCCAGCGCACCTGCTATAGCACAGGCAGACCCGCCTGCACCAAGCAGAAATACTGTGCTGTCTTTTAGAAAGATACCGCTTTCTTTGATAGAAAGTATAAAGCCGTAGCCATCTGTACTGTATCCTTTTATTTTCCCTGCCCTGTTCACGAGTGTATTAACCACTCCAAGTATCTCTGCTTCCCTGTCAAGTTCATCAATATAAGGAATAACAGTTTTCTTATGAGGTATGGTGATATTAACTCCGGCAAAGTTCATTGCTCTTATTCCTTCAACTGCCTTCCCGATATCTTCAGGGGCAACTTCAACAGGGATATAGACATAATCAAGACCCAGATGTTGAAATGCAGCATTCTGAAAAACAGGTGATAGGGAATGTTTCACAGGGTATCCGAAAACACCTGTAATTTTAGTTTTTCCTGTAATTTTCATAGGAAAATATTAACATTAAAAAAATTTATTGACAAACAGAAAGTTATATTTTATATTATTAGGAAGTTCATAACTTCATACAATAGGGAGGCGCTATGAGAAAAATAGCGGTAATCAATCAAAAAGGTGGTTCGGGGAAGACAACAACTGTGGTAAATGCAGGTGCTTTTCTGGCAAAACAGAATAGGAAGGTTTTACTGATAGACCTTGACCCGCAGTCACACACAACCATACATCTGGGCTTTGAACCACCACAGATACAGAAATCTATCTATGATGTCCTTATTAAAAAGATATCTATAAAAGATGCAATAGTTGAAACATATGAGAAAAATCTTTTTCTTATTCCTGCGAGTATAGAACTGGCGAGTGCAGAGATAGAACTTGTTAATGAGATAGGAAGAGAGGTTGTATTGAGGGACGCACTTAAAAAATGTAAAACGGACTTTGATTATATATTTATAGATTGTCCACCATCCCTCGGACTTTTAACGGTCAATGCCCTTACCACTGCCAGTGAAATTTTTATTCCCATTCAGGCAGAATT
>DAONKS010000134.1:0-2419 GCA_035406305.1 bacterium | reverse complement strand
TTGGTGGATATATAAGGGACAGGTTACTCCGGAGAAAAAGCAATGACATTGATATTGTGATGGAGATGGATGCACTTGTTTTTGCAAAAGAGTTCGCTCTCAAATACCATCTTCCTATGCCTGTTTTTTACGGCAGGTTTGGGACTGCGATGATAGAGGTTTCAGGGATAAAAATTGAGTTTGCCACAGCCAGAAAAGAGAGTTATCCAGATGACTCAAGAAAACCGTATGTCCAGAAGGCGACTATAGAGGAGGACTGTGCGAGGAGGGATTTTACTATTAATGCTATAGCGCAGAATCTCATTACAGGGGAGATTATTGATTTCTTTAATGGCAGGCAGGATATTAAAAAGAAGATAATAAGGACGCCGGTATCTCCGGAAAAGACATTTTATGATGACCCTTTAAGGATATTGAGAGGGATAAGATTTGCAACGAGGTTAAAATTTGAAATAGAAAAGCATACACTGGAAGGGATGAAAAATAATGTAAAACGGTTATCCATTGTTAGTATTGAAAGAATATCCGAAGAGATACTGAAGACCTTGGAAGCAAAAGAGCCATCAAGGGGTTTTTACCTGATGGATGGGATAGGTGCTCTGGAGATTATTTTGCCTGAGGTGGCTGCGCTGAAGGAAAAAAGAACGGAACATCCATGCAAAGAGTTATTTCCACATACATTAAAGGTTCTTGATAACATCAGTGCACATACAAAAGATGTATACCTTAAAATGGCAGCGTTACTTCACGATATCGGCAAACCTTCAACATTACAGGTAACGAATAATAAGGTAAGCTTCCACAGGCATGAATTTGTTGGACAGAAGATGGGATGGAAAATATGCAGAAGGTTGAATATACCTGAAGACAAAGGGAAGTTTATCGGGAGGATGATAAGGTTTCATCTCAGGCCACATCTCCTTGCCAAAGAAAACCCAACAGACAATGCACTCAGAAGATTTATAAGAGAGATGGGTAAGGATATAAGGCCGCTTTTTACCCTTGCTAAGGCAGACCTTACAAGTCATAATCCAGGGAGGGTAAAAAATGCACTTGAAAGGTTAACTCTTCTTGAGGAGCGTATAAAAGAAATCAATAGAAAGGACAGAATAAGTTCTTTTAAACTTGCAATTGATGGATATGATATAATGGAACTGTTCAATATCCCTCAGGGCAGAAAGGTGGGCGAGATAAAGCAAAAGATTGAGTCACTTGTGCTGGACGGAATAGTAAGAAACAGGAAAAGAGACCTGGTAAAGTATATAAAAGAAAATAAAAAATCACTTTTATTATCTGATACGGAAGGAACACAATGAAGAAAAGTATAGATATTCTGTGGGCACCCTGGCGGATGGCGTATATAAAACAGAACGATAAAAAAAGGGGATGTTTTCTTTGCAGCGCGATAAAGAGCAGGAATGATAAAAAAAATTTCATTCTCTATAGAGGTAAAAATGCCTTCGTGATTATTAACACATTTCCCTATAACAATGGCCATCTTATGATTGTTCCGACCAGACACACAGCCAGTATAGAAGGGATAAAAGAAGAAGAGGAGAGGGAACTGTTTTTTCTTCTTAAGTCGTCGGTAAAAATAATAAAAAAAGTTATGAGACCCACCGGATTTAACATAGGTATTAACCTCGGAGAAATTGCAGGCGCAGGTGTCGCGGGGCATCTGCACTTCCATATAGTTCCAAGATGGAAGGGGGATACTAACTTTATGCCTGTAATTTCCAGTTCTAAAGTTATATGTCAGTCACTGGAAGAACTATATGACCTGTTATATCCCGAGTTCAAGGAGTTAAGAAGATGTACATAGTGGACTTTCATATTCATTCCAGATACAGCCGTGCTACAAGCAAAAGTATGAATCTTGATGAACTCACAAGATGGTCAAAATACAAAGGTATCAATCTCCTTGGAACAGGAGATATCACACACTTCTTATGGTTTCATGAACTTTCAAGCCTTCTGACAGAAACTGACAGAGATGGTATCTACCACTACAATGGGATTGACTTTATCCTTACGGGAGAGGTATGCAATATCTTTGAGGATAGAAAAGGAAAACTAAAGAAAATCCACCTTATTATCTTTTTGTCCTCATTTTCAAGGGCAGAGAAACTTAACAGGATGCTTGAGAGATATACAGACCTTAATGCAGACGGCAGACCTATATTACAGATGGATGTTAAGGAATTTATTAAAATATTCAAGGACAGTGATGATATGGGTTTTATAGTCCCTGCCCATATATGGACACCTCACTTTTCTCTTTTCGGTTCTAACTCTGGCTTTAACTCAATGTATGAATGCTTCGGAGATTTCACAGATGAGATTTTTGCCCTTGAAACAGGACTGAGCAGCGACCCTGAGATGAACTGGATGGTTTCTACTCTTGATAACTACACTCTTA
>DAONKS010000133.1:0-2475 GCA_035406305.1 bacterium | reverse complement strand
AACACCCTTATTTTATTTTTAAAAACAAATTTACACAATTTATTTTATACTACCGAAGGACTCATCAATGGAACCTACGGAGATATTGAGGGAGAAAGCTACCACTACGTATCTCTACTGGTAAGACCCAACTTCCACTTTGCCACTGAGTCCGCAACTGTTCCTTACATAGGAGTAGCTGCTGGCCTATTCACCTATGATATATTTGGTGAAGACAGCTCTGAATTTATGTATGGTGGTCAGGTGGGCATTAAACAGTTTATAAGGGATAATGTATTCCTGCAAATAGAAGGGTCTTATCTTAGAACAGAATTCCTGGGAGAAGAGACCAACATATTCAAGGTTCTGTTAGGATTGGGATTCAAACTTTAATCTTGAAGAGAAGGGAAAAGGGCACCCGTTTTATGCGAGTGCCCTTTTTGTTTTATCCAGATTGTTTCTTATACCTTTACACCAGTGGTATATGTGAATAATCAAATGCCTCGGGTTTACCATCAAGTTCAATCTTTATCACAGTTCCATACTTATCGAGAGGCAGTGTCGGTAGTCCTGTAATAATAAGTTTTCCATCATCCTGCCTTACCTTCAATTTTTTACCTGAAGCAAGAATTTTTGCTGTCAATACTTTGTTTTTTATTCCTGCAATAACAGCGGTCTCTCCTGGCCATCTGAATATGTGGAGATACGCATTCTTTCCTTTTACAGTTGCCATACCTAACATACCCGCACCCCAGAATCCAAACCCATCAGGTCTTCTTTCTGTTCCGTAAATAGATTCACCGTTTTTCTCCATCCATCTCCCTATCTCTTTAAGTATTCTAACTTCTTCAGCCCTTACACTCCCATCCGGCTTTGGTCCTATATTAAGAAGGTAGTTTCCACCATTACTTGCACAACTTACAAGGCTCTGGATTAACTGTGTTACTGGTTTCATATTTGGATTATGCTTAACATATCCCCAACCACAGAAATCCCCTATTGTCATACAACTTTCCCATGGTCTTTCCGATGGAGTTGTATGCTGTTCAGGTGTATCAAAGTCCTCAGGAAGTCCTGACCTGTTATTGATAAGGATATCTGGCTGTAATTTCCTCGCCATAGCATTCAGTTCCTTACTTTTCCACAAAACAGAGGTATCTTTTACCACATCTGAATCAGGTAACCATCCGCCATCATACCATAGAATATCTATCTTTCCGTAATTTGACATCAATTCCTTTACCTGCTGGTGTGCCTGTTCTACCATCTGTTCAAAACTTTCAGGATATTTCTCTCTGTCAAAATATCCAGGAAACCTCCAGTCAAGTAAACTATAGTAAAGGCCAACTCTCATATTGTGCTTTCTGCATGCATCCACATATTCCCTTACAAAGTCCCTCTTAGCCGCTGTCTTTACGGATGTGAAATCACTAACCTTTGAATCAAAAAGACAGAACCCATCGTGGTGCCTCGTAGTTAACACCATATATTTCATACCTGCCTCTTTTGCAAGTTTTACCCAACTTTCAGGTGAAAAACTTTTGGGTGGCTTAAACCTATCCGCTAACTTCGCATATTCTTTCAGAGGTATCCTCTCCACCAGCAGTACCCATTCACCTCTGGCAAGAATTGAGTAAAGCCCCCAGTGTATGAACATACCAAACCTTGCCTCATTCCACCACTCCATTTTATCTTTTTCCATTTCTCTCCTTTTGTTATATAATTATTTGGTTATTTGCTAAATTTTAGAAAAGATAGTAAAATAAATAGGTCTGTCTGTCAAATCTAAAACAAAGGGAGGAGCGAAATGGGTAAGTATGTATATTTTTTTGGCGGAGGAAAAGCAGATGGTGATGGTAATATGAAAGAACTGCTTGGTGGTAAAGGTGCAGGACTTGCAGAAATGGTCAAATTAGGCATCCCGGTTCCACCAGGGTTTACAATTACCACTGAGGTCTGTACCTATTATTACAAACATAATAAACAATTGCCTGAAGGTCTTATAGAGGAAGTAAAGAAGAATCTTGCTGAAGTTGAGAAGATTATGGGAAGCAAGTTTGGAGACCCTGAGAATCCTTTACTTGTCTCTGTCCGTTCAGGTGCAAGAAAATCAATGCCTGGGATGATGGAGACAGTACTTAATGTAGGACTCTGTTCTACTACTATTCCCGGGCTTATTAAGAAGACAAATAATCCCCGCTTTGTTTATGATGCATACAGGCGCTTAATTATGATGTACTCCGATGTCGTTATGGAGAAGGCAGCAGGAAGAGAACCAGCAGAAGGGAAGGGGATAAGGATTCAGTTAGATAAGATGCTGGAAGAAGTAAAGGGAAAGAAGGGCTACAAGTCCGACACCGACCTTACAGCAGATGACCTTAAGGAACTATGTGAAAAATTTAAAAGAAAAGTGAAGGAAGTTATAGGCGAAGATTTTCCGGATGATGCATGGGAACAATTGATGGGAGGAATAAAGGCGGTATTTCAGTCATGGAA
>DAONKS010000132.1:0-2542 GCA_035406305.1 bacterium | reverse complement strand
GAAAGGGCAGGGTGGAGTGCATACTGGACATAGTGTGCCTCATCCACACCGAGTCCTGTAGTGGATGCAATGTAAAACCTTACAAGTGTGGTAAGTACTATAAGAACAAATGTGTATTCAGTATATTTTTTTTCTTCCATAGCGGGTCCTTAACTTCAAAACCTTAAAGAGATACATAATAAGTATAGATGGTTTTAACTTTGAAGTTCCTGCCTTCCTTTCGTAAAATGTTATGGGTACTTCACAGAATCTTGCATTATATCTTTTGAGATAAAACAGGACCTCGGTTATTATAAAAGGGTCTTCTGCTGAAAGTTTGTCAATAATTTTTTCAAGTATCTCCCTTCTGAAAAACCTGTAGCCGGATGTGGGGTCTGAAAGTTTAATTCCGAGAAGCATCTTTATATAAATACGACTGATGTTGCTTATAATCCTTCTCAGAATTCCCCTCTGTATATCCATACCACCTTTTACATATCTGGAACCAACTACAACATCATAAGAAGAAAGTTTTTCTATCATTGAAGGGATGAAGGATGGGTGGTGTGAAAAGTCCCCGTCCATCTCTCCTATTATATTCACTTCTGTCTTCAACGCTTCCTTGAAACCGTATATTCCTGCAAGTCCCCTGCCTCTTTTCCCTTTTCTTACATATATACGGACAGAAGGAATATTTCCAAATGACTTCATTACAATATCTGCTGTTCCATCAGGTGAGTTATCATCTACGAGAATGACCTTTATATCAAGTGGTAGTTTCAGTATCTCTTCTATTAAAGGTATGATTGCCTCTCTTTCGTTATAAGTAGGGATTACTACTGCTATAGATTTCTCATTCATAGTATTCTTTCTATTGTAGAAAAGACGGTCTCAGGACCTATCATTTCCATACAGTATGGTATCTTATCACATCCCCTCTTATAACAGCAGAAACAATCCAGAGGAGTGACAATTTTTTCTATCCTGCCGTAATTTTCTATCTCATACGGAGAGGTCGGTCCAAAAAGTGCCACAACCTTTTTCTTCAGTCCTGTCGCAGCATGCATTGCAAGTGTATCAGAACTCACAACCACATCACACAGGTTAAGGAGTGCAAAAAAATCAGGGATGGAGTTATTATAGCCGGTGCTGATTGCTGATGGTTTTTCCTTAACAATTTTTTCCATAATCACTTTTTCTTCAATACCGCCAAATAATAATACCGTATATCTCTTCTTTGTAAGCATATCAATCAACCGGGCAATATATTTCTCAGGCCACCTTTTTGTTTGCCATCTTGAGCCACTGCCGGTATTTATACCCACAACCTTTTTACCTGAAAGATGGTGTTTCTTTGCAAATGCCTGTGCTTTTTCAATAGAATTTTTCTGCAGTGGCACAATAATCTCTCCGTAATTATCAAGTTCTGTTATGTCAGCAATGAACCTCTGGTATGTCTTTCTGTTTTCCTTCTTCAATGTATCATTATGACTTATTAAAAACCACTCTTCAGCAGCACTGTTTGAGCAGAAAATTTTTCTGTCCTGTTCGTATCTGAATCCATAAAAATTTTTAGTTTTAACTATTGCTGCAGTAATTAAACTATCGGAAGAAAGGTCAAGGTTTATAACCACGTCAAAGTGAAAGAAAGATACTGCCTGCAGTATTTCAGGGGTATCCGCCCATATCTCGTCAATATAATGGTTACCTTCCAGCACATCTCTATTTTTTTGTGCTACCAGCCATATAACTCTATGCTCTGGAAACTTTCTCTTCAGTGGTTCAAGTAATGCTGTGGTTCTCAAAACATCTCCTGCTGCATCTTTCTTGATAATAAGGATATTACCAGCAGTATCTTTAAAATCCATACATTCTGAACATTTGCGCCCATCTATCTTATGGTAGATACAGGGGGTATCTGACTTAAAAAATCTGCATAGCTGTTTGAGTTGCTCCTTCATCATTACCTCTTTTCTGAAAATATACTGCCAACATTTACTGGATGCCCCTTTAAAAATTCAGATGTATCCATTCTCTTTCTTCCTTCCATTTGCAGTTCAGTGATTTTGATTATTCCCTCTCCACAGGCAACATATATGCAGACCCCATTAATATCTATCACTTCCCCCGGCTCTCCTTTTTTTTGTCCGTAGATAGGGTATGCCCCATAAATTTTAATATATTTCCCATCAAGATATGTATAAGAACCTGGCCATTCTTTTGCACCCCTTATAAGATTATATATCTCTATGGCTTTCTTATTCCATCGTATAAGACCATCCTCTTTCTTGAGCCGTCTTGCATATGTAGGAATACCCTTCTGTGGATACGGTTTTACACCCTTTTTGATATTATCAATGGATTCAATAAGAATAGAAGGAGCAATCTCTGAAAGACGCTTTCTCAGAGAGAATATATCATCTGTCTCATCAACAGGGACTTTCTGTTGTTTAATAATCTCACCTGTATCCACTTTATCTTTTATGGTTATCACCGTTATCCCTGTCTCTTTCTCCCCGTTTATCAATGCCCACTCCACAGGAGCTGCACCCCTGTATTTAGG
>DAONKS010000131.1:0-2547 GCA_035406305.1 bacterium | reverse complement strand
CCTGCCTCTGGAAAAGATTTCAGATTTAGATATAATAGACCAGAGACAAGGAGGTGTTTATGAGAGGTAAATACACACTCAGGTTCATCCCATTTCCAAGGGGCTATGAACCTGTAGTAAAAGTACCTCAAATAGTCTATAAATGTCAAGAGTATGATAATTTATCCAAACAGGGGAAATTGCGGGTCAAATGGATAGATTATTACAAGAAGAATGGGCAGAATGCATCCTTAACCTGCCGGTACTTCGGGATAAGCAGGAAGACCTTTTACAAATGGTATAACCGGTATCTGAATGTGGAGTTCAGAGGACTTGAGGACAGAAGGGCAGGTCCGTATAAGAAAAGGCAGCCTGAGATAACACGTGAAGAAGAAATACGGATAAAGCAACTGAGGAAACAACACATAAGATACGGGAAAGAGAAGCTGGCGGTATTATATGAAAAACAATACGGAGAAAAGATAAGCGCATGGAAGATATACCGTGTAATAAAGAAATACGACCTTTACTGGCAACCGGTTAAGAATGAGAAGATGCGCAGGAGACGGAGACTGGCAGAGGGTAAAAAGAGGATAACCGAATTGAAGAACAAACAGATTGATGGTTTCTTCTTCCAACTGGATACCAAAATGATATGGTGTTGCTCCGCTAAGCGGTACATCTTCAGTGCGGTTGATAAAAACACCAAGATTGCTTTTAGCCGGATGTATAAGAACAACTCCTCGTATAATGCCAGGGATTTTCTATTACGGTTATATTTTCTGGTTAACGGGAATTTCAAATACCTGCAGACAGATAATGGTGGAGAATTTTTGAAGTATTTCCATGATGCCTGTAAGGATCTTAAATTGCAACATTACTTCTCAAGAGTGAGGACACCTGAAGATAACCCTGAGATAGAACGGTATAACAGGACGCTGGAAGAGGAGTTTTTACAGATGGGTTATTATATAGAGGATGTGGAGGTTTTTAATTCGTATTTAACAGAGTGGCTGATAGAGTATAATTTTAACAGACCACATCAATCTTTAGGATATGCAACCCCAATGGATTTTTTGTATCAAATGAAGGCAGACAAAGTGTTACCTATATACTCAACTTTAACATCTATTTGACAAAAAACCCAAATAAGATTAAACTGCTTGTAGACGGCGGGAGGCGGGATACCACACGCTCTCTTCGTACCACACTTGGGGGGCGTGCCTCCAATACCTCCTCGCCGTCTAAAAATGGTATCCGTAAAAAAAGGGAGGAGGGGAATTATGGAAGAAATAGTCAAAAAAGCCCCACAAGAATTAAAAGAGTTCCAACCACTTTTTAATCTTATCTGCTTATCCAAATATCCTTTCTTTGTCAGGGCTTCTGGGAAAGACAAAAGAAGAAACCTGACCTACGAAACACAAGAAAACGGCAATAAAATCTCTTGGAGTATTGCAAGCACTTCTTTTCTTCCCGGGGAGCCGGAATACAAAGTATGGATATGGCTCTGCGATAAGGTAATGAAAAAGAAAAAAAAGACAGGAGAAGTTCCCAAATACATTGACTACTCCCTATACGAGATAGCAAAGTATTGGAATCTTTCGCCAGAAGGAAGAAACATTAAATTTCTCCAAGACGCATTGGAAAATTTAGTTCACACTACCATTACTTCCTCTTTAACAGACACCAACGGGAAGAAAGAGGGAATAACATTCCATCTTGTTGATAGAATACTTGGAAAAGGGAGTGAAACAGAGGAAGGCGGTGTTTTAACAAGAGGTTTAATCCAAATATCAGATACTACTGGAAATATGTTTGAGCAAGGACTTTTGAAACCAAATGGGATGGAGACCCTAAAAAGTTTAACAGATGAAAACATTGTTGCCTCTAACCTCTATCAACTACTCTCTTACTACTACTTCCTTACTAAAAAGGACACTATTGATTTCTGGTATAATGACTTGGCTGAAAAATTAGGGCTTATACCACAGAAGGCTCTTGCCCGGATAGAACAACAATTTGAAAGGATAAAGGATGCCTTAAAAGTATCAGGAGTGATTAGAGATTTAGAATTCCAAAAGATATTAGACCAGCAGGACCCCAAAAAAAAGAATATCAGGTGCAGGTTCTTTATAGGTGAAACAATAAAAGAGGAAATAAAAGAGTTTATGAAAAAAGCAGACCACCAGAAATTAGTAGAGAAAGTAGTAGAAAATAAAGAAAGTAGAATAGTAGATGGAGAAGAGTTAGAAAGAGAAGTGAAGTATTGGTTAGAGGAGATAGAACAGGGAATAAAAGAAAAAGTAGATGAGTTAAAATATCTCATACAAAAGATAATAACGACCAATAAGAACTATAATGACCTACTTTATAGGGCTATATCAGAGACAAAGGTATACCAACCCGAAAATAAAAAGGCATATCTTATTTGGCTTTTACAGAAATTCTCATCAGAATATCCTAAAAATACTACTTTATGAAGTAGCGGGGCTTTTTAAGTAAGATTTACTGGTATAGTAAGTAAGATTTACTGGTATAGTAAGTAAGATTTACTGGTATAGTAAGTAA
>DAONKS010000130.1:0-2582 GCA_035406305.1 bacterium | reverse complement strand
ACTTTAATGCCCCCGTATTTTTAGCCGCCTGCCAGGAGCCAATCTCAATGAAGTCCCTGAGAGATAAAACCGCTGCCTTTATAAAACCTTTTTCTATGTCTTTATGTATCCTGCCTGCTGCCTCTCTTGCTGTAAAGTTTGCAGGAATAACCCATCCCTGAACAATATCTCCCTTTAAGGTATAGAATGTTATAAGCCCCAACGCCTTCATAATTGACCTGTAAAAAGCGGTGCTATCAGGTTCCTTCTGGATAAGGGATGGAACGCCTGTAAAGGGATTGAAACTTTTATTATCTCCATTGATATATAAAAGGACGTGCCTTGTCGTAAGAAGTTGTATTCCGTATATTAACTTCTTATCCCCATCCGAAAGTTCATTCAAAAGGTGTTCTTCTTCCAGCATCTTCAAACCCTTTTTCAAAACATCTGCCTGCTGCTGAGAGATAGCGGAAGCGCCATCATCTCTCTTCTTTAAGATGGACTGGATTTTCTCCGTATCATAAAGGATGAGTTCCATAAGAAGGGATGATGCTTCTTCCTCAGGAGATGCATCTTCAGAAAAGTTATTGATGACGCAGACAATAATATCAATATCAAAAAAATGGGCAAAGTAGTTATCAGGAAAACCCTGAGTTAAAGGAAATCCCTTGAAGTCAAAGAATTCAAATTCAGGATACACCACCTTTCTGGCTTTATGTATTTCTGTAATTCTGTCAATATTGCTATCCTTATATATTCCCACTCCTATCCATGGTTTGAACGGGTCGTATAACTCTTCTGTTTTTCCTGTGAGATACCGAAAAAGTGTCGTCTTGCCACTGCCTGAATACCCGAAAAGAGCAATTTTAACCATTGTTTATCCTCGCTATTACATCCTGTTTTTCAAAACACCTTCCAGCCATTTCTATCATACCATCAGACGGCTGATTCATAAACACGGACAGAGCATTAGAGAGAACCTCTGAGAAAAACGATTCATCGGGCGTCCACCCGCATCCATCCACATCTGCACACTCTATTTCTATCGTGGTACTATATTCTGGAAAGAGAGACAGAGTACTTTGTGCATATGGTGTCTTCTTTATCAGAGCTTCCTGAGAAACAATCATATCAGATAATGCCCTCAATATCTCTGATATTCTTATTCTGAGAGAAACATCATCCTGTTCAGCATATGCATTTATGACAGGGATGTTAAGGGTAATACGGTTCAGCACCAGCAACGGTCCTTTTACTTTTCTATGAAAGGAGATACCATAGCCCCTTTTCTCTCTGGCATTCATAAATAAATCAAAATCATCTTTACTGTCTATCCTGATAACAGGAGTTTTTGTTATATCCATCAGTTTATCTTTTATCAACCTGTAAGGAAACTCTAAAACAAACGGATTCTCATTAAAAAGCATCGTATCAGGGAGAGAAATATCCATAGGTAAAGATAAAATCACATCTCCTTCAACAAGAGGAGCAACTCTTTGATAAAGAATGGGTATCTCATCCGGTTTCTTCACAGGGATATATGCGGTCAAAATTCTGTCTGCTCCTTCTATGCTTTTAATGGATATCTCTCCTTTCAGATGTCTTTCAACTATATCCTGTGGTATGATTGCATTCATCGCAAACTCTCTCTTCATTCTCCTTCCAAGATATGTTGAAAGCATATCAGGGGACCCATTAAAACTGTCAAATATGGCAGAGATGTCATAAAGAGGAAGCCCTATTCTTGAGTGTTTTAATCTTTCTTCTTCAAATCCATAAAGAATCAGTTTTGCATTAACCAGTTCTCTTATCATTGAAGATGTAAGGTTTTTCACCTTTGATGCAATAACATCTTCTTCCACCTCCGCCACTATTACTTCCGCAATATTTCTGGAAAGGCCTGTCTCTCTTACAAGCGCCTCAATAATAACGTTTTTATCCCATAGTCCTATTTTATCATCGCTTCTTCTTACAGAGAGGGTCATATCTCTTTTAAAAACCTCCTTTTCTGCAAGCGACTCGGTACGGAATCCTTCCCTTATCTGCCTTACTCTCGCGCGTCTCTGCCTGTAAAGTATATATGACTTGGCTGTCTTTGCATGTCCTGTCTTAATCAGCACCCTTTCAACTATATCCTGTATCTCTTCAACAGAAGGGATATCTCCTTTATATTCCTTCTCAAGATAGAGCCGCACAACCTCTGCAAGGTCTTCTGCGAGGTACCTGTCCTGACCACCAACGCTCTGAGCTGCCTTGAAGATGGCATCTGCTATCTTCTGCTTGTTAAAAGGAACTATGCTGCCATCTCTTTTTCTTACAAATTCAATCCTGTTTGCCATTGTTCTCCTTCCATCTTTTTATTATACCTTTTCCCCTGTTATTGACAAAAAAACAGGTATCTGGTATGCTAAAAGATGGGAGTAAAAAGGACCCTCACCCACACCCTCCGCCTGCGGCGGACAGTGAGGATGAGGGATGGCAGTTTTAACTTTTTACTTTTGCCTTATTACTTTTGACTTTTGACTTATTACTTTTGACTTCTTACTTAGCCGGGGTAGCTCACTGGTAGAGCGCAGCCCTGAAAAGGCTGGCGTAGGCAGTTC
>DAONKS010000129.1:0-2591 GCA_035406305.1 bacterium | reverse complement strand
AAAAGTGCCATATCTCAGGTTATTAAACCACAGGCATAGCAGACAATTATGGAAGTCAAATTCCCTCCACAGTATAATCCTGAAGGTATAGAAACAGAACTTTATGAGTTCTGGGAGAAGAGCGGCTATTTCTCTGACTCTATCCATAAGAAAGGTAGAGAAAAGTATGTAATAGTCATCCCTCCTCCCAACATCACAGGAGTTCTACATATGGGGCATGCTTTGAATAATACTATCCAGGATGTTTTAATAAGGTGGAAAAGGATGGCCGGTTTTAATACCTTGTGGATTCCGGGAACAGACCATGCGGGTATAGCAACGCAGAATGTCGTTGAAAAGATGCTTCGTCAAAAAAATATAGACAGAAAAACTCTCGGCAGGGAAAAATTTATTGAAGAGGTATGGAAGTGGAAAGAAAAATATGGTTCAACAATCATATTTCAATTGAAGAAATTAGGCGCTTCATCTGACTGGAGCAGAGAACGATTTACAATGGACGAAAGGTTGTCCCGTGCTGTAAAAGAGGCGTTTATTCATCTTTACAATAAAGGGCTTATATATAAAGGTAAACGGATTATTCACTGGTGCTGTAGGTGTGGAACTGCCTTATCAGACGAAGAAGTAAACTACAGAGATGAGGATACCTTCCTTTACTATATTAAATATCCCCTTATAAAAGGTGGTTTTATTGAAGTAGCCACAACAAGGCCTGAAACAATGTTAGGAGATACTGCCGTTGCTGTAAATCCTTCAGATATCAGATATAAAAAACTTATTGGCGCAAAGGTAAAATTGCCGTTTGTAGATAGAATTATACCTATTATTGCAGATGAGAAAGTTGAGAAGGATTTTGGGACAGGGGCTGTGAAGGTTACTCCCGCTCATGACCCTGTAGATTTTGAAATAGGAACACGGCATAATCTCCCCTTTGTTATCATTATGGATGAGGAAGGTATTATGAATGAAAATGCAGGAAAGTTTAAAGGAATGGACAGGTTCCGCTGTAGAGATGAGATAGTAAAAGAATTACAGAAAATGGGACTTATGACAAAAAAAGAACCATACGCCACAAGAATAGGGATATGTTATAGATGTGAGACCGTAATAGAGCCATATCTTTCTTCACAGTGGTTTGTGAAGATGGAACCGCTTGCAAAACCAGCAATTAAAGCTGCTGAAAAGGATATCCTTAAATTCTATCCTGAAAGGTGGAAAAAGGTTTATCTCAACTGGCTCTATAACATCAGAGATTGGTGCATCAGTAGGCAGATATGGTGGGGACATAGAATTCCTGTATGGTATTGTAGAAACTGCGAGAAAGAAAATAGTGAAAAAGGTGTTTTTGTTTCCTCCGAAACCCCCACAACCTGTCCTGTATGTGGAGGTTCTGATATATACCAGGACCCGGATGTACTTGATACATGGTTTTCTTCCTGGCTCTGGCCATTCTCTGTGTTTGGATGGCCAGAAGAAACAGGTGACCTTAAAATTTATTACCCAACGGATACACTGGTTACGGCTCAGGAAATTCTCTTCTTCTGGGTAGCGAGAATGGTAATGGCTGGATATGAATTTATGGGAACTCATCCATTTGAAAATGTTGTTATACACGGGACGGTGCGGGATAAAACAGGAAGGAAAATGAGTAAATCCCTTGGTAATATAATAGACCCACTTGATATTATTGAAAAATATGGCGCAGATAGTTTAAGGTTCAGTTTAATCTCTATGACAGCAGCAGGACAGGATGTATTCCTTTCCCCCACCTTTTATATAAAGGGAAGAAATTTTATGAATAAGTTGTGGAATGCATCCAGATTTATAGTGAGTGTTACAGAAAAATATGGGAAGAAGGTTATAATTGATGAACAATTTGAAGGGTTGAAATTACCTGAAATATGGATTCTTACATCTCTTGATGAAGTTATTGAAAAAGTTAATACGGCTTTAAATGACTTTCGACTTAATGAAGCAATTAATCTACTTTATGACTTCTTCTGGCATACCTTCTGTGACTGGTATCTGGAAATATCCAAGGTGTATCAGGAGTATGAAGAGGGATATTTTAAAGAGAAGGTCATTCCTGTACTGTTTTATGTACATATATCTATGTTGAAAATGCTACATCCATTTATACCTTTTATAACTGAGAAATTATGGCAGGTATTTATGGATTATTGCAATTTAGAAACAGAAAGCATAATGATAAGTTACTGGCCTGAAAAAAGTAATATCGTAAGAGAAGAAAAGATTATGGAAGAGATGGAAGATATTATGGAAGTGATAACAAGTATAAGAAATCTGAAAATGAGATTTGATGTTCCGGTCTCCAGACAGATTAATTGCTATTTTGACAGGATTCCTGAAGGGTTATCTGCCAGAATAATATCAAAACTGGCTGGTGTGGGCGAAATTTCAGGATTCCCGGAAGATAAGAAAGAAAACCTGTTGATAAAAAATCTCAGAGAGGGTAGAATTGGAATGTCTTTTGAGGGTATAATAGATATTCAAAAAGAACTGGATAAACTTCACAGAGAAAAGGTAAAACTGAAAGGTTATCTTGAAAAAATAGAGAAAAAGTTAAATAATCC
>DAONKS010000128.1:0-2614 GCA_035406305.1 bacterium | reverse complement strand
GAAGAGAAGAGATAAAGAAAGAGGCAGAAGCAAGAAGGATGTTCAGGAATATATCTGAACTTATAGCAACTACAGAAACAAAGGCAGTTTTAAGAAAGGCACTCTCTTTAAAAAAGGAGATATTAAGCGCATATCCGGGGAAAAAGGATATACCTGATATGCAGAAACTTAAAGGAATGATAAGGGAGTGGGAGGAAGAACTTTTATGGGCGCACTTAGGATTCAGTTGCAACAACATCTTCCATCTACGGCTTGGCTTTTATACAGGCGATATATTCACACCCCAGCCGGAACTTGAAAGAGATATAAAACCATTTCTTTCTGTTTTAGAAAGGGTAAATCCAGATGTTGTAACGGTTGCCTTTGACCCTGAAGGAACAGGGCCTGATACCCACTATAAGGTATTACAGATAGTTGCTGAAGGACTGAAGATTTATAAAGGAAAAACAAAGAAAAAAATTACGGTATGGGGCTACAGGAATATATGGGACAGGTTCCATCCTTCTGAGGCAAATATATATGTGCCTGTCTCAATGAACTCACTTGCCATAATGAAGAGTGCCTTTGATATATGTTTTGCATCACAAAAAAGTGCATCCTTTCCAAGTTATGAGTATGACGGACCTTTCTCCGAACTTGCAGCAAGAATAATGGTTCATCAGGGTGGTATCATAAAGAGGGTGCTCGGCAGGGACTTCTTCGGGGGAAGTAAATACGCACGTATCAGGGCAAGCAGAGGTATAAATTTCCTTAAAGAGATGTCGCTGGATGAATTCCTTAAAGAATCCCTTACCCTGAAGAATCTTATGGAGTAGAATGAAAGATAAATTATATTCAGAAATGTAATTTCAGAGAGATTATTTTTGAGGAATGCCGATAAAGACCCTTTAGAAAGGAGTGACAATGAAAACAACGAAAAATGCAGAGAGTTATGGCTTCTCCCCTCAGGCAGATGCAGATACCAACGTAGCAGCACTGCAATCTGCCCTCAATGGTGGTGGAATTATAGTTATAGATACTCCTGGAGTTTATAATCTTAATAATACTGTTTTCCTTGATTCAAATACATTGCTTATATGTGCACCAGGTGTTATATTCAGAAAAGTTGCACCTTACTGCAATGTTCTGATTAACCGCGGTGCTTTGACAAAAGAGTATAACGAAAATATTATCATTGATGGACTGGAAATATCTGTTAACAATCAGGAAGCACCACCAATACTGGTCTATGGGTTGCGTGCCCAGATGGGTTTTTTCTATGTCAAAAACCTGACTATAAGAAATTTCACCTGTATTGATGGAAAAGAATGGGAATATCTTATTTATATTGTTAAATGGGAACACCTTCTTATTGATAATGTATGTCTTGCTGGTGATAAAGATGGCATAAAACTTAATAACGGGCATGACGCAATAATCAGAAATCTGGATTTGACCACCTATGATGACGGAACATCTCTCTGTGGTACTGATTATCCATCTACATGTGTGGAAGTCGGCGACGTATATAATGTACGTTATTCCAATGTCACGGACCATCAGTACAAAAACATTTTCGGACGCACCTGCCTTATCTATACCGGCTCCTGGGCTGATTATAGAAAAGGTAATGAATACTGCACCGGTGATTTCTGTCTTAATGAAGGGAATTTATATCAGTGTGTTAACGATGCAGGATTTTCAGCAATTGCATCTGATCCGCCAGTTCATAAAGGTGGTATTGTAACAGGTTCTGATGGCATATCCTGGCGTTTCATGCAGCCCTGCGATTTTTATCAAACCAATGTGTATAATATATCTTTTGATAATTGCACATTTGAAAAATCAGGGAATATTATTGCTAACTGGACAGTTCCCGACTGGTACTATAAAAAACTTCTTAAACCTATTGTACATCGGCCATTCTATCCCGGCACTGAAAAAAACTCAAATTCATGGGGAATATCCATTACCAACTGCAAGATAACCGGAAAAGGACCTCAAATACTTGTTAACATTATGGGCAATATGAAGGATATCTCAATAAACAACTGCTTTTTCAATAATCCCCAGTGTACACTTGTTAATGTTGACAAGGATTCTCCAAACGAAGCGCTGTCTGTATTAATTAACGGGTGTATGTTCCCGGAAACATACGGTTCCTTAAACGCTTTTAATAAAGATAAGGGTTCTTTACCGGATCATCAAAACTGTCCAATACTCCGGGAGGATATTGAAGATGCCGGGAAATTTTTAGTTGTCCATAATGGAAACAATGTTAACTGTACCGCGTCCGGGAATTCATATAATGGATCTGGGGTGGAATGCAAGATTTCCAATAACGCTAAGTTACGATTCAGTTTTATGGATATCTGTTTAAGAAATCTTCAAGTATTAACACCCGTGGTAGGGGATATATGCCGTGGATCTGATGGTCTGTATTTGTACACGTCCTCTGGATGGAGAAATTTTTATAAATAAAACGGCATGACGAAAAAAGGATGAAGATAAATGTGCGTATTAAGTAGTAATAAATAAACATAGGTGGGCTGGTGTGTATTGTGATAACACTTATATACTGCTCCCCTTTGTTATATATCACTACCTTCCTGCCCCAGTTCCTCAGCAACCACCC
>DAONKS010000127.1:0-2624 GCA_035406305.1 bacterium | reverse complement strand
TTTGATGCTGTCCTGATTGCCACTCCTGCCAATTACCATATTCCTATGGCTATAAGATGTGCAGGGGAAGGTATCCCTTTTCTGGTGGAAAAGCCACTTTCTGTCAGTATGGAAGGTGTGGATGGGCTCATTAGAATTATTGAAAAAAATAAGGTGCCATCTGCAGTTGGATTTACAAGAAGAAGCATCCCTTCTTTTATAAAACTTAAAGAGATTATAGATAGTGGAATTACAGGGGAGATAAAGATGTCTTTGTTTTTTGTTGCGCAGGATTATAGAAAATACAGACCTGACTATGGATGTATATATTTTGCAAGGCAAGAGATGGGCGGTGGATGTATCCTGGATGCTGTTTCCCATATGATTGACCTTGCCCAGTGGTATATCGGGAGCCCTTCAGAAGGTTTTTGTATTTATGACAATCTTGCCTTCGGGAAGGAGATTGAGACAGAGGATAGTGCTGTTATTACTGGCAGATTTAATAAAAAGAGTATGGTTAATTTTTACTGCAATTTATTCCAGAAGCCATATGAATTGCTTATTGAATTTGCCGGTATGAAGGGAAATTTGCGATATATTTCAGAAAATAGATATGTTTCAAGGATTCTTTTTTCAGATAATGATGAAGGAAGATGGAGTGAGATGGGTGTTTTTGAAAATGAAATAAAGGACTATTATTTTTATCAGGCAAAGAATTTTATAAATCTGCTTGCAGGAAAAGACAATACGTTGACTACAATTGAAGAAGCGGCAGAAAACCTGAAGTTCCTTCTGGAGGTGAAAAGATGAGCAAGGATAAATTTTACGGAGTGTATGCGGCCTTGATAACGCCTTTTAACGAAAATGGAGAGGTATGTAAGAAGCGTCTTAAAGGTCTTGTAAGGTTTCTTGTTTCAAAGGGGATAAATGGACTTTATATATGCGGTGGAACAGGAGAATGTCCATCAATGGATGTGGATGAAAGAAAAAAAGTTGCTGAGATAGTAAAGGAAGAAGCGGACAATAAGGTCGGTTTGATAGTTCATATAGGGGGTTCTCTCAATACAAGAAATGCGGTTGAACTTGCCAGACATGCTGAAAATATAAAGGTTGATGCAGTATCTTCAATCGCTCCCATTTATTACAGGATGAGTTTCAATGAAGTATATAACTACTATAAAAATGTTGCTGAAAGCACCTCCCTTCCATTTTTTATATACTATATTCCTGCAACAACAGGTATTGCACTTTCAAATAATGAGATACTGAAATTTATGGAGATTAAAAATATAGCAGGGCTTAAATATACACATCCTGATATGTATATGCTTCAGGATTTACTGCTCAAGGCAAAGGGAAGATGGATTGCTTTTTCAGGTCCTGATGAGTTGTTTCTTCCAGCGCTTACAATGGGAGTTGTGGGTTCCATTGGCTCTACCCAGAATGTATTACCCGAGATATTCCTCGGGATATATAAGAATTTTATCTCAGGCAATATAAGAGAAGCAATGGAACTTCAAAGGAGAATTACAATTGCGGTGTCCCTGTTGAAAAAATACGGTGGAATTGCTTCATGGAAGGCAGCACTTAAATTCAGGGGTGTGGATGCAGGATATGCCAGGAGTCCTTTAACACAGAAATTAGGAGAGGCAGAAGAAAAAGCATTTTATAAAGAGTGGAAAGAAAACTTTCCAGAGTACACGGTGTAAAAAGATACCGGAAAATATACATAAGGATTTTCATGGTGCTTTGAGTACTGGTTTTAAGTATCTTTCAGAAAAATATGGGAAAGGCGTCCTTGAGGAGTTTTTAAAGATTTGTGGCAAAAATATGTATGGCTGGCTTATTAAAAAAATTAAGAGAGAAGGACTACTCGCAATAGAAAGATACTGGAATGAAATCTTTTCTCTTGAAGGTGCTGATTTTGAGATTGATAAGAGGAAAGATGGGATAATACTCAGGGTTTTAGAGTGTCCAGCGATAACCCATATGAAGAAGGCAGGATACGATGTTTATAATGATTTCTGTATGCAGTGCAGGGTAATAAATAAGGTAATTGCTGAAGAGACAGGTTTTAAATCAGCGGTATCCTATGATTGTACAAAGGGGAGATGCATTCAGAAATTTAAAAAGGAGTTGAGATGATTTCATGTACTGAGTTTATTCTGGCATATAACGAACTTTTTAAATTTTTACACGAAAGATATGGGAAGAAGGCAGTTATTGATTTCTGGGTTTATATATCCGATAATTTCCTTACGAATCTTGAAAGATTGGTGAGAGAGAAAGGTATGGCGGGTATGGCTGAATACTGGACGCATACGTTGACTGAGGAAAAGGCGGACTACTGTATGTGCGCTGGTAAAAATTATTTTAAAATCTATATGAAACAATGTCCTTCAGTCGGGCTGTTAAATAAAAAGAAGGTTAAAAAATATCCCTACTACTGTGAGCACTGTGATATTCTTTATAAAAGGATTATAGAAAAATATGGTTTTAGTTATGAGATAAATTTTTTAGATAAAGATAAAGGTGTGTGTGAGTTAAAGATTTTGAAAAAAGGAAGAGGGAGTGAAAATAAACAGTATCAGAAGGATTACAAATAACAGAAAGCATAATGCTTTTACAGGTGCCTGCTGGTTTAA
>DAONKS010000126.1:0-2655 GCA_035406305.1 bacterium | reverse complement strand
TTAAAAACTCATCTGTATTTTCCATCAACCCTGGATGAAAACCAACTGCCACCGCTTTGCCTTTCCCGTATCTGTTAACGGTCACAGATGCACCTCCGTCTTCCCATCTTGCAAGTACATCGGCACTTACTGGCCTGAAACTACTTATTACATCATCCACATCAAAAGTAAGAGAATCAATATATATCTTTTTCTTCAACCTTTTAGGGACACCTTCCTCTATACCAAACACATCACTGAGCCCATATGGAAAAGAACGGGCTCTTACCCAGGTATTTTCTTCTCTGAACCCCAAACAGTTTTCAGAGATAAGCGTGCCTCCTGCATCTACATATCCCTTTAAAACCTCTGCTTCTTCTCTACTGACAACCAGCGGGGACGGAAGATAAATAAAAGGATAGAAGTGATTGTCCAGTGTCTTTTTTAGATTTCTGATATCAATAAGGTCAGGTGGCATATTCAACATAAAGAACCCTCTGTATATCCCCTTGAAAGCCCTTTTGTAAATGTACTGCACCATCCCATTTTTTCTATTATCTTCTGTTGTGTGCTCTAACCGTGAGAGTATATCTGCCCGGAAGTCATAAACAATCGCTAATTGTCCTTTTTCAACCTCATAGTTTTCTAAAATATCCCTTTCCGCCTTTATCTTTTTGATTATCTTTCCAACCTCTCTGCTTCTTGCCGTATGGCTCCCATCAATGTTAACAAGGCCTGAACAGATAGATTCATTTCCAAACCTCTCGGCTTTATACTGCCAGAAACATATGCCTTTTGCACCTGCCGCAATCTGGCTGTAGATGTAAAATCTTATGTCCTCAGGTGTAAGGTCAGGGAACCAGTAGTGGAGGGCATTGGCATAGATTTCATATGAAAAAAACTCTTTCTTCACTCCTCTGAGCCAGTCAGGTATCAGATTCACAACATAGAAATGCCTTCTATCTCTGTTGTTAAAGGTCGCTATATCAGAATCTTTATCACCATGGAAAAACTCACCACTCCCAAAAGGAAGGGATGTTCCATATATATCAACAGTTTCAGCATTCAATACATCATCTGAAGTGTCATTAAGCACATCCTGCACTGGCAGACACATACCCACATGGCACATTACATCCCTTTCAGGGTCAATTCTTTTTATCTCGTTAACCACCCATCTTACCCTTTCCTTCACAGAATATGCAGCCCACTGACGCCAGAGATACATCTCAGCATAGTCCTTTGTATCAGAAGGAGGTACTACATCTTCAAAATCTCCCCATGCTTTCCCGTATATGGTGTTCAACTCTTCAATGGTTCCGAACCTTGCCTTAAGCCAGTCCTGATATGCCCTTTTAGAGTGCTCACAGGCACATTCATCCCCTGGCCTGCTTCTCGGTTCATTCCATGCATTATAAAGTATTAAACTCTTTCTATCCCTGTATCTGTTCACAACCTCTCTTATGAATAAACTCCCTTTTTCTCTCACGCAGGGATTGTCAAAACAGGGAAGCCAGCCACCCACATAATAAGCACCATTGGCTGCAGGATATATTATTTCTCCGGTAGGTGAGACCCTGTAACCTGAATATCTGCGGAATATATATTCAGGGGCGGTTTCAAGCATAAACTTTATAATTACACCAAGTCCATTCCTTTCAGCAATATCAAAGAGCCGGTCAATATCGCTGAAACTATATATGCCTTCTTTTCGCTCATTCCACCGCCACTGAATCCTGAGCTGGATTGCTTCAAATCCAAGTTTTCTGATGTTTGCAATGTCTTCTTCCCACTCATCAGGAAGCGGGGTTGGAGCCCTGTAATACTGGACTGCAATTAAAAAATTTTTTCTTTTCACATATATATTATACTCATTATAATATTTTTGTCAAGTGGAATTTTTGACAGGGTAAGGAAGTTGGTTTTTAATATAGGGTCACTGGAAGGGAGAATCTATGGAAAAAATTGTTGGGATTGAAAAGGTTATAAATGATGTAAAGAAAAAGGTTGAAGAATCTCTTGCCTTAAAGTGGAAATTCAGACAGGGAATTGAAGGCGGTGAAAGGCAGGATATAGATGATAGTGGATGGGAAGAGAAACAGAATTGCAAATGGCTTACCACAGAAGGCAATGCATATTTCAGAACACTCTTTACCGTCCCTGATAAGATAGAAGGGATAGACATAAAGGGAAGCGAGATATCCCTTCTATTCTTTTCTCTTGCTGGAACACACCTTTTTATTGACGGAAAAGAGGTATATTCTCACAGATTCTGGGCTGACTCAAAGGCACATCCCATTACCTTTATAAAGGATGCTCAACCCGGTGAAGAACATTTTATTGTATTCAAGACATTAAAAGGTGATGGATTTGGTTACTTCTTCGGGATGGTTGTTGTAAACAGGGTGGAGGATATCCTTTTTGAATTGACTTCTATACTCTATCAGTTAAAATTTGCTGCAAAAATCTCTGATAAGTCAAAGAAACTTAAAAAGAGTTTAGAAGAAGCACTTGCTGTTCTTGACCCGCAGGATATTAGAGACAGAAACTGGGATAAGGTTTTACAGGATATAAAGAAGGCAGAAAAGATACTTGAGCCATTCAGGAAAGAGGCAAAAAGGTTTACAGTCCATCTTATAGGGCACGCCCATATTGATATGAACTGGCTGTGGACAT
>DAONKS010000125.1:0-2656 GCA_035406305.1 bacterium | reverse complement strand
GTTTTGCCAAGGCATTTGCAAATGCTGACTGGAAATTATCCTCTATTATTACAGGAGAGCCGTTTTGCAAACTTCCATTAAGGATAGTAACTAACTCAGAAAAAAGGTATATAGAGAAAGGGCATCTTCTTTTGAAAAGAGATAGGGAGGTAATCAATTCGCTTATGGAAGGCCTTAATCTTGGCGGTATATCAATGCTTATAGCAGGGAGTTCCTCCCCTGCCTCTGGTGGTGAACATCTTATATCCCACTTCCTTGATATGTATGCCCATCAGAATAAAAGAGAGACATTTGCGTATCACGGACTTCAGGTAGGCACAGGAATTTATATATCTGCGGTTATATATGATTGCCTTAAAAAATTCTCTTCAGATGATATAAAGAAGGCACTGCAGAAAAGCAGTGTTGACTATGCAGATAAGTTTGAACAACTGAAAGCACTCTTTCCTTCAAGTGCTTCTATTATTGAAGAAGAACTAAAGAAAAAGATAAGAATTGACGAAAGGATAAAAAAGGTTCTCCCTGACCGATGGGATGAGATAAAAAAGTATGTCTTCCCTATTGTATATAAACCAGAGGAAGTGAGGAATTTTTTAAACAGGGCAGGTTGTCCTCTCAATTTACGGGAGATAGGGGTTGATAAAAAACTCGCCTTTCAGTGTATCACACTTGCAAGGTTTATAAGGGGACGGCTTGTTATTCTTGATATCGCAGAACAATCAGGACTGCTTGAAGGAATTGAAGAGAGGGTCTACTGAAAGCGTTCAGAATTCCAGTTCCATTATTCCGGGCGAAGGAAGTTTCCCTGATAGTACCCAGTTGTTTTTACCTTTCTGGATATGCGGTTCCCACTGGGAGTTATTGAATTTTATTCTGTCCGGTTTGTGGCTTAACACAAGTTCCATACTACCTTTATGTGCAAATTCAATGATGAGTTTTGAATTTACCCGCTGCACAGAATTAATCTTTATATTGGCATCCAGTATCTGTGGCACCCCATCAATAAGGTTGATACTGAAAAGACGACAATCATGCCCTGGTATATTAATATCAGTGAGTTCCGCAAGAAGGGATGACTCTCCTGACCATATCTCTGTTGCAAGATACTGTGCCTTTGGAAGAGAAAGTTTTTCAATTGTAAGATTGTATGACGCTGATTCTTCACCGAGGTTGAATATTGCTACCGTTCTAACAGGTAAGGATGGAACTTCTTTAAGTAAAGAAAAATGAGGCGTGCAGATAAACCAGATAGATGGACCCCATAGTTGTGCCTTATCCCTGTATTGATAGTCGGCAAAGAAGACATCATCACCGTTGTTGGGGCAGCAGAGTGCTTTTTTAACCCACTTCATACGGGGATGGTCACTGTGGAGATGCAACCATCCAGCAACCTCTACCATTGAGCGGGAAATCAAACAGAAGGTAATGATGGTTTTTACTTCACTATCACTTAACTTCGGAAAGATGCCTATGGAATCACTGTTAGGGATAAAGAGGTCGCCAGTATGTAAGGCAATGCAGGCAGTCGCCCACTGGAAGTTGGTGAGAAAGTTTTCCCAGTTTCCATCACCCACATCAATACCATACCTGTAATTATTGAAGTACTCAGCAAGGAATGGATTAGCCATAGCAATATCACATCCTGACTGCAGATAGCCATCAGAAGGAATCCGCTTCCTTATCTCCTCAAGGAACCATCTGCGCCACTGGTATCCTGATTTTTTCTTTCCCCTCAACAATGGATGGCTGTCTTCAAAAGCATAACTCCAGAAGTCAAGTTTTATCCCCTCAAATCCCCCTTCCTTTGTGAAAAAGTCCAGTGCTTTACATATGTATTCACGAACCTCAGATAAACTGATATCAAGTGGAGAAGCATCAGGGATACGATAACTGTACTCAATAAGCCAGTCAGGGTGTTTTTTAAACAAATCTGTTTGATGATGGACTAAACCACCTATCCAGATAGCAGGTCTTAATCCCTTCTTTTTAATCTCATCAGTGAATGTCTTAAATCCATCAGGAAATTTCTTTCTATCAATACCTTTCTCACCTTCATAAGGAACACCTAATCCGTGGGCAAATTTACTCTCTTTTGCATATCCATCATCTATCTGTATCCACTCCACTGTGGGGAGATTTTCTCTGAGGAAGTCCGCAACAGCGAAGATTCTTTCCTGGTCTATATCACGGCGGACACCATCATTCCAGGAACCCCAGACAACCGTATTTCTATTTGTGGACTTTGCTCCGTAAAGAGGTGGTAGATGTTTTCGCAGAATTTTTATATAGTTTCCAAATAATTTTTCTATGTTATCTGCTTCCTCCGTTACACCTAAATACCATATATCTTCAAGGACATCCTCTGGCTGAAATTCAAGATACTCAATAGACTTAAAAGAAGAGATAATATCCCACTGTATCTGATTTCCTTTATGATGAACAAGATAATTATGGAAGAATACCTGCTGAGAAAGAGAGCCATGCACCAGCCCTCTCTGACTTTTGAGATTTGATATAAGAATTGCAGGAAATGGTTGGTATGGTGAGGCACCTATCCGCTCAGTAACCACACCAGGGTCAGCCCATTTATTACCTGCCACCACATCAAACTCTCCCTCTTTTGCCTTTTCTTTCCTTTGCTGGTCAACCCGTATAA
>DAONKS010000124.1:0-2661 GCA_035406305.1 bacterium | reverse complement strand
CTTTTAGGATGTACTGCCAGTTTATACAGAGAAGAGATTTATAGAAAATATGATTTTATTGATGTCGTCTGCACTCCTGATAATTACAATAAACTCAATGAGATACTGAAAATTTCTGATAGAGAAAGGGTATGCATTACAGAGGAAAGTAAAAATCCTTTTATTTCAGAAAATCTTATTGCAGATGGCGGTGTCTCCTCTTTTGTAACAATAACAAAGGGATGTGAGAACTTCTGCTCTTACTGTGTAGTACCTTTTACCCGCGGGAAACTGATAAGCAAAAACTCTGAGGATATATACAGAGAAGTTGAATATCTGGTTGAAAAGGGAATAAGGGAAGTTATTTTACTCGGGCAGAATGTTAATGAGTATGGAAGGGATACGGGGAAGGATTTCTCCGCACTGCTTGAAAAGATACATAATATAAAAGATCTTGTTCGTCTGGGTTTTCTCACATCACATCCAAAGGATATCAGAGATACTCTTATTCATAATTTTGCAGAATTACCTAAACTGTATAAGTATCTTCACCTACCATTGCAATCAGGTTCTGACAGAATACTGGAGTTGATGAACAGAAAGTATACAATAGAAAAGTATATGGAGATTATTTATAAAGTAAGGGAACTGATACCTGATATTACAATCACATCTGACATTATAGTTGGTTTTCCATCAGAGACAGAAGATGACTTTAAAAAGACGATAAATATAATAAATGAGATTCAGTTTGATGACCTTTTTATATTCAAGTATTCTCCAAGACCACTTACAGCAGCATCTTTGATGAAAGATGATGTACCTGTAGAAGAAAAAAAAAGAAGGCATAGAACTATCCTTGATATTCAGGAAGAAATAGCCATTAAAAGAAACAGAAGATTTACAGGAAGGACTGATGATGTTTTCGTTCTGAAGCCAGCGAATAAAAAAAATGGATATTTCCTTGGTAAAAGTTCTTCAAACAAAACAGTGCTTTTTAAATCCAGCAACTCCAGGCCAGGAACACTTGAGAGTATTACCTTTATTTCTGCTGACCGCCGTTATCTTTACGGATGTTTTTCCGGTGGGAATAAAGAAGTATAAGGATTGTAATTATTCCGAGTACTATACTTCCAATCATTTTTTTGCTTTGTATCACTTCGGGTTTTTCATACCCGCTTTCAATTATTTCAAGTTGTTCAGCATGTATATCACGTTCTCCAGAGTGTAACGGACAGTGTATATGATAGATACCGGAAACCTTAACAATATCTCCCTGTATTCTGTACCTGCCTGAATATCTTATCTTCTCCTTCTGGAAACTATCAATGAAAATTCCTATAAAAAATCCATCATCTTCTATATTTATCCAGAAACTCTCACCATCCTTCATAATATCACCTACAACCTCACCTTTTACAGTGACTTCTTTCCCTTCGTACAGGGATGGAATTTCAAAAAGAACTCTGAGAGGTATCACATCCCCTGACTGTTTCATATCTCTTGATGCAATAGCAGTTCCTGAAAAAAACGCTGATAACACTCCTAAAAAGATCACGGTTTTTTTCATATCCATTTTTTACCTTTTTATTCAGGGCTCTTCAGTGATAATAAAAAACTGAATAAAACAAATACAGATAAAAATTCCAGACGTCCCACCCACATCTGGATAATATATGTAATTTTTAACCCGACGGGCATAAAAGGAGATGTAATCCCCATTGAAAGTCCTACATTAGCAGAAGCAGAGACGGATTCAAAGAGCGAGGAGAGAAACGGATACCCGTAAAAGACACCTATAATTCCACCTGTTAAATAAAGAGTAATATACAGAAGCGTAACAATTGCTGCCATCTTTATGTGGTTGTCTTCTATTGTGATATCTCTTATATGGTGAAATTTTTCCACTACAACTGTAGCTCCAGGAGATGTCAGAATTTTTAATTCTTTTTTTATACCCTTTAAAAGAATTCCTATCCTTAAAATCTTGATGCCACCTGATGTTGAAGTAGAACTCCCACCTAAACCCATTGCTATGATAAGTCCAAGTATAGCAAGAGGTGACCAGTAAGAAAAGTTATGGAAAGTTATATTTGAGTATCCAACTCCTGTATGGGCGGAAATAAGTTGATAAAAACTTTCACGGAAAAAGGATATGAAATCAGGGAACTGAAATTGAATGATAAAACCTGTACATACAAGAAAGAAGGTTGCAAGGATACTTATCATATAAATTTTTAATTCGTAATTTCTTAAAAGTTCGCGTGGCTTACCTGTCCAAACAGCATAGTGAACTCCAAAGTTAACAGCGCCTAAAAGGAAAAACATTGCAGTAACCAGTTCAATCAGCGGGCTATGGTAATAAAGGACATTCTGGCTCTGGACAGCGAAACCAGCAGTATCCCAGCCCGCCATAAAAAGACATATTGCATGGAAAAGTGCCCTTCCAGGAGAGATACTTCGCCAGAGGTTTATAGCAAAAAGTATAGCTGTCCCTATTACAAGATATGTTAAACTCACCAGCCATATAAATCTTGCTGTCTGTATAATATTTGGCATTATCTTCTCCTCCCTTGCCTCTCCCACATATACCTTGAACACACTTCCCCCTCTGACGAAAAGTGTAAGCGCCACAAGAATTATGCCCTGACCGCCGATGAAACACATAAAGTGCCTCCAGAA
>DAONKS010000123.1:0-2672 GCA_035406305.1 bacterium | reverse complement strand
GAACCGGTGGCTACCACCTTATGTGCGACGCAAAAAATAAGAAGGCGATAAGGAGATTGAGGGAGATGAAAAAAAGGGGAGACAAGCCATTTGCAATTATGGCAAAGGATATGGAAACAGTAAAAAAATATTGCTATGTGAGTGCAGAAGAAAAAAAACTTTTACTCTCCTGGCAGTCCCCCATTGTTCTTCTCCGTAAAAAAAAGAATAAACTCCCTGAAGAGATTGCCCCTTCAAACAGGTATTCAGGATTTTTTCTGCCCTATACGGCTGTCCACCACCTTTTGTTTCACTTCGGATGTCCTGCTGTAATTGTTGCAACAAGCGCCAACATAGCGGAAAGCCCTATTATATTCAGGGATGGCACTAAGGATATGGAAAAACTGAAAGAAATCTCAGATTATATACTCACGAACAACCGTCCCATACAGACCGGCTGTGATGACTCTGTGGTAAGGATAGCCCCTGACAAAAAAATCTACATAATAAGGAAGGCACGGGGATATACTCCTGAAATAATAAAAACACCTTTTCCTTTCAAAAGAGAGGTCTTTGTCGCAGGACCTGAAGAAAAAAACACATTTGCATTTGGAAGGGAAGATACCATCGTATTGAGCCAGCATACAGGTACACAGGAAGATGCAACATCTTTCAATTTTTACAGGGAGACATTTGAACACTTTATAAAACTCTTTGGATTTTCTCCTGAAGTGATTGCTTATGACCTTCACCCTGACTACATCCCCACAAAGTTTGCCCTTGAGATAATAGAGAAGAAGAAACTGAAAGGTATGGGTATCCAGCACCACCACGCACACATTGCTTCCTGTATGCTGGATAATAACCTTCCCTGTAAAAAGGTTATAGGTATTGCCCTTGACGGAACCGGCTATGGAGAAAAAGGGGACATAAGGGGTGCTGAATTTATCATCGCTGACTATAAGACATACGAAAGGTATGCATCCCTTGACTGTATTCCACTTCCAGGTGGAGAAAAGGCAATAAGAGAGGTATGGAGAACTGGAGTTTCTCTTCTCTATCAGGCATACGGGGATGAACTGCTGAAACTCCACATCCCTTTTGTAAAGAAAAACAGGGAAAAGATACGGGACATCGTTGAAATGATAAAAAAGGATATAAACTGTGTACCTGCTTCAAGTATGGGACGGCTATTTGACGGTATCTCTGCAATACTCGGAATAAGAAGTAATACAACTTATGATGCGCAGGCAGCGATAGAACTTGAGATGTCAGCAGAAAAGACAGGAGCAAAACCATATCCGTACAGGATAAGAGAAGAGAAACACCTAATAATAGACCCTTTACCCGTAATAAAAGGCATTGTGTATGACATAAGAAACGGGGTATCTGCAGGAAGGATTTCATACAGGTTTCACAGGACCATATCAGATGTAATTACAGAAATATGTAAAAGAATAAAGAAAGAAAAGAATATTTCCAGCGTGGTGCTTTCAGGTGGCGTATTCCAGAATCACCTTTTGCTTGATATGGTGTGGAAGGAACTGAAAAGAAATAACTTCTCTGTCCACTGTCACCACAATCTCCCGACAAATGACGGTGGTATATCAGCAGGGCAGGCAGTCATTGCCCTTTACTCTATGAAGTAGTAAATGATTTTTTTATTTCTGCATCAAGGCGGTCAAACTCTTCATCAACCTTTGAATGCGGGATATACCTCATCTTTACAAGCCCTTCCTTTACAGGAAGGTGTCTGATTTTATCCACTGATACCCCTTTCTCCATAGCAGAAGAGGCATAGCGGTGGAAGAGTATGATTGCCTTCAACATCCTGTACTGCTTTTTAAGTGTGGTGTATGCGTCCCTGTCATCAAATGCGCTCTGGTGAAGGAAGTCCTCCCTTATGGCTCTTGCCGTATCAAGGATAAGTCTGTCCTGTGCGGAGAGTGTTTCCATACCTACAAGACGGACTATTTCTGTAAGTTCTGCCTCTTTTTCAAGGATTGATAATGCCTCTTTTCTTATGGAATGGGAGTCAGGCGCCACCTCTTTTTCCAGGTACTGCCTTATACTTTCTTCATAAAGTGAATAACTTGTAAGCCAGTTTATCGCAGGGAAGTGTCTCTGGTATGCAAGGCGGTCGTCAAGTCCCCAGTATACCTTAACAACCTTAAGCGTCATCTGGACAACAGGGTCTGTAAGGTCTCCGCCTGGCGGACTGACAGCCCCTATAACAGATAGAGTACCTTCCCTGTTTCCCAAACACATACACCTTCCAGCCCTTTCGTAGAAGGAAGCAACTGATGTCCCTAAGTACGCAGGGTATCCTTCCTCCCCTGGCATCTCACCAAGACGGCCTGATATCTCCCTTAATGCCTCAGCCCACCTGCTTGTTGAGTCAGCCATAAGAGCAACAGAATAGCCCATATCCCTGAAGTACTCTGCTATTGTAATGCCTGTGTATATGGATGCCTCCCTTGCGGCAACAGGCATATTGGATGTGTTTGCTATAAGGACTGTCCTCTCCATAAGAGGTCTTCCTGTTCCAGGATCTTTCAGTTCCGGGAATTCTATAAGGACATCTGCCATTTCGTTTCCACGCTCACCGCAACCGATATACACGACAACCTGTGAGTTCGCCCACTTTGCTATCATATGAAGGACCACCGTATTGTGGAAGATTGCAGGTATGT
>DAONKS010000122.1:0-2683 GCA_035406305.1 bacterium | reverse complement strand
AGGATATTTATCCAGATGTTTGAGGATGGTTCTACCTTAAAGTCAACATTATAGTCCCTCAGGATATTGAAAAGTTCAGGGTCATCCGGTTTGTATGTTGAAAACTTTTTACCATCTTTTAGGGTTCCGGATATAACATCTTCTTTAATTGTAACAGGGCCGGAGATATTACCCTGTTTAACTTCATTTATAAATCTACTGTAAAAAATCTCTTCCTTTTTCCCTTCAAGTCCTGAAAACCTTGCCAATGTTAATAGAATAATGCCTGCTATTATCCAGAATAACAGTCCCTTGAAAAGATTAAAATTATTTCTTTCCGGCTGTTTCTTTTCTTCGTCCGCCATAACCTTGCACCTCTTTTTTTATAATCTTTATGATTGTTTCAATGTTTTTCGGAATGGCCATCCCTGTCATAAGTATAATACCTGCCATATCCTCTGTGAAAAATTCTTTAAGACGGGGTCTGGTGATATCTATTTCTTTAATAGGTATATTAACGGTTTTTACGTTATCTGTCAAGATAGTCCTATCCTGAAGTATTTTCCTTACTTCTTCGTAAGGGATATCTTTCTTATCAAGGAAGACACCATCAGCATCGCAGAGAAGGCATATATCAGGCCTTCCGGAGATAAGGTATTTTACAGCAGGGGGTACAATTTTTCTTATCTTTCTGGCAACTTTCAGGAAGTACCCATCGTCCGTTCCCGTTGAGCGCAGGATGATAATATCGGGGGCACAGTCCACAGTCATTTTAACAGATTTTAGTGATATATCTTTTCCAATGTTTAACAATACTGACAGGTAAGGGGACGGTATCTCTTTTCTCTGGATATAAAGGGACACATCTTTTTCTGCCTTGTAGAGTTTGAAGCGCAGATTATGGAAGAGGGATGATACTGCGGGTTTTGTTGCCTTTGAATATTCTTCCATTACCCTCAATGCTTCAGAGACCCTTAAAAAGTTTCTTTCAATAACCTCTCTTATATCCTCCCTTTTTCTTGTATCAATCACTTTTCCCGTATCGTGGACAGTGTCTCTTGCAACTTTAACTTTTAATAATCCGAAGTTTTTCTCAATGACACTGGCAAGTGAATGTCGTATATCCTTTATCTGTTTTATATGTGTCCTATCAGCATTATAATAAAACCTTATCCCATCTTCTATAACGCGCAGTCCCTCTCTTGCACGGTTAAAATTGGCATCAATAATTCTTAATACTTTATCCATAGTTAAAAGTCAAAAGTAATAAGTCAAAAGTAATAAGTTAAAAGTCAAAAGTAATAAGTCAAAACTCAAAAGTAATAAGTAAAAAGTCAAAACTTTATAATTCTTCATAATTTATTTCAAAAAAGCGCCTCTTCAACAAGATGGCAAAGTATATGTATAATAAGAGAGTGCGCCTCCTGTATTCTCGGTGTTCGGGTAGATGGAACGGAAATGGTAATATTAGATATCTCTGAAAGAGGAGATGGTTCTTTTCCTGTTAGTGAAAGCACCTTCATCATCTTCTTTTTCGCTGTTTTCGCTGCCTCAATCACATTTTTTGACATACCGGAAGTGGAGATGCATACAAGAATATCCCCTTTTTTTCCAAGTCCTTCAACCTGCCTTGAGAATATCTTGTCAAATGAGTAGTCGTTTCCTATGCAGGTTATCTCTGATGAGTTTACTGTAAGAGAGATAAATTCCAGCGGACTCCTTTCCTTTAGAAATCTTCCTGTCATCTCTCCCGCCCAGTGCTGGCAGTCGGCTGCGCTACCGCCATTCCCGCATAGAAGAACCTTATTCCCATTTTTTAGTGCTGATACTATAAGAGTGGAAGCCATAAGGATTTTTTCAATATACACAGGTTTCAGTAATAACTCTTTTGTCCTTATGCTTTCAGAGATACACTTTTTTATAGTCACTACTTCATCCTGTTTCTTCTTCATAGTCAGTTTCTTCCTCTATTTCCTGTCCATTTGCCTTAATGCTTGTTACAAAGACCTCAATGTTGGAGATTCGTTCAACACCTACCGCATCCTGGAGATAATCTTTGGTCATCTCCTGAATCCTTGAACATATCTCAGGGATATTTAGATGTGCATAAAGTTTAACCCGTATCTTTGTTTCAAGCCCTTTTGACGAAATAACACTTTTCACCCTTAATGATTTTATCCCTTGAACCTGTTTCATCAGCATAGAGTTTATATAGTCCTCTATGGCACGCAGGGATATTTTTATCTTTCCACCAGGATTGTCAAAGGCAATAACCTTTGTTCTGTATATGTAGTCAAACCAGTTTACAACCCACACAATTCCTACCATTACAAGTACTATTCCTGTAATACCCAGTTCTGATATATTATTCTGAATAAAGGTAATAATCTTGTTGATAATCCCTTCTTTTGCCCCGGTCGCCCATAAAGTGAGAAGTAGAAAAGAAAAAAAGGTTCCTGCTATAATGTATAGTGTTCCAACTATTCTGCTCCATATTCTCATTTTTTCACCCCCAGATAGTGGATATACTGAAAATCCGTAAATATCAAACTCAAAACGGTTCGTTGACTATAAACTCCCCTTACCTTTAACCCTCTCCCCATCCGCCTTCGGCGGACAGGCCAGGGGAGAGGACCCCCTCACCTTTAATCCTCTCCCCAAGGGGGAGAGGGAAAGGGTGAGGGGGCCTTTCCAATCTGCAATG
>DAONKS010000121.1:0-2764 GCA_035406305.1 bacterium | reverse complement strand
GTGCACTGGGAACAACAGGAAGAGGGATAGGAACAACATATGCGGATAAGTTTAACAGAATAGGTATAAGGGTTATTGATTTCCTTGAAGAAGACATATTTATGGAAAAACTGAAAATTGCACTTGAACTGAAAAACTATCTTTTCAAGGAGTATTATAAAGAACAGATGCTTGCAATTGATAAAATATATGAAGGAACAAAAATTTACAGAGAGAGAATAAAAAAGATGGTGAAAAATATAGCCATCTATCTGAACGAGGAAATGGAAAAGGGGAAGAGTATTCTCGCAGAAGGTGCGCAGGGAACATTCCTTGATATTGACTTCGGAACATATCCCTATGTTACCGCATCAAACTGCATCGCAGGTGGTGCCTGTACAGGACTGGGTATTTCTCCCAAAAAGGTGAGACGTATCATAGGAGTGGTTAAAGGTTATACTACCCGGGTCGGGATGGGTCCATTCCCTACAGAACTCAAAGGGGTGGAAGGAGAAATACTGAGGAAGATGGGAAATGAGTATGGTGCTACCACAGGGAGACCGAGAAGGTGTGGATGGTTTGATGCTGTACTTGTAAAATTTTCAGCAATGATTAACGGACTGGATGAACTTGTGATGACAAAACTTGATGTCCTTACAGGTATTGAAAAAATTAAGATAGCAGTTGCCTATAAATTTGACGGCAAACTTTATAAGGATTATCCTTTTAATGCAAAGGTGTTTTCCAGCTGTGATGTTGTATACGAAGAATTAGACGGCTGGAGTGGTGATATTTCAACAGTGAAAAATTACAATGAACTTCCTGCCAATGCAAAAAAGTATATAGAGAGGATTGAGGAAATAGTGGGAGTTCCAATCACGGGGATTTCTGTAGGTTCCTCCCGCGAACAGATGGTGATAAGATAATTAATAGTGAGGAGAAAAAATGACCGGTGCAGAGATAATGGTTAGGTCTTTAAAAAAAGAAGGTGTGGATACAATGTTTGGTTATCCGGGTGGTGTCCTGCTTCCTCTCTGTGACCAGCTTTATGACAGCGGTATTAGAGTTATTCTTGTCCGTCATGAGCAGGGGGCAGCACACGCTGCAGATGGTTATGCAAGGTCTTCGGGAAGGGTAGGTGTGTGTATGGCAACATCAGGGCCTGGTGCGACAAATCTTGTTACAGGTATAGCAACTGCCTATATGGATTCTATTCCTGTTGTAGCAATAACAGGACAGGTAGCAACACATCTTATAGGAAGTGATGCGTTTCAGGAGGTTGATATTACAGGAATAACCAGACCTATAACAAAGCATAATTATCTTATAAAGGATGTGAAAGATATAACCAGAACTGTTAAAGAAGCGTTTTATATAGCAAGTTCAGGGAGACCCGGTCCTGTACTCATTGACCTTCCTGTGGATGTCCAGAGAGCAGAAGGGAAATTTGAATATCCGGAAAAGATTGAAATGAGGAGTTATAAACCCACATATGAAGGGCATCCTTTACAGATAGAAAGGGCATGGAAGACAATTAAAGAGGCGAAAAGGCCATTATTACTTATTGGTGGTGGTGTGATAATCTCGGGGGCATCAGAACAACTGAAAATATTTGTTGAGAAGACAGGGATACCCGTTGTCTTTACACTTATGGGGCTTGGTAGTATCCCTGGTGACCATCCACTTGCACTTGGTATGCTTGGTATGCATGGAACAAAATATGCCAACTATGCTGTTGTGGAATCAGACCTTTTAATTGCTGTGGGATGTAGATTTGATGACAGAATAACAGGGAAGATTGAGACATTTGCACCCAGTGCAAAAATTATCCATATTGATATAGACCCATCATCCATAAGTAAAAATATCATTGTGGATATTCCTATCGTCGGAGATGCAAAGAATATTCTGAGTAAACTTGTTGAAAATGCGGAAAAACTTCAGATAGAATCATGGGTTAAAAAGATAATGGACTGGAAGGAAAAACACCCGCTTACTTATGAAAAGAACGGGTTGAAACCCCAGTATATTATAGAGAAACTTTCCGGAATTCTACCAGATGATGCAATTATATGTACCGAAGTAGGGCAGAACCAGATGTGGACTGCCCAGTTTTATAAGTTCAGGAAGCCACGGACGCTTGTAACATCCGGTGGCCTTGGAACTATGGGGTTTGGCTTCCCTGCTGCGATAGGCGCACAGATAGCAAATCCTGATAAAATTGTTGTTGATATAGCAGGGGATGGGAGTATCCAGATGAATATCCAGGAGCTTGCAACCGCTGTTTATAACAAACTTCCAGTGAAGATTATCATTCTTAATAATTACTGTCTCGGTATGGTGAGACAGTGGCAACAGTTATTCTATAAAAAGAGATATGCCTATACCTGTCTTAAAAATGCAGAACCTGATTTTGTAAAACTTGCTGATGCATACGGTGCTAAGGGATACAGAGTTACAACATCGGAAGAGTTTGATAAAATTATTCCAGAAGTGCTGAAAGAAAAAGAAAAGCCGGTACTTGTGGATTGCAGAATATGTGAAGAAGAGAATGTTTTCCCTATGGTTCCTGCAGGCGCTTCATTAGACCAGATGCTTGAGGGTCTGGCTTAAATCTATTCAAAGGAGATAAAATGGCAGAAAACAATGAAAGGGAGCAGGGGGCACATACAATCGTTATAGCGGTTGAGAATAAATCAGGTGTGCTTGCCAGGATTGCAGGACTCTTCTCTGCGAGGGGATACAACATAGACAGTTTATGTGTTTCAGAAACAGAAGACCCATC
>DAONKS010000120.1:0-2802 GCA_035406305.1 bacterium | reverse complement strand
GGTCCAGCATATCGCAATAAGCGGTGACCAATCTATCTATAAGTTTGTGTATATAGTCAGGTCGCATCGCAAGGTCCAGAAGTAATTGTTCCGGTCCGCAGAACATTACAAGAAGGTCCCATGGTGCAAAGCCAAAAGCAGTATGGCCCTGTTTTTTAACAGGCATTATACCATCTAAAATTTCAGATGCCCACTCATACTCCTTCTCCGCTTCTTTATAATCACACCATATCCTCGGTGTTTTTATCTTCTCTATATCAGCTTCATCTTTAATCTGGGGGATATAATGTGATGAGGGAACACCTACACCACCATCAAAAGGTATCAGGTCTCTTTCAACCTCAAGGCCAAAATCAAAAAGATTGTGTACAATACATTTTGGAACAGTATAATATGGCTCAACAACCATATCCATAGGAACATGTTTCCAGAGATAGAGTGTCATCCGTAATTTTTCTTCCATTTTACGGACTCTTTCATCTTCAGTTTTTAAAAACATCTCTTCATCCACTCTGTTAATCTCCCACCAGGGGATTTCAAAGATATAGACCATAGGTCTCACTTGCTTCATATCATTAAGAAGTTTCCACTTCCTGATAGTTTCCTGTTGCTGAGGAAGTGATGCAATCTCAGCCACCTCTTTAGCCAGAGTACGTAATATCTCCTTATCTTTTGCTGATATCATAATTCCTCCTTGATATTTTCGGGATATAATACTATAATAAATGAAATTTTACAAGGAGGGAAAAGTGTTAACAGACCTTGAAATTGCACAAAAAGCAAGGATATTGCCAGTCACAGAGATAGCAGAGAAGGCGGGTATTGACAGTAAGTTTCTTGAACTCTACGGAAATTACAAGGCAAAGGTTTCAGTTGAAATTCTTAAAGAAATCCAGAATAATAAAAGCGGGAAATATATTGATGTTACAGCAATAACTCCAACGCCTCTTGGAGAAGGTAAGACAGTCACCACCATAGGACTCTCACAGGCAATAGGAAAACTCAGGAAAAAGGTTTTTACCTGTATAAGGCAGCCATCACTCGGGCCTGTCTTTGGTATTAAAGGTGGTGCTGCTGGTGGCGGATATTCGCAGGTTATTCCTATGGAGGACTTCAACCTTCACCTTACAGGAGATGTCCACGCTGTTGGTATTGCCCATAACCTGCTGGCTGCTTTTATAGATAACTCTCTTTTGAAAAAAAATCCTCTTGATATAGACCCTTTTTCAATAATATGGAGAAGGGTTATGGATGTATCTGATAGAGCACTGAGAAATATAGTGATAGGACTGGGGGGGAAAGAACACGGTGTGCCGAGGGAGACAGGTTTTGATATAACGGTTGCTTCAGAGGTAATGGCAATATTAGCACTTACAGAAAACCTTTTTGATTTAAGGAAACGGCTTGGAAGAATTGTCATAGGCCATACCCGTAATAAGAAGCCGGTTACCGCGGAAGACCTGAAGGCAGCAGGTGCTATGACAGTCCTCTTGAAAGATGCTGTTAATCCAACTCTTATGCAGACGCTGGAGCATACGCCTGTTTTTGTTCATGCAGGCCCTTTTGCCAATATCGCCCATGGAAACAGTTCTATCATAGCAGACAGAATTGCATTGAAACTGGCTGACTATGTTGTTACTGAAAGTGGATTTGGTGCTGATTGCGGGATGGAAAAGTTTATGAATATAAAGTGCAGGTACAGTGGACTCAAGCCGGACTGTGTTGTGATTGTATGTACTGTAAGGGCACTTAAGATGCACAGCGGCAGATTTAAGGTTATTCCCGGGAAGCCACTTGATAAAGGGCTTGTTGCAGAAAATATACCAGCCCTTATAGAAGGAAGCAGCAATCTTGCGAAGCAGATAGAGAATGTAAAACTCTTTGGTGTATCAGCCGTTGTTGCAATAAACAGATTTACTACTGATACAGACAAGGAGATAGAGAAACTGAAAGAGATTGCGCTGAAGGCAGGGGCTGATGATGTTGATGTAAGTGAGGTCTGGGAAAAAGGAGGAGAAGGTGGAATTTCTCTCGCAGAGAAAGTTATAAAACAATGTGAGAAAAAACATAATTTTAGATTCCTCTATCCTGATGAGTGGTCTATAAAGCAGAAGATAGAGGAGATTGCCACAAAGGTCTATGGTGCTGCAAAAGTTGAATATTCACCGCTGGCAGAGGAAAAGATAGCCACATATACTGACTGGGGATTTGGACATCTGCCTGTATGTATGGCAAAAACACACCTTTCACTCTCACACGACCCTGCTTTAAAGGGTAGACCAACAGGTTTTACTCTTCCTGTAAGGGATGTGCGACTTTCTGCAGGTGCAGGTTTCGTCTATCCTCTGTGTGGTGAGATGAGAACAATGCCTGGACTACCAACAGTTCCTGCTGGAACAAAGGTTGATATAGACAGTGAAGGCAGGGTGGTTGGATTGTTTTAAAGGTTTTCTTCAACAGCAGAGGCGATTTTTTTATATGTCTTGTGGCTGATAATATGCTCAATTTTGCAGGCATCTTCCTTTGCGGTTATTTCATCTACTTTAAGGATATCCCTTAAAAATTTCGTTATGATTTTATGTTTTTTATGGACTGTTTCTGCCGCTTCTCTTCCTTTTTTTGTCAGTTCTACATAACTGTATCTTTCATGCCGTACATATCCGTTTTCTACAAGGGAATTTATTGCAGAGACAACAGAAGGATTTTTAACTTTAAGATACTCTCCTATATCCTTAATCCTTGCTTTACCTTTTTCTTTTACCAGTATGGTTATTGTTTCAAGATAGTCCTCAAGAGTTGGTG
>DAONKS010000119.1:0-2809 GCA_035406305.1 bacterium | reverse complement strand
AGGACCTTGTGGAAGCCATATCCCTCGCGCACGACATCGGGCACACACCTTTCGGGCATAAAGGTGAAACCGTACTGAATGAACTTTTGATAAAGAGGGGGTTTAAGGGCTTTGAACATAACAGACAGGGGTTACGCATCGTTGATAAACTTGAGCGAAGGTATCCGCAATTTCCCGGGCTGAACCTCTCATTTGAAGTAAGGGAAGGTATTATAAGGCACAATACCAGTTATGATATGCCGCTGGATGAAGATGAGTTTGAAGAATTTATAAGATATCCATCCCCTTCTCTTGAAGCGCAGGTGGTAAATCTCGCAGATGAGATTGCATATACCTGCCATGACCTTGATGATGGCTTAAAATCAGGGATAATAACAATAGATAAACTGAAAGAGGTACCTCTATGGAAAGAGATAGAAGATAACTCTTATACGGAGGGAATGGATGAAGATATGCAAAAAACCGTCATAATAAGGAATCTTATAAATCATCTTGTTATCAATCTGGTGGATAAAAGCAGAGAAAATATACGGAGGGCAGGTGTAACAACCGTTGAAGATGTGAGAAAAAACACCCCTATCCTTTCCTATCCTGATGCGTTGAAAAAGAAGATTGAACAACTCCGAAAGTTCCTTGAAGACCAGATGTATTCACACTTCAGAGTAATAAGGATGACACACAAGGGCGCAATGATACTAAAGGACCTGTTCAATGCATATATAGACGAACCCAAGCAACTACCACCGCACATACAGGAAAGAATGAAAAAAGAACCATCTGCAATAGTCATCGCTGATTATATTGCCGGAATGACAGACAGATTTGCACTTTCAGAACACAAAAAACTCTTTGACCCTCACTATCCTGTTTAGAGATATGGATGATAACAAAAAGTTCTGGCTATGCGCAGTCCTTGCTGGTATGGGATATACAGGGGTAAAAAAACTTTTACAGGTATGTAAAGGTATTGAAGATATTTTTAATCTCTCATTAAAGGAATTAAAAGAGACGGGTATCCCTTCAAAGACCGCTGAAAATATAATCAACTGGAAAAATTTACCCTGGTACGAAGAGATAGAATTCTGTAAAAAAAATGGCATATCTCTTGTAAGTATAGAAGACCCATCCTATCCTGTTATGTTAAAGGAGATTAACAGCCCTCCTCTCATCCTGTATGTAAAAGGAAAACTACCATCTGAAAATGACATCTGTATTGCTATTGTGGGTACCCGAAACCCTTCACTCTACGGGATAAAAATGGCAGAAAAGTTTGCGGAACAACTATCTTTTTATGGAATCACCATCGTAAGCGGTATGGCAAGGGGTATAGATACATCTGCCCATAAAGGAACTCTTAAAGCAGGTGGTAGAACAGTAGCAGTTCTTGGGTGCGGGTTGAGGTACTGCTATCCTGCTGAAAACCTTTCTCTCTCAAATGAGATAGCAAAAACAGGTGCAGTAATAACAGAATTCCCTTCTTACATAAAACCATTACCGGAGAATTTCCCGAAAAGAAATAGAATTATATCAGGAATGTGCAGGGGAGTACTGGTAATTGAGGCAGGACAGAAAAGTGGCGCACTGATAACAGCCAACTTTGCACTTGAACAGGGACGGGATGTCTTTGCAATCCCGGGCAGGGCAGATGAGTTTACCTCAAAGGGGACAAATCAACTTTTGAAAGAAGGAGCAACCCTCGTTGAAAATGTTGAGGATATACTGGATGCCTTAAACTTAGAGGTTAGAAAAGAGGAAAATAAAAAGGAAGAAAGGACCTTTACGCTATCAGAAACAGAAAGAATTATACTTGATAAAGTATCTTCTGGAACAAAGATAGGTATTGAAGAAATCCTCGCAGATACAGGAATAGAACAGAACCTGCTATTTCAGTCCCTTCTTTCTCTCATAACAAAAGGGCTAATTCTTGAACTTCCGGGTAAGTTTTATACAAAAAAATAAATTGATAACCTTCTCTAAAAAGGATACAATAATTCTGCAGGGAAATTAGGTGAAAGAGATTAGCAAAATAAACTTAATAGTTTTGACTTTTTACTTCTAACTTTTGACTTATTAGTTTTGAGTTATTACTTTTTACTTTTGACTTATTACTTTTGACTTATTACTTATTAGTTTTGACTTATTACTTTTGACTTATTACTTTTGACTTATTACTTATTAGTTTTGAGTTATTACTTATTACTTTTGACTTTTAAATAAATATTCTGGAGGTAAAAATGAGAATATGGAGCAGAATAGTTGGAACCTTATATATTATAGCAGGAACTATTTTTTCTTTTCTACTTCTCACTTTATGGGCAACAGGTGCGAAAGAAGGAATTATAAACAAAATCATTACTTTTATTCAGAATAATATCTCAGGGCTGGGTATTACAGGAATAGTACTGGTAATGGTAGGAGTTGTTTGGGTTGTAAACTGGTTTGACTACATATACAGGACAAAGGTTATCTCTTTTGACAACCCTGGCGGAAGGATAAAGATATCCCTGCGTGCCATAGAGGACTATATAAACTCTATGCTGATGAAACAGTTACAGGGAATAAGGTCATTAAGAGTAAAAAACTCTATCTCGTCAAAAGGGCTTGAAACAAAGATACGGGTCAAACTTTACGCACATCTGAATATCCCTGAGATATGCTCAAGAATTCAGGAGATGACCAAGGATTATCTCCAGGATGCAGTAGGTGTTGAACGAATATCCAATATTGAGGTCTTTGTAACGAGCATTAAGGCAGATGGACAGGAAATAGAGGAAGAAGCAGAATATGAAGAAGAAACAGGATGAAATAG
>DAONKS010000118.1:0-2833 GCA_035406305.1 bacterium | reverse complement strand
ATTATGGGTTGACAGGGAGATACAGTTAAAGATAGTGCTTTTTGCGCTTATCTCTCTTGCGATTGCCTGTGCAGTAGTAAGTATAGTAACATTTTACAGTATATGGTCTGCCGTGGGAGACCAACTGCTCCGCATAGAAGGAGTAGAACAGATATATACCGCTTCTTTAAGAAGGTTTATTCTGACATCATCCTTCCTTATCATTCTTCTTGCAGTCCTTACTGCATTAGGAATGCTCATTATCACACACAGGGTTGCAGGACCTGCCTACCGTATAAGAACAATACTTAAGGACCTCTACGAAGGGAAAAATCCCACATTTGCACTGAGAAAGGGTGATGCTCTCAAGCCACTCCTGGAAGAGATAGAAAAACTTGCAGCGAGATATAATGATATAGGAAAGAGCGCGCTTGCAGTGATTGAAAGGTGGAAGAGTACAGAGGTAAGGGATATGAGTTTGAACCTTGCACTAAAAGAACTGGAAAATAAACTTGTATATCTCTCTATTTCAGAAGAGAGGGAAAGGGGGGAAATAAAGAGGAAAGGCGGATTCAGTTTGATAGAGATTATTATCTTCTGCTTCATTGCGATTACCCTGCTTACTCTTTTTGTAGGACTTGCTTTTAATTCCAGAGAGTTTTCACGGACGATGGGATGTATCAACAATATGAAGAATATCTCGCAGGCGATTGAAAACTTCCAGGCGGACTATAGAGCAACCCCGAGAAACCTTGCAGACCTTTATCCCCAGTATATAACAAACAACAGAATATTTAAGTGTCCTTCCGATAGAACCTCTGATGCCAACAGTTATGAGAAGTTCTATATAGGTAGGTTTTTTGCGGAAGAAGATGGGCAGAAGGTATTCCTTGTATGCCCCCGCCACAACAGGGGACAGAAAAGTGTAGGAGCATATCTCTCTTATGCGGTTGATATAGGAAAAAATAGCGGTGTCTTGTGGAGCGGGCTGCCTGCTAAATTTGGTGAGGTATACAGCGGCGGGACGCTCCAGTTCGTAGATGGGACAACCGTGGAGATTAACTCAGGAAAGGTAGGACTGCTTGCATCCTTCACAGACAATGAGGGAAAACTCTATCATATCATCTACACAATGGAAGGAGAAGAAGGAAGTTTTACGGTTGACCACCAGGGGGATTCAAGATTTGAGGTGATTACACCCGCTGTCATAGCAGGGGTTGAAGGCACAAAGTTTATAGTGAGAAACTCGCTTGCAGGCAATAATCTTATTTCATCCATTGCTGTACTGGAAGGAATGGTGAAGGTTCAGGACAGAAGTCAGGATACATCAGGGTCTGTTGTTAAGCCGAACCAGACACAGGCAGTAAGTGTTATAAATGCAACAGATGTTATTAAAAAGAAGTGGGTGCCGAGAAAACCTAAAAAAAGGTAAGTGGGCAGATAAATAGTGGATGAGATTATTCATTAAGTTAGTTATCGGTTGTATTATCTCTCTCATTATCCTTTCTATATTCTCTAAAAAAACCTTTGAAAAGGCAGAACTTGTATTTTATGACTGGCGACTGACGCACTCTTACAGAAAAACAGAAACACTCCCATTTGTTGTTTTGGGTATCACGGAAAATTTTGAAAAGGTGGTCGGAGAGCCATTTTCAAGGAAGCACTATACAGAGATATTAAAGGTTCTTGAAAGAGAAGGGGCGTCTGTTATTGGCTTTGACATATTCTTTCCGCAGATAACCGACGAGAAGATAGACAGAGAGTTTATAGAGACCATAAAAAAAAGCAGGAAGGTTGTACTGCCTGTCTTTTCACCCACAAGGATTACTGAAAGGAAAGGCATCTTTTATCTCGCTGATGAGATAAGAAGCAGTGCACCTGAGTTCAAAAGTGCAGCGCTATCACAGGGACATATAAATACTCTGGTTGATGCCGACCAGGTGATAAGAAGGGTCCCTGCCTTTATCAGGACAAAGGATACTGTCTATCCCCAGATATCACTTGAGATGGTACGGATATACAGGGGTGAAAAGGGGATTGATAATATATATCCAGGAAAGAAACCATCCTCTATCTTCAGGAATGACGGCAGTATATATGTAAGAATGATGCCTCCTGAAACGATAGAAAAATACTTTATACCATTTGAAGATATTCTTGCAGGAAGATATCATCCGGGCAACCTCAACAAAAAACTTGTACTTATAGGCCAGACAATGGTAGGAGCGAAGAACGCTGACCTCATACCGACCCCGATTGGAACACAGTTTGGTGTCATCTTTCAGGCATCAGGACTTTCCAATGCACTGTCAGGAAATTATATATACCGGTTGAAATCATCCCTTATTGCTTCGGGGATTGTAGCAACAGGTACTATTACAGGTCTCATCTTTTTATCATCAGGAATTATAGGTAGTACCTTTCTTCTTATTGCTTTAAGTGCCTTACTTATATTTTTCTCCCTTTATCTGATGAGAAGCGGCATCTTCCTTGATACAGTCCCTTTCCTTATACTGTTTTTTTCTATGTATCCCTGCTCCCTTATATACTCACTGGTAAACGCACTTAAAAAACTGTTTCAGAAAGAAGAGACCCTTAAGGTTATACACCAGGTTGAGGAAGAAATAACCGATACTCTTAACCCTTCTGAAATCACAGGACTATCAGGGGAGATACTCTTTTCAGGAATAGAAGAGGAATCGCTGATACAACAGACACCCGTTTTTACAATGAGAACACTTCTTGCTTCGTTGGGTATTGAGGGGGGTGCCTTTGTCCATCTTCTTCCATCAAAAAAACATCAGATTATCACACAGTACGGGGATATACTCCCTGAAGATATAGAAAAACTTGT
>DAONKS010000117.1:0-2834 GCA_035406305.1 bacterium | reverse complement strand
GACCGAAGACAGCCCTGGAAGCAAGCCCTGTAATCGCATTAAGAAATATGGGTGGGCCTGCCACAAGAAAGACCATAAGGGTAATCAAAGAAAAGTCCTTCTTTGTAAGTTTCCGCATCCCGAGGAATCTTGCTACATTATGAGGAAAGCCCGTTGCCATAGTAAGAAATATAAAAAATGTTGCCACAACACCTACAGGACTTGAAAATAGTTGTGTATTACCTTTAACAGGCAGGTCACTCCTTATCAGTGCCAGAAGTTTAGGGTCCTGGGAAGAAAGCATAGCATTAAGAGAGGATGGACCTCCCACAAAAATGAGAGCCACTATACCAAGAACAAAACAGGCAATCCCTAAAAGTGCCCCCTGCAGTGCAAGTGACCACTGTGTCCCTGTATATCCACCCACCGCCATATAGATAAAAACGATAATCCCTGAAAGAAGAAGACACCAGATAGCAGGCAGCCCTGTAACAGCGTACCAGACAGTAGCACCTGCCTTAAACTGACCCACCGCATATAATATCATAAAAAATATCATTACAAGTGCTGAAAGTGACTGGACTATCCTGCTGTCAAATCTTATTCCCAGTACATCAGGAACCGTCCTTGCCCCAAATTTTTCTGCATAAAGTTGCATCTTTGCTCCTGTAAAAAACAGGCAGGGCATAATACCCACGATTGTCCACATACCTGCAAACCACATACCTGACCAGCCCACGGCATATGTAACACCCATCATACCTAATGTTGCCCAGCCACTGAGCCATGTAGCACCTAATGCAAGTCCTGTGACTACAGGACCTATATCCTGATGACCTGAAAGGAATGATTCAAAAGAAGTTGCTCTCTTTCTACTGTAGAAACCAAGAAGGACGCATATCAAAAGCATAAGTCCTATACCAATGCCTGCCCATATTCCATAAGACATATCAGGTTTCGGAATAGCCACAGTATAATAAAAACTATTCATTTTTCCACCTCCTCAAACGGACAAGCAGCCCGAGTCCTGTGAAGATAGTGCTGAAAATTACTACCAGCCACCACGCCAGCCAGTTTTTATCCATAGTTATCCTCCATCAGGTTAAAACGGTATATCTTCTTTTTCTAAAATTTTTTTGCCCGCCAACATCAAACTCTCTTCTGCTTTTTCAGTATCTTCAACTCTGAAAACGACAACTGCCTTATCCCCCGCCTTCTCCACAAACGCATACATATATTCAATATTTACTCCATTTTCCACAAGAATCCTTACAACATCCTGTAAACCACCTGGTCTGTCTTCCACTTCCACTGCTACTACAGGGGTAAAGTTAACAGAGACATTTTCTCTTTTCAGAACTGCTATACATTTTTCTGGATTATCCACTATCATCCTCAAAATACCATAGTTTGCCTTGTCTGCAAGTGAAAGTGCCCTTATATTAATCTGATTATCTTTCAATACCTTTAGAACCTCATCCAGACGGCCCAGACGGTTTTCAAGAAAGACAGATAATTGAACTATGGCCATCATCAACCTCCTTCCCTCTGGTCTATAACACGCTTTGCCTTCCCCATACTTCGTTCTATACTCTTTGGCTCTACAAGTTTCACCTTTACAGAAATACCGAGGGTACTTTCAATTTCAGAGACAACCTTCCTTTCCAGTTCCTCTAATTTCCTCACCTCATCGGAAAACGCCTCTTCAACCACCTCAACGAGAATTTCCATCCTGTCAAGATGTTTCTCTCTTGTAAGAATAATCTGATAGTGTGGAGCGACCTCAGGTATATTCATAAGAACCGCCTCTATCTGCGAAGGGAACACATTAACACCTCTGATAATAAGCATATCATCTATTCTTCCTTTTATTTTACTTATCCGCGGCATTGTCCTGCCACAGAAACTGCAGGGTTCGGATGTAAGGGAGACAATATCTCCTGTCCTGTAACGTATAAGAGGTAATGCTTCTTTTGTAAGTGTCGTTATTACAAGTTCTCCATCCTTACCTTCTTCCAGCACTTCCCCAGTGGATGGGTCTATAACCTCAGGAATAAAATGGTCTGCCCAGATATGAAGTCCATTCTTACCGGGACATTCCATTGCTACACCCGGACCTATGATTTCAGAAAGTCCATATACATCAAGTGCAAGTATATTCCACTCTTTCTCTATCTCCTCCCTCATTCCTTCACTCCAGGGTTCCGCACCAAAAATTCCTAAACGGACACTTGTTTTTGCAGGGTCCATACCCATATCCCTCGCCTCTTCAGCCATACACAGGGAATAAGAAGGAGTACAGGTTAACACTGTACTTTTAAAGTCCTCTATAAGCATCAACTGTCTCTTTGTCCCACCAGCAGATACAGGTACCACAGGAACTCCTAACTCAAGGGCACCATAATGAAAACCTAACCCCCCTGTAAATAGTCCATAGCCATAGGCATTATGGATAATATCACCTTTCTTCACCCCTGCACATAAAAGTGACCTTGCCATTACCTCTGACCACAGTTTGATATCATTTTTAGTATAACCCACTACAGTTAATTTCCCTGTAGTCCCTGAGGATGCGTGGATTTCAAGCACCTCTGATAAAGGAACAGCAAAAAGTGAGAAAGGATAGTGGTCTCGGAGGTCTGATTTAACTGTAAAAGGCAGGAATTTCAAATCATCCACAGAAGAGATTTTATTGACATCTATCTTTTTTTCTTTAAATAGATTTTTATAGAAAGGAACTTTTTCTTCTACATATCTTACAAGATTTTTTAACCGTTCTGACTGGATTTTTTTCAGCCCTGTTGCAGATATCCACTCCACTTCATATTTATCCATTCTCCTCCCGTTCCCCCTAT
>DAONKS010000116.1:0-2937 GCA_035406305.1 bacterium | reverse complement strand
TGTCTCTTATATCAAAAAATATTACTCCTCCGTGGTCTCTTATAGAATTCACCCACCCGCAAAGTATCACCTTTTTCCCTGAATGGTTTTTATTTAGTTCTCCACACAGATGAGTTCTCAACATTTTAATAACTCCTTTATCCTCTTTATGTAATTATTAAATGGAATAGTTATCTGCTTTCCTGATAGCATATCTTTAAAGATAAACTCTTCCCTTTTTATTTCATCTTCTCCGATTATTATACACCAGTTTGCTCCTGCCCTGTTGGCGGTCTTTAAATGAGAACGCAGCGATTCTTCTTTATAGTCCGTCTCCGCTGTTATACCTTCCTTGCGGAGTTCGTTAATAATTTTAGTCCCTTTAATTTTTGCCTCTTCACCAATACAGGCAAAATATATAAGCGGTTCTGATGGGGTGTTATATTCAACAAGAGATATGAGCCGTTCCATCCCTATTGCAAAGCCAACTGCTGGAATGTCAGGTCCACCCAGTTGATTAATAAGATTGTCATATCTACCTCCTGCTGCAATGGCATTTTCGTCTCCCTCAACATATAGTTCAAAAACAGTTCTGGTATAATAATCAAGTCCTCTTACAAGATAAGGGTCAACTTTATAAGGCACATTATTTACTTTCAGATATTCCTGAAATTTCTGGAAATGATACAAGCAGTCATTACAGAGGATGTTTCCAATTAGCGGGGCATTAGAAATAGATTGTTTACAGCCAGGATTTTTACAGTCAAGTATCCTTAGTGGAGAATTAATAATTCTTTTAATACAGTCATTACATAAATTGTTTTTCCTGCCAGAAAAATAATCCTTAATTATATCAGAATATTTTGTTTTACAATTACTACATCCTAATGTATTAACGAGGAATTTATATCCATTAAGTTTTAATTTCTCTGCTATCGTATGAAGCATTGCGACTACTTCTCCATCAAAAAAAGGGTGGTTACTTCCTATTAATTCCACTCCAAACTGATAAAACTGTCTGTATCTCCCTTTCTGTGGTCTGTCATACCTGAACATCGGTCCGTAATAGTAAAAGCGAAAAACTTTTTTTTCTACAGACATACCCGATTCAATGAATGCCCTTACTACAGAAGCAGTTCCTTCAGGCCTGAGTGCAATATCTCTTCCCTTTCTGTCTTTAAAGGCATAGATTTCTTTAGATATAATATCTGTATCACTCCCTATACTTCTTTCAAAAAGTGAGCGGGATTCTACAAGAGGAGTTCTTATTTCTTTATAACCATAAAATTTTGCTGTATCTGTAAGGACTCTCTCAACAAACTGCCACTTTGAAATCTCTAATGGCAGTATATCATGCATACCACGAACTTTAGTATATTTTTGTGTCATAAGTTAAAATCGTGAATATTTACTGAGCCCGTAAATATCAAAACCAAAACGCAAAAGTTAAAACTTACAATTATTAACTATTTTTTACTCTCCACTTATCTCCATTAGTGTTCAGTGATATTGAATATCTTACCACAAAACAGTTTATTGACAAAAAGTTTTTTAAGTTATATAATCATTAAAAACCTTAACGGTGAAAAGGAGATGAGTGAAAATGTTGGAGACAGAAATAAAGAAAGAGATAGCAAAGGAATTTGGAAGACATCCCGATGATACAGGTTCACCAGAGGTACAGATTGCTTTGCTTACAAAAAGAATAGAGGCGCTTAACGAACATTTCAAAAAGTTTAAAAAGGATACGAACTCCAGACGCGGCTTTTTAAAACTGATAGGTCAGAGAAGAAAACTTCTGAAGTATCTCCAGATGGAAAATCCTTCCAGATATCTTGAGATTATTGAGAAGTTAAAAATCAGGAAGTGAAAAGATAATGGGTAAAAAAATAGAGATTCCCTTTGGAAGTAATATTTTATCTTTGGAAAGTGGTTTTGTTGCTAAACAGAGTGATGGCTCAATCTGGGTACGAGTAGGTGATACAGTGGTTCTCGCTACTGTAGTAAGTTCCAAACAGCCTCGCGAAGATATTGACTTTTTCCCGCTTATATGCGATTACAGAGAATACATATCTTCCATCGGCAAGATTCCTGGTGGCTTTTTTAAAAGAGAAGGGAAGCCCACAGAGAGGGAAATACTGGTAAGCCGTTTGATAGACAGGTCTATAAGGCCACTTTTTCCGAAAGATTATAGAAAGGAAATTCAGGTAGTTGTTAGTGTTGTCTCCGCTGATATGGAAAACAACCCCGATGTTCCGGCAGTGGTAGCTGTATCCTCTGCTATTACTGCTTCAAAGATACCTTTCTCTGGACCTGTTGGTGCAGTAAGGATAGGGCTGATAGACAATAAGTATGTTATTAATCCTACGAACACTCAGATGAAAGATAGTTTAATAGATATGATTATCTCCGGAACAGATGGCTCAATTTTGATGATTGAGGGTGATGGAAAGGAATGTTCTGAAGAGCAATTTTTAGAGGCTGTGAGGGTTGGTCATCAGGAGATAAAAAGGATTGTAGAAAGACAGAAAGAATTTATCGGAGAAAAAGAAGGATGGGAAGAAGAAAAATATGATGAAGAGATAAAGAGGAAAGCATATAACTTTATTTCGGAAAGAATAGAAAAAGCGTATGAGTTTCCTGAAAAGAAAGCACGAACAGAGTTTTATAATACAATACAAGAAGAGTTTCTTAATGAATTTCCTGATGAGAAAAAAGAAGAGGCAAAGAAATTATTTGAAAAGGCGCTTGAAACTAATATAAGAAGGTTGATAGTGGGTAAAGGTAAACGACTTGATGGAAGGGGCTTTTATGAGATAAGACCGTTGGAATGTATTGTAGGGCTCCTGCCAAGAACGCATGGTTCTGCTCTTTTTACAAGAGGACAGACACAGTGTCTTGCTTCTGTGACACTTGGTACCAGCAGGGATGAACAGATAATAGAAGGCCTTCATGAAG
>DAONKS010000115.1:0-2949 GCA_035406305.1 bacterium | reverse complement strand
CAAAAGAGGCAGAACTTGTGAGGTATACAACAAGCGGAGAGACAAATAAGGACTACGCACAGGTAGTTGGATATGCAGGAATAATAATAAGTTAATACTCAGCCATCCCTTCTCCCTTTTATTCATTTCCCTCTCCCTTGTACACCCATTCTTTCCCTCTCCCCAACGGGGAGAGGGTTAGGGTGAGGGGGGCATCCTTTCCACATGCCATTTGCTATTTACCACTTGCCACTTGCTATTCAGGTGAGGGGGAACAGAGATGTTTCCTGTACACCGATCAGTGGAAGTAAAATTCAACAATATCTCCATCTGAAATAAGTGAATTTGGCCCCAGAAACTTTAATGCCCCCGTATTTTTAGCCGCCTGCCAGGAGCCAATCTCAATGAAGTCGGCTACGGATAAAACCGCTGCCTTTATAAAACCTTTTTCTATATCCTTGTGTATCTTCCCTGCTGCCTGTCTTGCAGTATAACTGGAAGGTATGACCCATCCCTGAACAATATCTCCCTTAACTGTATAGAATGTAATTAGAGAGAGTGCCTTCATTATAGATTTATAAAGAGAGAGTGCGTCAGGTTCATTCTGGATAAGGTATGGACAGCCGGCGGGAAGGGTAAACTTTTGTCTGGCTCCGTTGATATATAAAAAGACCTGTCTTGTGGTAAGGAGTTGAATTCCGTATATTAACCTTTTATCAACATCTGCCATCTCATTTAAAAGTCGTTCATCTTCTAATACCTTTAATCCTTTTTTAAGCACATCTACCTGTTGCTGGCTGATAGCAGAAGTGCCATCATCTCTCTTCTTTAAGATGGACTGGATTTTCTCCGTATCATAAAGGATGAGTTCCATAAGAAGGGATGCTGATTCTTTCTCAGGAGATGAAGTTTCAGAAAAGTTATTGATGACGCAGACAATAATATCCATATCAAAAAAATGGCTGAAATAGTTATCAGGAAAACCCTGACTTAAAGGGAATCCCTTGAAGTCAAAGAATTCAAATTCAGGATACACCACCTTTCTGGCTTTATGTATTTCTGTAATTCTGTCAATATTGCTATCCTTATATATTCCCACTCCTATACAGGGTTTGAACGGGTCGTATAACTCTTCGTTCTTCCCTGTAAGATAGCGAAAAAGGGTTGTTTTGCCACTGTCCGAATACCCGAAAAGAGCAATTTTAACCATTCTTTATCCTCGCTACTACATCCTGCTTTTCAAAACACTTTCCAGTCATTTCTATCATACCATCGGACGGCTGATTCATAAACACAGAAAGGGAATCAGAGAGAATCTCTGAGAAAAACTCTTCATCGGGCGACCACCCGACTTCCCCAGCATCTGTACATTCTATTTCCACCGTGGTATGATATCCTGTAAAGGCAGACAGAACGGTTCCTGCATATGGTGTCTTCTTTATCAGGGATTCCTGAGAAACAATCATATCAAATAAGGCCCTTAATATCTCTGATATTCTTGTTCTGAGAGAAATACCATCCTGTTCAGCATATGCATTGATGACAGGGATGTTAAGGGTAATACGGTTCAGTACCAAAAGCGGCCCTTTTGCCTTTCTGTGAATGGAGATACCATAGCCACTTTTCTCTCTGGTATTAACAAATGCATTAAAATCATCCTTGCTGTCTATCCTGATAACAGCAGTTTTTGTTGTGTCTATCAGGTTATCTTTCATCAACCTGTAAGGGAACTCTAAAACAAACGGATTCTCATTAAAAGCTACCATATCCGGGTAAGAACTATCCCATGGTAAAGAGAAAACCACGTCTCCTTCAACAAGAGGAGCAATGTTTTTATAAAGGAGTGGTATCTCATCAATCGTATTCACAGGGATATATACGTTCAAAATTTTGTCTACCCCTTCTATGCTTTTAATTGATATCTCACCTTTCAGATGTCTTTCCACTATGCCCTGTGGTATTACCGCATTCATTGCGAACTCTCTCTTTATTCTCCTTCCAAGATATGATGAAAGCATATCGGGAGGCCCATTAAAACTGTCAAATATGGCAGAGATATCATAAAGAGGAAGCCCTATTCTTGAGTGTTTCACCCTTTCTTCTTCAAATCCATAAAGAATCAGTTTTGCATTAACCAGTTCCCTTATCATTGAAGATGTCAGGTTTTTCACCTTTGATGCAATAACATCTTCTTCCACTTCCGCAACTATTACTTCCGCAATATTTCTGGAAATCCCTGTCTCTCTGACAAGCGCCTCAATAATAGTGTTTTTATCCCACAGCCCTATCCTGTCATCACTTCTCCTTACAGAGAGTGGCAGTTCTCTTTGAAGCACCTCCTTTTCTGCAAGGGTCTCAGGACGAATCCCTTCCCTTATCTGCCTTGCCCTTGCACGTTTCTGTCTGTAAAGGATATATGCCTTTGCTGTCTTTGCATGACCGGTCTTAATCAGCACCCTTTCTACAATATCCTGTATCTCTTCAACAGAAGGGATATCCCCTTTGTACTCCTTTTCAAGGTAAAGCCATACAACCTCTGCAAGGTCTTCTGCAAGGTATCTATCCTGACCGCCAACACTCTGTGCTGCCTTGAAGATGGCATCTGCTATCTTCTGTTTGTTAAAAGGAACTATACTGCCATCTCTTTTTCTTACATATTCAATCCTGTTTGCCATCCTTTTCCCCTGTTGATATTTCGCAGGTGGCCATCCAACCACCATCCCCTCGTCCTTTCCCCTTGCCTGTCCGCCTCAGGCGGAAGGAGAGAGGGATGGGTGAGGGGGTGACTTTATCTTATTATACCTTTTCCCCTGTTATTGACAAAAAAACAGGTATCTGGTATGCTTAAAAGCAGAGAGAAAGAAATTTAATAATTTTTATTTTTGAGTTTTAAGTTTTGCCTTTTATATTTACCTGCCGGGGTAGCTCACTGGTAGAGCGCAGCCCTGAAAAGGCTGGCGTAGGCAGTTC
>DAONKS010000114.1:0-2956 GCA_035406305.1 bacterium | reverse complement strand
ATACCTATGGAAGAGGTGTTAAAAAACAATTACGAAACCATAAAGTATTTCAAGGATATAAGCCCCCGCACATACCAGCTGCTGGGCTATCTTGGATATAATAAAGAAACAGAGGTAGAGACACCTTACGGTGTGTGGACATTATATACAAAGCGGAATTTTCTCTTTCCTTATTTTAATGTTAATTTTTCATTGCCTGTCAACAGATTTGTTGGGATATACAAAGGCACAGGCAAAAATATGCTGGTGTACGGCTCCTTTGAAAAAGATATAGAGGAGGTAAAAGAGAATTTGCTTGTGCTTGCCAGAATGATGCTCTCGCCTGCAAGAAAATTCCTGGGCATACCAGCAACCCTTACAGAAGAAAACGCACAGGACTATGGATATATAAGGGGTGTTATTTTCGGAATTGTCCTTATCCTTGCTGACTTTGTTTATTCCTGGACATTTGCCCTCAGAGAAGGGATACTCACCGGCTTTATTGAGTATATAAAACCCGTATATGATGGTAACCCGGGCCTTGGAAATTTTATAGGCATTGCCTGGACAGGAATGTATTTCGGGATTCCTCTGATATTGATGCCCATACTGTATGGTAATTTCTGCGTAAAAAGGGCCAAAAGGATAAGGGAAAAACAGATGAAAAAGATAGAAGAGATTTCTTCTGGATATGAGTTTGGAATAAAAGCAGAGCAGTCGCTGGAAGAGGAGTTTTCTACCATCGTTGAGGAGAAGAGGAAGCAGGAGATATACAGAGAGATATCAGAAATTACAGATAAACTGGACAGAGATGGGTTTGAAACGCTCTATATGAAGATACGGGGGGGCTTCATCTCCCCAGAATCGCTTGATGAGTTTATAAAGGACTTCAAAGAGACTACAGGTGATGGCATATCTTTTGAGAAGTTTGTGGAAATAGTGGCAAAATACCAGAAGGCAGAACCATCCACAGAGATAGGGATAAAAGGTTAAGTTTTGACTTTTTTTCCAAACACCCCCATACTTTCAAGGTGGGTTGTGTGGGGGAAAAAATCAACACAGTAAAGTTTTTCAAGGAAATATCCGTATTCTCTCAGTCCTGCGGTATCCCTGGCAAAAGCAGAGACATTACAGGAAACATATATTATTTTCTTGCTTCCGATACCTGTTACATTCTTCATCGCCTTCTTACTCAACCCTGCCCTTGGCGGGTCAACAATAATAGCATCCACATCTTTAACTGTATCCCTGTGCCGTTTAACCATATCTTCAACAGAACACTGGTAAAAGTGGCAGTTTTTTATATTGTTTATCCTGCAGTTTTCCTCAGCAGTTGCTATATTTGACGGCTCTATGTCAATACCTGTAACTTTTTTTACTGAAGATGATAAATAAATCTCCATCACTCCGCTTCCGCAGTAAAGTCCGAGCAGATTGTTAACACCTGAATCTTCAAGGTCTTCTCTTATTTTGGAATATAGCACCTCTGATGCCTTCGTATTCGGCTGGAAGAATGACTGCGGTGCTATCCTGAACTTCATTTCCCCCATCTTTTCTTCTATACAGGCATCTCCATAAAGATGGTGTTTTCTCTCAAATGCCACAACATCTGAGATACGGTTGTTCTCCACCCACCATAAACTTTTTACATTTAGAGGCAGTTTATCCATCAACTTCGTCATATCAGGAATCTCACCGCTTTTTGTTACAAGTATAACCATCAATTCTCCTGTGTTTTTCCCTTCTCTTATTACAAGATGCCTGAAAAATCCTTCTCCTGTATAAGGATTATAGACACCAAGTCCTGTCCTTTCAGCAAACTCGCTGACAACAGGGAATATTTTTTTAACAACTTCGCTGAATATACTGCACTCTGAAAGGGGGACGGTATTCTTGTGATAACCACCTGAAGCATCTCCTCTCTTCCTCAGTCCGAGAAAAATTCTGTTTTTTTCACTTCCGAAGGCAAACTCCATCTTGTTCCTGTAGAAAAAAATATCAGGTGAAGGGATGATAGGTAAAACTTCTACACCATCAAGCACATCTTTTCCTGCTATCTTTCTTATAGTATTCAAAAGATACATACTCTTCAGTTCTAACTGGTTTTCATACCTAAGGTTCTGCAATACACAGCCACCACAGAGACCGAAGTGCTTGCACAACGGTTCTACCCTGTAAGGGGATGGCTGGATAATTTTTATCACCTTTCCGTATGCAAAATTTTTCTTCCTCTCTGTAATGAAAACCCGTACTTTATCTCCATAGACCGCATCAGGAACAAAAATAACCATACCACCACTTCTTCCCACAGCCCAGTTTTTGGGGAAAGCCATATCAACAATCTCTATTTCACGCTCAGGTTGATTGAACAAATTAAGCAGCCCTTTAAGTTTTTTAACAGGTAGCCCAACAACATTATCATAATCACCTTTCAGTTCTTCCACAAACCTGTCTCCTACCGACTGTATTGCATAAGCACCCGCCTTATCCATATATTCATTTTTTGCTAACTCTTCTTCTATTTCCTCTGGTGAAAGTTTTTTAAACTTTACATAACTTATCTCATAGCCGGTAAGAATTTTATCATCCACCGCTCTGTAAACAGCCAGCCCGGTTATCACCCTGTGCCTTGTTCCGGAAAGCATCTCCAGAATCCTTCTTGCGTCATTTTCATCTATCGGCTTTCCTATTATTGTATTCCCAATGGCAACTACAGTATCAGCGCCTATAACCGTATCTGACGGATATTTCTTCCCCACATCCTTTGCTTTCAATACGGCTGCATCAACTGCGAATTTCAAAGGGTCTGCTTCTTTTATAATAGATGTCTCATCTACATCAGAAGGGATAACAACAAAGTCATCCACTATTTTTTTAAGGAGTCCCTGCCTTCTCGGTGATTTTGAAGCAAGTATAATCGCCATCTTAATTCCTTTTTTCGGGATTTGTCCTTCAGAAATTTTTAGTTCTTACTTTC
>DAONKS010000113.1:0-2964 GCA_035406305.1 bacterium | reverse complement strand
GTCCCATATATAGAAAGGTCGTTAAAAGTTCCTGAAAGGGTAATATCCTTACCCCAGAGTATTGTCTTGTCTTTTATGGCTCCTTCTATTAATATATTTTCTGCACTTACACGCATATTTCCCCGGATATCTCCTTTTATTCTGACATTTTTCCCCAGAACTGTGATGCTTCCATTAGAATTTGTTTCCACCGTTATATTGTTGCCAACTATATAGATATCCTTTGCGGCATTGCCGGCAAACCTCACATTATAGCCAATTGCAATAAAGTCACCTTTTGTATCAGTAAAAACAGTTATATTCCTGCCAATACCTATAAATTCACTTTTAAGTGTGGAACTCACCTTAATCTCATCACCGATAAAGAAAACCTCTTCTTCTGATGGTTCTTCAACAGAAATCTTCTCTCCCATAAAAATTTTTGCTTCTGCAAAAAACTGTGAAAGCAGAATAACCAAAACAGGTAAAAAGAAAAGATGTGTTTTTTTCATTTTTTCAGAACCTTCAACATTGCTGTTTCATCACACCTCGGGAACTTCGGGCAGTTAATACAATCACTCCATACCTTATGTGGCAGTTGTGATTTTATAATTTTTTCAAATCCCAATTTTTCAAAAAACTCAGGAACATACGTAAGTGTAAAAATTTTTTTCAGTTCAATCTCCTTCGCTTCTTCAAGTAATTTCTTTACAAGCATCTTACCATATCCCTTTCCCTGGTGTTTCCTGGATATGGCAATGGACCTTATCTCCCCGAGGTCTTTCCATACAATTTTAAGGGCTGCACATCCTATAACCCTGCCATTTTCTTCCACCACCCAGAAGTTTCTGAGCCGTTCATAGAGCATATTAAGAGATACAGGAAGCATCTTTCCCTCGTTTGCAAAACTGTTTATAAGCCGTCTTATCTGGTTTACATCACCCATCTTCGCTTTTCTCAGAATAGTTTTTTCCATTTAATATTCTCCGTTTAACCGTTGATATATACCTTTCTTCCAGATATACTTACTTTCCCCTCTGCTATGAGTTTTACTGTCAGTGGATATATAATGTGCTCTTTTTCCTGTATCCTTTTATGGAGAGTTTCTGGCGTATCATCCTTCAGTACAGGAACCACTGCCTGTAATATTATGGGTCCTGTATCAACGCCGGCTTCTACAAAGTGGGTGGTGCATCCCGTAAATTTCACTCCATAGTTTAGTGCCTGTTTCCATGCTTCAAGTCCGGGGAATGCAGGCAGCAGCGAGGGGTGTATATTTATAATTTTCCCTGGAAAGTTTTTCAAAAATTCTTCCTTAATAACTCTCATAAAACCAGCCAGACAGATAAGGTCTACTTTATGTTCTTTCAATACCTTCACATATTTCTTTTCTGTCTCAGGTGACAGGATTGTCCTGTATTTTTTTTCCTGTATGCAATAGTGTTTTATCCCTTCTTTTTTTGCTATCTCAAGTGCCCCTGAGGAGAGATTATCACTCAGTATCACACCTGCATTTATATTATGTAGACCCTCAGTTTTTATATAATTTATTATTGCCTGGATATTACTTCCTTTCCCCGATGCAAGAAGTCCTATTGTAAACATTTTTTTATCTCCTTTATATCCCTTAGAATATCCTGAAGAAATTTTTTTGTCTCCTTTAATTCTTCTTTCGCAGTTCTCTCTCTCAATTTTCTTTTTACACCCTTTATCTTATATCCCTCATTATAGACCAAAAATTTTATTCTGTTAATTTTTTCAATGTCTTTTTCCGTGTATATCCTGTGTCCTTTCTGGTCCCTTAATGGCTTTATGAAAGAGAGTTCTTTTTCCCAGAACCTGATTATATGTGCAGGCAGTTCAACGATTTTGCTTACCTCTCCGATATAATAAAATTTCTCTTCTCTTTTCATTATTCTTCTTTTGGTTTTCTCGTCATCAGTTTTTTAATTTCCATTTCAGGTTTTGCGTTCTCATATATAATTCTATATATTGACTCAGTTATTGGCAATTCTATATCCATTTTTCTGCTCAATCTGTAAAATGCCTCTGTAGCAAAAAGCCCTTCTATTACCATCTTACTTTCTTTAAGATATCTCTCCTTTCCTGTTTTTATTATCGCTTCTCCGAATGACCTGTTTCTGCTAAACCTGCTGAAAGATGTTGTTATTAAGTCCCCTATCCCCGAAAGTCCTCTGAATGTCTTTTCCTTTCCCCCAAGACGGCATCCTACCTTAATCATTTCATTCAACCCTCTTGTAAGGTATGCGGACTTTGTGTTTATCCCGAGAGACAGACCATCAATTATACCTGCACCAATTGCAATGACATTTTTAAAGGCACCACCTATTTCAACTCCCTTTACATCTTTACTTGTGTATATCCTTAATGTTTCACAGTTCAGTATTTTTTGAAATATAAGCCCGGTATTTTTTCTGGGTGCTGCCACAACTGCAGCTGAAGGCATTCCCTGTGCTATCTCCTTTGCAATTGTAGGACCCGAGAGTATTCCGAAAGGGACATTTCCGAGTTCAGATATTATAATCTCTGACATACTATTTCCTGTGGATGATTCAAGCCCTTTCGTCCCTGTAAGTATTGGCTGTCCCCTGTAAAATTTTTTCAGTTGTTTTAATGTGCTTCTGAAAAAAGTAGACCGTACTACTATTATAATAACATCGGATTGCAAGATAACTTCTTTTATAGAACCTGTAATATCAACATCTTCAGGAATTTTAAATCCAGGGAAATAGTCGGGGTTTTCCCGTTTTTTGTTCAGGATAGAAAGATTTTTTTCTATCGGTTCCCACAGGATTATGCTGTATCCTTTTTTCTCCAGAAGACGACTTAGTGTTATTCCCCATCCACCTGCTCCTAATACACCTATCTTTTCTCCCATGGCATATGTATCCTGTTTTCTTTTTTTGTTAATAGCCGTTTTATATTACTCCTGTGAGCGTAAAGAATAAGTATGGATATTATAAT
>DAONKS010000112.1:0-2975 GCA_035406305.1 bacterium | reverse complement strand
GCATCTGTCTCAGCCATTACCATATCAATCGGATATTCCTTACATACAGCCCTTACATCGTCAGCATTCTTAAATGTGATAGTTCCTGTAAATGATATGTAAAACCCTCTCTTTATGCAGTATTCAGCCATCACCTTATCGCCGCCGAAGCAGTGGAATACCACCTTTTCAGGAAGTTTATATTTCTCGCAGATGTCAATCACCTCATCCCTGCTCTGTCTCTGGTGGACTATCAAAGGGAGATTTAATCTCCCTGCAATATCAATGTGGGCTATAAAAAAATCCTTCTGTTTTGCCTCTGTTTCTCTACCGTAATAAAAATCAAGTCCTGTCTCTCCAATACCCACAACCTTTTCCCTTTTTGCAAGTTTTTCAATCTCTGAGATGTCTGAAAGAGAAACACCTTTAACATCAAGTGGGTGTATACCAACAGCGGAATAGACGGATGGATATTTTTCTGAAAGGAGAACTGCACTCTCACTTTTTTCAACACTTGAGCCAGGATTAATAATGGCAACAATCCCTTCTTTTATCACTTCAGCAACAACCTCTTCCCTGTCATTGTCAAATTCAGGGAAGTTAAGATGGCAGTGGGTATCAATGTAATCCATAGTGCAAAAGTTAAAATTGCTACAGTTTTGATAAAACATGTTTGTGGATAATAAACTTCCTCCCCCTCATCCGTACCTTCTCCCCTGTGGGGAGAAGGAAAGAAAAGAGAAACCCCTCACCACTTGTGTAAAAGAGGGAGAGGTATTTCACCTACTTAACTAAATAACACTTTTTCAATGATGCAGTATCTTTTTAAACATCTTGGGATGAAATACAACTATTATTAAACCACCTATGATATTACCTATTGTCACAGGTATAAGATTTTTCCATAATAAACCAAACTTACTGATAAAACAACCTTCAGCAAGAAGTCCTGCAGGTATAAAATACATATTGGCTATGGAGTGCTCATATCCGCTGGCAACAAAAGCCATAATGGGAAAGTAAATACCTAAAATTTTTCCGCTCACTGTCAGTGAAGATATGCATATAATTACCGCAAGGCAGACAAGAATATTACATAAGATACCACGGGTAAGTGCCTCCGTAAAACCAAGTGCTATCTTATTTTCAGCAATAGAAATAACTGTCATCCCTGCAGGTGTATAATTACATCCAGAGCCAAACAGCCCTGTCTCTTTAACCAGCCAGGCGAGAAAAACAGAGCCAAAAAAATTACCCGCATAAACAATAAACCAGTTACGGAGGAGTTTCAGGGTGTTATATCTACCTGTCAGAACCCCTATAGTCATCAGGATATTACCTGTAAAAAGTTCAGCCCCTGGGATAAGGACAAGTATCAGTCCTAAACTGAAGACACTACCCGAAAGAAATTTAGCAAGCCCGGGGTCTAAAGTTCCACCGCTGATAACACTTATCGCTGTCTGCGCGCCAAACCCGATATAAAGCCCTGCAAGGACTCCGAAAAGGAAGAGTTCCAACCACTTTGCCTCTGCCTTTTTTGTCCCGATACGGACAAGTTCCTGAGAGACCTCAAAAGGTGAAAGAAAAAGTTTATCCATCATATTACTCCTTCTGCACTATTGCACTTCAGCACTACAGAACTAAATTATCTTCAAAGAAAAATCAACCGCCTTTGCAGAGTGTGTGATACAGCCAGCAGATACCCTGTCAACAGGCAATTTACTTATTTTTTCTATCGTTTTAATATCAACATTGCCAGACCACTCAATAATAACCTTATTCCTTCTACTTCCCAGCCACTCCACAAACTTTTTCAGTTCCTTTTCATCTGCATTGTCAAACATTATTATATCCGCACCTGCCTTATAACCTGCCTCTGCCTCAATAAAATTTTCAACCTCAACCTCCACCTTATACCTTCCCTTTACCTTTTTCTTTGCCTTTTCAACTGCGTAAGAGATTGCATCTAACCTATTCATCCCTTTTTCTTTCATCACAGCAGTTATATGGTTATCCTTTATAAGCACCATATCATAAAGCCCGAATCGGTGGTTCTTACCACCACCTACCTTCACCGCATATTTCTCAAGTTCTCTTAAAAGTGGCGTTGTCTTCCTTGTGTCATAAATTTCTATTTTACCTGCCCTTTCAACAAATTTTTTTGTGAGTGTGGCAATACCTGAAAGGTGCTGTAAAAAGTTAAGCGCAGTCCTCTCACCTGTAAGAAGTTCTTTAACAGGTCCTTTAATTTCCGCAACCTTCATACCTTTATATATATTCTCTCCGTCCTTTACGGAGAACTTAAATCTGAATGAAGGAGAGAGATATAAAAATACACCTTTAAATACATCTATACCACATATAACTCCGTCTTCTTTCGCTGTAATGACTGCATCAACAGTAAAGTTTTTTTCAAAAAGGAAGGATGTTGTGATATCTCCTTTTCCTATATCCTCCTTCAACATCTCTTTGATTAAAGTGACGATATATTTTTTCATTCTTTTATTTTCAATTGATTTTTTATTAATCTGCATAGAGAATCTTTAATTTCACTATGGCGAGGAACTGCAGATTTCTTACCTGTTACAGGATTTAAATATAAGTCGTGTTTTTTTCCATGCCTTTCCAGGTAGCATCCGTTTTTTATTAAGAATCTAATAAACTCTTTCCTTTTCACACTTCTACCTCTATCTCTTCCTGTTTGCTTTCAGGATGAATCTCTGTCCTTTCATCTTGTGTCATAAGATTATAGACATCCAATATATTTTCTTTTAGTTCATCAAGTGTCTCCCCCTGACTGAATATATAGGGAATTTCCCTTAATCTACCCACATACCATCCATCATCTATCCAATATTCTAAAGTAAATAACCTTTTCATATCCCTCGCCTCCTCTCATTTTTTCCATTCTATTCTACCACTTCACCTACCTGCTTTCAACCCCAGGTCCACCCCCGCGGTGGGATTGGTGGGGGCAAAAAAAGAAGGGGGCTTTT
>DAONKS010000111.1:0-2989 GCA_035406305.1 bacterium | reverse complement strand
GAGCGGTTGAAAGATGTTGAGGGACTTAAAAGAATCAGATTGAGTTCTATTGAGATTTTTTATCTCACTGATAAACTCTGTGATTATCTTGTTTCAAACGAACTCTTCTGCCCCCATCTCCATATCCCTTTACAGAGTGGTTCTGATAGGGTTCTTAAACTGATGAGAAGGAGATATACCTTTTCTGAATATCTGCAAAGGATAGAAAGGATAAAAAAGAGAGACAGGTATGATAGATTTACTTTCACTACCGACATTATGGTTGGCTTTCCTTACGAAGAGGATGATGACTTCAGATTAAGTTTAAAGGCAGTGGAAGAGATTGGCTTTCTCAAAGTCCACATATTCAGGTATTCAGCAAGGGAAGGGACATATGCTTTTTCCATTGGTGGGAATGTTTCTGAAGAGATGAAGAAAGAAAGGGAAAGGGAATTAGAATTAATTGCGGGTAAGGGCTCTATAAAGGCAAAAAAACAGTTCACAGGGAAAATTTTAGATGTCCTCGTGGAAAGACAGGCAGAAAATGGATGGGAGGGGTATTCATCACAGTATATCCCTGTGTGTATTTCAGATGAGATTGAAAGATGTCTTATCAATGAAATTATCAGTTTCGTAGCAAAAAATATTGGTAGTGATGGCATTCTATACGGAGAAATTGTATAATCAGGATATGGAGACAAAAGTAATTATTCAGATGGTAATAGGGCTTTTCTTAATAGGCGGGGGGATATACCTCACGTTTAAGCCGAAACTTAACTACCAGAAAGAAAGTGTATCTGATGTATTTGCAATTGCAGGGATTATCCTTATGATTATCGGTGTCGTTTTGCTTTTTTCTCCCCTTCTGAGATAAAATCCCACCTCCGCGGTGGGCTCGGGAGATTTATCTCTGGGGCATAATAAGATTTATTGCCTCTGTCCGTGTCCTGAAGTCCCTTAAAAAGATGCCTCTCATTGCAGATGTTACTATTTTTGTCCCTGATTTCCTTGCACCGCGCATACTCATACACATATGTTCTGCCTCTATCACCACCATTGTTCCCTGTGGTGTTAATACCTTCATAATGGTATCAGCAATCTGATTGGTAATCCGTTCCTGCAGTTGCATCCTTCTGGAAAATATGTCAACAAGTCGTGCAAGTTTGCTTATCCCCACAACAACCCCATTGTCAGGTAGATATGCAATGTGTGCTTTACCGTAAAAAGGTAGAAGGTGATGTTCACAGAGAGAAAAAAACGGGATATCCTTTACCAGTACCAGTTCATTGAAGTTTTCCTTGAATGTCTTCCCGAGTATCTTTTCAGGGTCTTCTTCTATACCCCCCAGAAGTTCTGCATACATACTTGCCACTCTTTTCGGTGTTTCCCTTATACCTTTCCTGTTAGGGTTTTCTCCAACTGCTTCAATAATATTTCTAATTGCCTCTTCTATCTTCTTCTGGTCCATTGGTTACTCTCTCCTCTTTTTTCAGTCCAAGGATTTCATCTATCTCGTCTGAGTTAAGCGTCTCTTTCTGCAGGAGTGCTTCAGCGAGTTTTTCCAGTTTATCTCTCTGGCTTTTAAGTATCTCCATTGCACGATTTTCTGCTTCTTCAAGTATTCTTCTTATCTCATTGTCTATCTCCCTTGAAGTATCTTCGCTGTATTCCCTCTGTCTTACAATGTCTCTGCCGAGGAAGACCGCTTCGTTGTGGTGGTAACTCACAGGTCCTAAGTTTTCACTCATTCCCCATTCACATACCATCCGTCTTGCTATCTCTGTGGCTATTTTCAGGTCATTTTCTCCACCCGTGAAGATTTTCCCATAGACAATCTTTTCAGCGGTTCTTCCTGCCATCAGGGCACAGATTGAGTTTTTATAATAGAGATTACTTTCAATAAATCTGTCTTCTTCAGGGAGTATATGTGTTATTCCAAGTGCCTGCCCCCTCGGTATTATGGTAACCTTATGCACAGGGTATACCTCAGGGAGTTGTTTCTGAACGAGTGTATGGCCTGCTTCATGGTAGGCAATAATCTTTTTTTCCTTATCGCTTATCACTAAGCTTCTTCTTTCAACACCCATAAGAACCTTATCTTTTGCTTCTTCAAAGTCCGACATCTCTATCCTGTTCCTGTTTTTCCTTGCTGCAAGAAGCGCGGCCTCATTTACAAGATTTTCAAGGTTTGCTCCAGATAACCCTGCGGTTGCCCTCGCAAGCACCTTCACATCAACGGATTTATCTATGGGTTTATTTCTCATATGGACCTTAAGTATCTCCTCCCTTGCCTGAATGTCTGGAAAATCAATCACTATCGTTCTGTCAAATCTTCCGGGTCTTGTCAGGGCAGGGTCAAGCACATCGGGTCTGTTTGTTGCTGCCATTACAATCACACCACTTTCAGTAGGAAACCCGTCCATCTGGACAAGGAGCTGGTTAAGTGTCTGTTCCCTTTCATCATGTCCGCCGCCAAGCCCTGCAAATCGCTGTCTCCCCACAGCATCAAGTTCATCAATAAATACAATACAGGGGCTTAAACGCATCGCCTGACGGAAGAGGTCGCGGACTCTGCTGGCTCCTACACCGACAAACATCTCAACAAAATCAGAACCACTCATACTTAAAAATGGTGTGCCTGCTTCACCTGCAACCGCCTTTGCAAGAAGCGTCTTTCCTGTTCCAGGGGGTCCTATAAGAAGGATACCCTTCGGGATTTTTCCCCCAAGCCGCTGAAATTTTTTGGGGTCTTTCAGAAATTCAATAACCTCTCGCAGTTCTTCTTTTGCTTCCTTACATCCAGCCACATCATCAAATGTGACGCGGTTCTTTTTGTCAGGCATTATAGGCCTGCTTTTTGTGAATGCCATTACCCTGCTACTTTCAGAGGACATCTGTCTGAATACAAGAAACCATATAAGAAGAAAAACAAGGAGTATAGGAAGGGTAGATACGAGGATATTTATCCAGATGTTTGAGGATGGTTCTACCTTAAAGTCAACATTATAGT
>DAONKS010000110.1:0-3026 GCA_035406305.1 bacterium | reverse complement strand
ACACCCTTATTTTATTTTTAAAAACAAATTTACACAATTTATTTTATACTACCCTTTTTACTTTTGACTTTTAACTTATCACTTTTTAGTTTTAACTTTTAACTTATTACTTTTAACTTACCTTCTAATTATATATGTTAAAATAGATACAGGCAACCTAACGGAGGATAAAATTGAAAAAAGACACCATCTGTGCCATTTCTACCCCTTTAGGAATTAGTGGTATAGGTATTATACGACTGAGTGGCTCTGACACCTACAGGATTGTTGAAAAAATTTTTAAACCAGCCAGAAAGATAAAAATATCAGATGTATCTTCCCATACTGTCCATTATGGCTATATTATTGACGGAGAAAAAATAGTAGATGAGGTGCTTGTTACCATTATGAAGAAACCGAGAAGTTATACAAGGGAAGATATGGCTGAAATAGGTTGCCATGGAGGACTTATTCCGTTGAAAGAGGTTCTTTCTCTGTGTATAAAAAATGGAGCAAGACAGGCAGAACCAGGCGAATTTACAAGGAGAGCATTTCTCAATGGCAGGATAGACCTGACTCAGGCAGAAACAGTTCTTGAGATTATCTACAGCAAGACGGAAAAGGCACTTGAACTATCCACGAAAAAATTAAAAGGGGCATTGACTTCACACCTTACAGAAATTAGAAATTCACTCCTTGAACTATTAACAGATATTGAAGCAAAAATTGAATTTCCTGAAGAGGATGATGTTGAAAAATATCAGATGGATACACTACCTAAGATAGAGAGGATTATATCTTTTACAGATTCAGTCCTTACCCGTGCAGGAAAAGGGAAGATAATACAGCAGGGTATAAATGCTGCGATTACAGGAAGGGCAAATGCAGGTAAGTCAAGTTTACTTAATGCGCTTTTAAAAGAAGAAAGGGCGATTGTGACAGATATTCCAGGGACGACAAGGGATGTGCTTCAAGAAACAATAAATGTCAAAGGTATCCCCGTTAATATCATAGATACTGCGGGTATAAGAAAGGTGAGAGGTAAGATTGAAAAAATGGGGGTTTATAAGGCACTGGAATGGATGGAAAATGCGGAGATAAACCTCATTGTACTTGATGGAAGTAAAAAACTGAATGAATATGACCACCAGTTGCTTGACTATGTAAAAGATAAAAAAAATTATATTCTTATAATAAACAAAAATGACCTTTCCTTGAAAATTGAAAGAGAATACATAGAAAAAAAATTCCCTGTAGATAAGATTGTTTTTTTATCTGCAAAGACAGGCAGTGGAATAGATGTCCTTGAGGAGAAGCTATATAATCTTATAATAGACGGCTATGGAGAGATAAAGGGTGATGAGATGTTTCTCAATTTAAGACAGGAAGGTAAAATAAAAGAAACGAGGGATGTTCTGATAAAGACAAAGGAAGAAATAACAAAAGGTGTTAGTATAGACATTATAGCAGAATATCTAAAGAAATGTATTAACAAAGTGGATGAACTAACAGGTAAAAATATCCAGGAAGAAGTGCTGGATAAGATATTTTCTCAATTTTGTATCGGGAAATAGGGGGAATTATGAAAAAGATAGTTATTATTGTATGCCTCTCATTATTATTTGCAGGGTGTGCTACATACTATAACCCTGTGACGGAAAAGACAGAATATACAATTTATACAGAAAAAGATGAGATTGATATGGGAATAGCAATTGATAAGAAATTACAGAAAGAAAATAAGATTGTAGAAACACCTGATTATATAAAAGAGATTGTGGAAAAAGTAGGAAAGAAATCTGATAGACCAGATTTAAGTTATACGGTAAGAGTTATAGAAAACAAGGAAATAAATGCCTTTGCCACCCCCGGAGGGTTTATCTATCTGTATACAGGGCTTCTTGAAAAAGTAGAGTCAAATGATGAGATAGCGAATGTTATAGGGCATGAGATAGGCCATATATGTGCAAGGGATGGGATTAATCAACTGCAAAAGACCCTGCTTTATTCAATTCCAGCGAATATATTGTTGAGCAACAAGAGTGCTGCTATCCAGAATGCAGTAGATGCAGCATTTACTATCACAATGCTGAAATATAGCAGAGAGCAGGAGTTAAGAGCAGATAAGTTAGGGGTAACATATGCGTATAATTCAGGATACAATCCTGAAGGAATGATATCCTTTTTCAAAAAATTGCAGGATATAGAGAAGAAAACCCCAACCTTAAAAATTACCTTTCTTGCCAGTCATCCTGATATTGCAGATAGAATAAAAAATGTAGAAAAGGTAATCAGTGATTTAAAGAGTGAATAAGGTTATTTTGGCAGGATTATGCCGGTAGATGATTGATACTTACCGGCAACATCTTTATATGAGTTTTCACACTCTTTTTCTGCAGAAAGGAAAATTATCTGTCCTATTCCTTCACCTGCATAAACTTCTGCTTTAACAGGGGTAAGATTGGCAATCTGAACTGTAAGATGTCCTTCCCACTCCGGTTCTAATGGTGTAACATTTACAACTATTCCGCATCTCGTATATGTGGACTTACCGAAGCAAAGCCCGATAATATTCCTCGGTATCCTGAAATACTCCACACTTCTTCCAAGAACAAAACTGTTAGGTGGAATAATACAAACGTTTCCTTTAAACTGTTCAAAGTCAGATTCTTTTATCTTTTTAGGTGATACAGGTCCTTCCCCTTTAAATATAAGAAACTCATCTGATAGAAGAAAGTCATATCCATAAGAAGAAACTCCATAGGAAATACCTTTTCTTACCTTTTCAGGAGAAAAAGGACTTATCATTTTTTCTCCCATCTCCTTTATCCAGATATCCGGTTTAACCACTTTTCCCCTCCTTTACTCCGCACTCTTTACACTGCACTCTTCTTTGTACTCCTTCTTCTGGTGCAGTGCTCTATTTTTTCTCAATTCACCCTCACCTTAATCCTCTCCCATCAAGGGAGAGGGAGATAAATAAGATATATCTTTTTCAGGTACAGGGACTTCATTTTTATATTTTAACATACTTTTTGCTTTGTTCT
>DAONKS010000109.1:0-3082 GCA_035406305.1 bacterium | reverse complement strand
ACAGGGATGGAGAGGTTCAACACAAACTATAACTTCAGGGTGACAGGATGGGAAATAGACAAAAACTTTAAGAGATGGTCTTTTCTATATCTTCCTGCTGAAAATCCTGCTATCAGAGCCACAGCCATATTTATACCAGCGAGAGAAGGTAATATGCGTGTTTTCCTTGATATGGATAACCCTTCAGATGAAAGAAGGGAATGGGAATTCCATCTATATGTCTCTCCACATTCAGGGATTTCACTCTCAGGGTATAAAAAAATTTTAATGGATGAGCATAATATGGACTTTCTTATGAATAACATCAGAATGAAACTGACATCCAGGAAATTAAAATTTTACGAAGTTTCTGAGATTGACTCAAACTTCTGGATTAATTTCCCTCTTAATGCAAATGAGTTCAACCCGAAAGAGAGAGAAAAAAAGCGGCTCTTGATAAAGATGTTTCCTGTTGTTATTAATTCCCATGCAGTAGAAACAGCAACAATAGATTTTATAACAGATAATTCAAAAAAGATTTATATCAGAAAACCATTAAACTTCCCTTTATATAATTATTCTGACCTTTCATACAAACATCTCTGGTGGGAGACACTTCACAACAGAGAGTATACAGAATCCTTTAAAAATAATTTGATGACAGACCGCGTTATACCCGGAAGAGAATGGGGAAAGTTTTTTATATGGGATGCCGGTATGATAGCAATTGGGGCAATAGAAGAGGATGAAAAGATAGCAGAAAGAATTATTGAAGAGATGCCAGAGCCTGAAAAGGCAGAAGATAAGGTTTTTGAATACGGGTCTTTCATACCTACTGCCCTTTTTGCCCTGTGGGAACTTTATCAGAAGACAGAGGATAAAAATATTTTACAGAGACACTATAGAACGATGAAAAATCTTGTGCTTAGAATGTACTTCTATCCTTTAAGACCGGGAGATGCACGACATGATGGTATGGTAAGGCCTGTAAGAAACCGAACCGGGGTGGACGATTATCCGGCGCTTGTTTATGCTGATGGATGGCCCTTTACCTGGGATTATAAGGAGACACTACCTCTTAACCCTTCAAGAAAATTCCAGCAGATTATCAGTGTTGGTATGACCTGTCTTGCTATCCGCCTTATGAAAATCCTCCGGCTTATGGCATATATTCTTCACAGAAAGGAAGATATATCTCTGTATACTGGATGGATTGAAAAAAGTGAAGCAGTGATGAATAAATATTACTGGGATGAGGAAAAGGGAGTGTTTCTTAACCGTCTGGAATCTGAGAAAGAACTTCTGAATATAGAAGGTGTTTATGAGTATCTTCCGCTTTTTTCATCCTCTGTTGAGGAGAGAAGGAAAAATCTTCTTTTGAAAAAACTTCTTGATAGAGAAAAATATTTCACCCCTTACGGAATTACAGTAGTTGCCAGAGATAACCCCTATTACAGGGAAGATGGCTACTGGAATGGAGGCATCTGGATGCCCGCACAATGGTTCTTCTGGAAGGCGTTTTATAATCTGGGGATGATGGATGAGGCAAAAACCATTGCTGATAGAGCAATTGAATTATGGGACAGAAATCATAAAGAAACACTCTGTTGCTGGGAGAAATTCTGTGTAAAAAAAGGTCTTCCAGCAGGCAATAGCAGGTTCTCGGGTTTGAGTACGCCTCTTATGGCTCTGTGGAGTGCAAGGAGAAAGGCAGGTAGAATCCAGGCAGGGCAGGAACTTCTCCTTGAGAAAAGAGGTGATGTAAATAAAGGGATTTTTGAAATTACTGTTAAAGCACCTTTTTATTCTGGTCCCTGCGGGCTAAGCATTGTTACAGGGATGAAAAACACAGGATATTCTATCCGGATAGGGGAAAATAGAACTGTCAGTAAAATAACGGATGGATATGGATATATTGGAATTCCTCTAGAGATTTCTAAAGATAAAGTTATTAACCTCAGAGCCGCTCCTTTAAGATAACAATCTGCTAACGCCTCAATTATGTAAAGGGGCGGTTGAGCCTCTGATTACAATCTGAGGTGAGAGCATTACCTGCTGGGGTATTGTATTATTTTTTCTGATAAGCTCTATTAATTTCTTTACAGCAATCCTTCCCATCTTTTCTTTAGGAATCTCCATCGTTGTTAGAGGTGGTTCAGTATAGGCGGTATCATCTATTCCATCAAAACCGACAATGCTCATCTCTTCAGGAATCTTAATTTTTTCTTCCCGCAATGCTTTCATAGCACCTATTGCAACTGCATCGCTGACCGCAAAGATTGCTGTTATTCCATTTCTGTCTTTTAACATTTTTTTACATACTTTATAACCAAGATGTTCCATTGCCTCTATGCCCCTACGAGGAGGTTCCTTTGTTTCAGGATGGAAGACAAAAGTTTCTTTAATACCAGATAAAACCAGTGCTTTTTTGTATCCTTCAACCCTCAAGGGATAACTGTTGCCGAGAGATGGAACTGTGAGACATGCTATTTTTTTGTGTCCGAGTGATATCAGGTAATGAGTTGCATCAAATGCCCCTCCTTCGTTATCACTTACTATTGAAAAAAAATCCGGTAGTGAATAATCAACAAGAATAACAGGAAGTTTGGTTTTCAGTTCTGAAAGAGTATCAGTATCCAGTTCATTTATAACAATTACTCCCACATATCTTTCCGGGGCTATAGTTTTTAATAGATCCTGTTTGTGCTTTAAAGATGGGGAGTGAGAACTGAAAAGGAGATTATAACCGGAGATATTTGCCTCTTCTTCCATCCCCTTCCAGACAGGTCCATAGAATTCATCATAGAAAAATGTATTGGCAGCAAGCGGAAGAAGGGCAAGGATAGTTCTTGTTTTAGAAATTGGTTCGGTTTTCCGTATAAAAGTTCCTTTCCCTTGATGTCTGATAAGGACATTTTCCTGCATCAGTTCACTTAATGCCCTTCTTATGGTTATCTGGCTTACATTATATATCTTACAAAGCTCTTTCTCCGGAGGCAGTTGCTTACCTTCTTCAAATTCTCCACGCTCTATCTTTCTCAAAATATCATTTTTAACTTTCAGATATAAAAAGTTATTCATAATACTTATTATACTCTTATAT
>DAONKS010000108.1:0-3234 GCA_035406305.1 bacterium | reverse complement strand
AGACAATGTGTAAGTGTCGGTGTTGTTGTGGTTCAAACAGGGAAAAAGAAGAAGCCAGGGTGTATGAATGTAAGAAGTGTGGTAAGACATCAAAAGAGCAGAAATACTGCTGTGGCGAGATGATGAAAGAAAAAAAGTGATATGTCAAAGATAAAGGTTATAGGGATTTCAGGAAGCCCAAGGAGGGGAGGTAACAGCGAGACCTTGCTTGATATATGTCTGGAGGCAGCAGGAGCAAATGGCGCAGAGACAGAAAAATTTGTGCTTAATACAATGAAGTTTGTTCCCTGTCAGGAGTGTGCTGATATAAGAAAGGACGGAAGGTGTAAGATACAGGATGATATGCAGAAGATTTATCCTGCCGTGGAACAGGCAGATGTTATAGTTGTTGCCTCTCCCGTATTCTTTGGTAGTTTATCAGCACAGACAAAGATGATGATAGACAGGTTTCAGTGTCAGTGGCTTGGGATAAATGTCTTCCACTCGTACAGCATAAAAAAACATAAGACAGGGGTTTTTATATGTGTGGAGGCGAGTGGAAGGGATAGTTTTTTAGAGAATGCAAAGTCAATAATCAAAAACTTTTTCGTAACCATAGGTGCTTCTTATAAGTATGAACTCTTCTGTAAAAATGCAGATGGAAAAGGTGCTATCAATAACAGAAAAGAGTGTCTTGAAAAAGCCAGGGAAATAGGGACTCTTATAGCATAGTGATAATCAGGCGAATACCTGTAAATCCTTCCTGAACACCGTTGAAAATTAGTAGAAACGTGCTCGTAGTAGGTAGTTCGTAGTTTTTATCAACGAATTATAAACAACTAACAGTTTTGACTTTATATATACACTATCCATACACTTCTTTGACGTGTAATGGCAGGTGTGATATATTGTTAAGGTGAATAGCAGGTAAATCTACGGAGGAAAAAAATGGATAAAGAAAAGGCACTGGAGATGGCTATTACGCAGATAGAGAAGGAGTTTGGCAAGGGAGCGATAATGCGGCTGGGAGAAAAGACGGTTGTTGAGGTTCCTGTGATTTCAACAGGTGCAATCTCCCTTGATATTGCACTGGGGACAGGTGGTATCCCGAGGGGTCGGGTGACAGAGATTTTCGGACCTGAGGCATCAGGAAAAACAACACTTGCACTTCATATTATTGCAGAGGCGCAGAGGGCAGGTGGACAGGCAGCATTTATAGATGCGGAGCATGCCCTTGACCCTGGATATGCCAGAAAGTTAGGAGTGAAGATAGAGGATATGCTTATAAGCCAGCCGGATACAGGAGAACAGGCACTTGAGATTGCTGAATCTCTCATCAGGAGTAATGCGATAGATGTAATTGTTGTTGATTCTGTAGCAGCACTTGTTCCGAAAGCAGAACTGGAAGGTGAGATGGGTGAGAGTGTTATGGGGCTACAGGCACGGCTTATGTCCCAGGCGCTGAGAAAACTGACCGGCTATATAAGCAAATCAAAGACAGCAGCCATATTCATCAATCAGTTGAGAGAAAAGATAGGGGTGTTTTTCGGAAATCCTGAAACAACCCCTGGAGGCAGGGCTTTAAAGTTTTATGCTTCTGTCAGGATAGATGTAAGGAGAATAGAGAGTATAAAGAGTGGTTCAGATATTATAGGTAATAAAGTAAAGGTAAAGGTTGTTAAAAATAAGGTAGCACCTCCTTTTAAGGAGACAGAACTTGATATGTATTATGGAGCGGGTATATCAAGGGAGAGTTCTTTAATCAATGCCGCACTTCAGTATAAGGTAGTTGAGAAGAAAGGGAGTTATTTCCAGTATGGTGGAAGTTCCATCGGGCAGGGTATGGAAAGTGTGATTGAAACACTGAAAAAAGATGCAAAACTCTACGAAGAGATTGAAAAAAAGGTAAGAGCGGCGGCAGGATTAAAGACAGGAGGCGAAAAATGAAGGAACTGAATGTGGGACTCATTGGCTATAAATTTATGGGCAAGGCACACTCTCATGCCTATAAAGATGTAAACATTTTTTTTGATGTGCCTGTCCGTCCTGTAATGAAGGTTTTATGTGGCAGGGCAGAAGAACCATTAAGGATAGCCGCTGAGAGGTATGGATGGGCTGAATATGAGACGGACTGGAGAAGGGTTGTAAAAAGGAAGGATATAGATATTGTTGATATAACCACACCGCCCAATGCACATAAGGATATAGCAATAGCAGCGGCAGGAGAAGGTAAGGTTGTCTTCTGTGAAAAGCCGCTTGCTGCCACATTGAAAGATGCCTGTGAGATGTTTGAAGCAGTTGAGAAATATGGAGTAAAACATGCCATATGTTTTAATTATAGAAAACTTCCTGCCATAGGCCTTGCAAAGAAGCTGATAAGTGAAGGGAAATTAGGGGAGATATACCATATAAGGGCTGTATATCTGCAGGACTGGATATTAGCCCCGGACTTCCCTCTTGTCTGGCGGCTGGAGAAAAAGGTTGCCGGCAGTGGTGCACATGGAGACCTTAACGCACACCTGATAGATATGGCAAGGTATCTGGTGGGAGAGTTTGAAGAGGTTATTGGTATGAGCGAGACATTTATAAAGGAAAGGCCATTGCTGAAAGAAACAGGAACACTTGAAACAGGTCTCAAGGATAAGGAAAAGACAGAGAAAAAGGGAAAGGTTACAGTTGATGATGCAACAATATTCCTTGCAAGGTTTGAAAACGGGGCGCTGGGTTCTTTTGAAGCGACGAGATTTGCAGCAGGGCGAAAGAACGGGCAGAGGTTTGAGATAAATGGAAGCAAAGGAAGCATCGTATTTAATCTTGAGAGGTTGAATGAACTTGAGTTTTACAGTACGGAAGACCCGGAGTATGCGCAGGGCTTCAGGACTATTACCGTAACAGAGGGCTGTCATCCTTATGCCGGTAATTTCTGGCCTGCAGGTCATATTATAGGATACGGCGAGTCGTTTATCAATATGGTGGCAGACCTTCTCATATCCATTGCGAAGGGGAAAAACCCAAGCCCTGACTTTTATGATGGATTGAGGTGTCAGGAGGTTCTCGTAGCGGTTGAAGAGTCCATAAAAAGAAAGAGATGGGTAAAGATAAAAAGACACTAAAACTTTTCTCCTTTTTTTGCATCTAATATAATGTAAATCCAAAAAAAGGAGGATATGATGAAAAGAATAAAAATTGTAGTGGCAGGTGTTTGTGCAGGTGTTATTCTGGCAGGTTTTATTTCTTATGCGTTCAATCTGCAGG
>DAONKS010000107.1:0-3372 GCA_035406305.1 bacterium | reverse complement strand
TGTGGTATTAGGAGAGACAGTAGGAGATGGAAGGATAGACATAATTGTTACACTTCCTTCAAAGACAAGTATAGTAAGGGTAGCGACGAGTATAGACCTTCCCGGGAAACCTGTGATAGAGGAGCGGGATATTTACTCTTCAGGTGGCAAGGTATATCTTGTATGGACATATACACCGACAACAGCAGACCTTTCTGGTTTCAGGATATATCGTTCATCCAATCCATCAGAGCCAACTTCCTGGAAACTTATAAAGACCGTTGCCGCAGATGTTAATTCCTGTGTTGACAGTCCATCTGAAGGGATTTATTCCTACAAGGTGGCTGCCTACAATGACTATGGAGAGGTTCTGTCTTCTGCTTCTACTCCGGTGGAGGTAGTAAGTGAAGAACCATCATCATCAGGGCCTTCCAGTTGTTTTATAGCGACTGCGGCGTTTGGGACACCTATGGCAAAGGAAGTAGTAAGGTTAAGAGAGTTCAGGGACAGGTATCTGATGAAGAGCAGGGGAGGTCGTGCATTTGTGAGGTGGTATTACAGACACAGTCCAAAGGTTGCTGAATACATAAGACAGAGGAGATGGGCACGGGTGCTTGTGAGGGCATCACTCCGTCCTCTTCTCTGGATTGTCTCATTTATAGTTCATTGAAAGAGGAGACCCCTCACCCTGTTCATTGTTTATAGTTCATAGTTCGTTGACAATTAACTGCGAACTACCGACTACGAACACGTTTTTATCTTCTAATCCACGCAGGCTAAAGTTTATCCGCCGCAGATTTATTGCAGGCGGACCTGCGGCTACCAACTAATTAAATTGGCAGATTAGAAGATTAGCAAATTAAGGAATTAAAAGATTATAATTCAAATCTGTAAGTCGTGTAATCTTCTAATTTCTATAAATTTTTAGTTTTGGTCTAATATAGCGGAGGTAACTTCAAGGGTTCGTTTTGTCTCTTTTATATCGTGGACTCTGAATATCTTTGCACCTTTTATATAGCCGATTACCGCAGAGGCGAGAGAACCTTCTAACCGTTGCTCAGGGGCGATGTTGTTCAGTATCTTTCCTATAAATGATTTTCGTGATGTTCCTAAAAGAACAGGCCTTTTGAGTTCTAAAAATTTTTCAAGGTTTTTAAGTATGGAAAGATTGTCCTCAAACCTTTTGCCAAAACCAATCCCCGGGTCAATAACAACGCGCTCTCTGTCAATTCCTTCTTCTTCCATCCACTGCAATTTGTTGTACAGAAATTCGTATATCTCAGAAACAACATCTTCATAGAAGGGATTTACCTGCATATCTTCAGGGGTTCCCTTCATATGCATAAGAACATATCCACAGTCAGAGTTTTTCACAACATCAAGTAATCTTCTATCCATAGAAAACGCAGATATATCGTTGATTATAGATGCACCTGCATCAAGTGCTTTTTCTGCAACAGTAGATTTATATGTATCGCAGGATACAGGGATAGGTATTTCTCTAAAGAGTGTTTCTATTACAGGTATTACCCTTTTTATTTCTTCTTCTGCTGATATGCCTGTGCTACCCGGTCTTGTGGATTGGCCTCCTACATCTATAATATCTGCACCTTCTTCTACCATCTCAAGTGCACGCTTTACCGCCTGTTTTATATCCGTATAACTTGAACCGCTATAGAAAGAGTCAGGTGAAAGGTTTAGTATCCCCATCACCAGAAACTTCTCTATTTTTATTTCTTGTCCTTTTATCTTCCAGATATACTTCATTTCCTATCCGACTTCAAAAGTGCCTTTCTGTAGTCCTCTGCCTCTAAATTTTCTATTTCTTCAATCTCTTTAAGGTTTAGACATTTTAGAGAACCGGCAATTTTGCCTGCGAGTATGCTCTTTGCAGTATCTTCAAGTAGCCAGCTTCTTGCAAATGCCTCTTTTAGAGTTGCTCCAATACACACTGCACCGTGGTTTTTAAGAAGGACTACATTACAGTTTTTTATTTTACTTACCACTGCCTTTCTTATCGCTTCTCCTCCAGGCACAACATATTCAATTACAGGAACATCTCTGCCAAGCAAAGCAACATAGTCAGGAAAAATTGGTTTGAACTTTACTCCTGCTGATATTAAACCTGTAGTAATGGGTGGATGTGTGTGGAAAACCGCTTTTACATCTTCTCTTTCAAGATATATCCCCAGGTGCATTGATGTCTCACAGGTTGGACGAAGGTTTCCATATATTTTACCTGTTTTAATATCAACCTTCACCCATTCTTTCGCATCTATCTCATCAAGGAAAAATCCACTTGGAGAAAGGAATACATAGTTGCCTTCCCTTGCACTTATATTTCCACCTGGTCCTGCAACAAGCCCTTTTTCAACAATCTTCTTCCCGTAAAGGCATAACTGTTTTCGTATCTCTTCCATTTCTACTCCTTTATCCGTATCTTTAAAAATTTCCTTTTTCCCACTTTCAACACCTGTCCGTTTCTCACTTTGACTCTTGCATACTGGTCTTCAATTGTCTGATTGTCAATCTTCACTGCTTTTTGTGTAATCATCCTTCTTGCTTCCATCTTTGAGGGTAAAATCCCTGAATTGAATAATAAATCCACTATTGCTATTTTCCCTTCATTATCTAACGCACCTTTTTCTATAAAAAACTCAGGCATCTCATCAGGGGCCTGCTTTTCTTTGAATACCTTTTCAAAATCTCTCTCTGCTTCTTCTGCTATCTTTTCGTTAAAAAATTCCTTTACTATCTCCTTTGCCAGCATTCCCTTTGCGTTTCTCGGATTTTCCTTTATCAGTTTTTTAAATGTATCTTCGTCAAGAGTGGTAATAAGAGAAAAATATTCTTCCATTAAGTCATCGGGTATAGACATAATCTTGCCAAACATATCATCAGGGTCTGTCTCTATTGGTATGTGATTGTTATATGTCTTGCTCATCTTTAATTTCCCGTCTGTCCCGCGCAATATAGGCATAGTGATAACAACCTGTTTTTTCTGTCCGAATGCCTCCTGTATGGTTCTTCCTGCAAGGAGATTAAACTTCTGTTCAGTAGCACCTATCTCAACATCCGCTTCCAGCACAAAGGAGTCATATCCCTGAAGTAGAGGATAGAGAAACTCGTGGAAAAAGATGGGCTTGTTTGACTTATATCTCTGGGAAAAATCCTCTCTTTCAAGTATCTGTGCTATGGTGAACACAGAAGCAAGTTTTACAATATCTTCCAGTGTAAGTTTTGCCAGCCAGTGTGAATTATATACAAACTCTGTCTTTGGAAGGTCTAAAATTTTCCCTACCTGCTCTTTATATCTTGAAAGATTGTTTTTTATCTGGTCCTCTGATAGAATTGGGCGGGTCTCATTTCTGCCTGTAGGGTCACCTATCCGTG
>DAONKS010000106.1:0-3423 GCA_035406305.1 bacterium | reverse complement strand
GGTTATTTTATGAACCGGATACAGGCCGTCAGCACTGGGGACGTTTCTATATGACTGCACCTGCAACTTGGTATGTCTATCAGGCACTGCTTGGATATAGAGTTGATAAACCTGAAGGACTCTTTGAGATTATTCCCAACTTGCCTGAGATACTTTTGCCTTTCAATGGCCCGCTTTTCCTGCCTGACATATGGATGTGGCTTGAAGTGGATAAGGAGAAAAGATGTATCAGGATGAAGCGATTGAAGAAATTTACTGATAAACTTATCATAACCAGATTGCATCTTCCGGTGTGGAATGGGGTTCTTACCGTGTGTACCGATGGAATATATAATGAGATTGAACATATAGGGACCTGTTATAGAGGTGAAGTATATAAATGTAAGATAAATATAGCGGAGATAACGGAGTTATTATTCCAGTGGCGATGACTGATTGAAAATAAATGAGAGCTCTGCCTTCGTTGAAACTTCTGCGAGTAAACTTCATAATAGGCGGAAAAAAGTAGCCAATAGAGAGAACGGTTTTTGGTTCTGGTATCTACAGAGTTCAGTAAATTTCACCTGGTAAGAAGAATTGCAGGGATACCAAAAACATATGGCTTTCCGGTATGGGGGTTTTTATATACAAGGACTTTTGTCTGATATACCTTTTCTATATTCTGATATGTTATTACTTCTTCAGCCGTTCCTTCAGAAAATATGCTTCCTTTATTGAGAAGTAATAGTTTTGTACAGTACTCTGATGCAAGATTTAATTCGTGAAGCACTGAAATTACAGTTATTCCGCTCCTGTTAATCTCCTTTATGATGTCCATAATTTTAAAACTGTGTCCTATATCAAGGTGGGATACGGGTTCATCAAGGATGATTACTGATGCCTGCTGTGTTATTACCTGTGCTATAAATACCCGCTGTTTTTCCCCATCTGATAGTTCCCACACCTTCCTTTTTCTGTACTGACCTATCTCAAACTGTTCAAGGACATTTTCAACTATATCCCTGTCTGATTTTTTCAACTGTCCATATCTTCCTGTATAGGGGAATCTCCCTAAAGATACAAATTCTTCAACTGTATAGGAAAAGGAAAATTCTATCATAGAAGGCAGGTATGCCACTTTTTTGGCGTATTCAGAAAGCGGGATTTCATAAATTTCTTCATTTTCAAGGAGTATCTTTCCCCTGTATGGCTTAAGAATTCTTGCAAGGACTTTCAGAAGAGTTGTTTTCCCTGAACCATTTGGACCTATGATACCCAAAAACTCACCTTTCTGTATTTCAAATGATATATCTTTAAGGACATCGTCCTTACCATACGAAAAATTTATCCCTTCTATTTTGAACATCACCACATCTCCGTATATCTACCTTTTAATAATATCGCAAGAAAGAACAACCCACCGCAAAAGCCGGTTATAACACCTACAGGGATTTCCAGAGGTCTTATTATAGTTCTTGCCAGAGTGTCTGTTAGGATGAGAAAACCGCCACCTGTAATAAAATTTACTGTAAGAGCCCTTCTGTGCGATGGACCAAAGAAAAATCTTGTTATGTGAGGAATTACAAGCCCTACAAAGCCAATAATACCTCCCAAACTTACACATAGCCCTACGATTATACAGCAGATAAAAAGTGCGAGTTTTTTTTCTGTCTCAATGTTGATGCCAATAGAGACCGCCTTTTCATCTCCTATACTTATTACATCATATACCTTTCCTGATAGTATCAGAAATATGGAAAGGATGGTTATGACTATAATACCGGTATATAAAATCTGGTAAGGAAAGTATGAGATATCTCCAATCAGTCGGAACATAGTTGACTGGAACTGTTCATTTTTTGCCACAGCCATAATGAAAAGTACAAGAGAAGAAAAAAGGAAGTTTAAGGCAACGCCAAGAAGTATTACTGTTGGATTGGAAAAACGTTTTTTAATAGAGGCAAGAAGCACTATAAAGATACTGAGCAGCGCCCCAATAAAGGCAAAGGAAGGAATAAGGGCTGTCTTTCCTATAATGACACCCATAGCAATCCCTAATGATGCACCTCCTGAGATACCAAGTGTATAACTCTCTGCAAGGGGATTTCTGAGTATTGCCTGTAATACCGCACCTGTTATGGAAAGTCCTGCTCCTATAATGAAGGCAGCAAGAACCCTTGGTGCCCTTATATTTAAAAGGATTGATTTGTCTGTTGGTGAAAGAGAGAAAAGGCGAGGCAGTGTATAAAATTCAGTGCCAAGTGATAGTCCTGCAATAACTGAAAGGACTAAAAAAAGGAAGACAGCAGTGTATTTAGTTTTCATTTCCTTTAAGATAAAACATTTTATATAGATTTTCAACTGTCTGGACAAAACTCTGCGGTGTAGGGCTACCAATTACTGTTGGTTCTATGGAGAATATCTTTTTATTTTTTACTGCATCTGTGTCTTTCAACCGCTCCCAGAGAAGTATCTGTTCTTCTTCCATTGTAAGGAATATGATAATTTCAGGATTTTTCTTTATTACATCTTCTACACTTACTGAAAACCACTTCTTATTTATATCTCCGAATATGTTTACCCCACCAGCATATTGTATCGCCTTGTTTATGTATGTGTTTTTCCCTGTGGTGAAAAGTGGCTTAAAACCAAGTATGAAAAATATCTTCTTTTTTTTCTTCTCTTTCGCTGTGATATTTTCTATATTTTTAAGTCGTTTATTTACCTCTTTTATGATTTCTTCTGCTCTGTCTTTGCAGTTGAGTGTTTCTCCTAATGTTATAAAATTTTTACATATATCCTCAAAGGTGAATAACTGGTCAAGTACAAGGGTTTTTATACCTAATTTTTTGAGTTTTTCTATGTGTTCTTGCCTGTTTCCCTCTTTTGAGCCAATCACTATGTCGGGTTTTAAGGAGACGATTTTTTCTATATTTGGTTCAAGAAGTGTTCCTATAATTTCCTTCCCTTTTTTTATCTCTTCTCTGTCATATATGGTAAGCCCCACTATATTTTTTTCAAGTCCAAGAAGGCAAAGATTTTCTGTGATATAGGGACCGAGTGAGACAATTTTTAGTGGTTCTGCAACTGCAGGTAATGAAGTAAACAGAAATAGAACCAAGAAGCATAGGATTTTTTTCATAAATCCACCTCCCTATCCCACCTCCGCGGTGGGAATTAGTCCCACCGCGGGGGTGGGTTCTGGCTTTTACTCTAAGTCATATAACTCATCATTTTCTGATAGGTCGGCAAGGGAAGAATCGTGAGAACTCACATTATATTTTGTACTCATCGCCCTGACGCTTCCATCAACAAACGCAACATTGGCAAGTCCATTATGCCTGAAATGTACAGTGGGACCATAATAATATGTGTCTCCCGGTGCACGAAGATAGTTATTTGCTCCAAGTTCGTTAGTGAAAGTAGACCATATAGCACTGTCTG
>DAONKS010000105.1:0-3449 GCA_035406305.1 bacterium | reverse complement strand
TCTATCCTCTTTTCAACATCCACTGGAATACCGCTATCATCCATTGTAAGCCCGACTATCTTACAATTATTATTTTCTCTTATTACAGGCATCAGGTCATTGATTCTTTTACTCTCGCCATTAATGGAATTTATCATTCTGTCCATACTTTTTATTCGTCCAAGACATTGCTTTATAACAACGGGGTTTGAACTATCTATACACACGGGAATCTCCCCCGTCTCATTTACTATATCAATGAGCCACTCCATATCAGATATCTCCCTGGCCTCTCCTTTACCTGTCCCTGCATTCAGGTCAATATAATGTGCTCCTGCTTCAATCTGTCTTATAACAATTTTTTTTATATAATCCCTGTCCTTTTTTTCAATCGCATCTCTTATAGACCTTCTCGTAGCATTTATCAGTTCCCCTATTACTATCATTTCTCTCCCCTTTATTGAATAGATACTCTATAATTTTTAAGGGCTTTTGTCAAAAAAATGTGTTTTTTGTGTTATAATGTAAAATGAAAATTGTTGTAAAGGTTGTGGCAAATGCCAGAAAGCCAGGGGTCTCTGAAGAAGGAGATATAATTAAGGTGCGGGTAGATGCACCAGCAGTTGAAGGTAAAGCAAATAAGCGGCTTGTAGAGATACTCTCTGAATATTACCACAAACCCAGGACAGCATTCATAATTAAAAGTGGACTGAAAAGTAAGAAAAAAATTATAGAGATATTATGACAAAGACAGATGGCGAAGCAGTCCTTGTGGAAAGAGCGAAAAATGGAGATGTGAAGGCATTTGAGGACCTGATAAAAATTACAAGTGGCAGGATATATAATTTAGGACTGCGGCTGCTCCACAATAAGGAAGATGCTGCTGATATTATGCAGGAGACATATATTTCTGCCTATGAAAACCTTCCAAAGTTCAAAGGCAACTCTTCTTTTTCTACCTGGCTGTACAGGATAGCGACGAATTTCGCATTGATGAAGATGAGAAAAGAAAAGGGAAGGATGGTCTCAGAGGAACGGTTGAAAGAACTATCAAAACATCTTTACAATACCACCATTACTGACTGGGCAGAAAGCCCTGTGGACCATATGAAAAAACAGGAACTGAAAGAAGCGATTGATAGGGCAATAGAGTCCCTTCCTCCAAAATACAGGTCTGTATTTGTCCTGCATGATATTGAGGGGTTATCAATAGCAGAAGTAGCCGATATTCTTTCTATATCAAAGTCGGCTGTAAAAACAAGGTCACACAGAAGCAGATTATATCTCAGGGAAAAACTCTCTGAATACTTTAAAGAAAGCGGAGTAAAAAATCTTGTAAGGAAATAAGATGAATAGACGATTTGACTGTGAAGAGATTTTCAGGATGCTCTCCGGATACATAGACGATGAGATAGATACAATGATGAGGGAAGTAATGGAAGAGCATATAAGAGATTGTGAGAGATGTCTATCTCTTCTCCATACCCTTGAAAAGACCATTGCTTTTTCCAGGGAGACACATAGAAGAAAGAAAGTTCCGGAAAGAGTTGTCAAAAAGGTATATTACGAGATAAGAATAAGATATAAGAGGTAAAAATGAAAAGAGAGATATTCATTATTGGAGGAGGACCTGCCGGTATGACAGCAGGTATATATACACTACGGGCAGGAATAAAAACAACTATTATTGAAAAGGCATTCCCGGGTGGAAATATACTGCTTACAGAAAAGATAGACAACTATCCTGGATTTCCTGAAGGGATTTCAGGCATTGAACTGGCAGAAAAGATGCGGCAACAATACCTTAAATTCGGTGGTGAGATATTAAATGGAGAGGTTACGGCTATATCTTTTGAAGGAAACAAGAAAATTATACGGCTTGCGGATGGCAGAGAGATAAAAACAGATGCTATCATAATAGCAAGTGGCTCTTCCAGAAAAAAACTGGATGTTGAGGGAGAAGAAAAATACACAGGTAAAGGGGTCTCTTACTGTGCTATATGTGATGGGGCTTTCTTCAAAGGGAAGAAGGTTGCTGTTATAGGTGGTGGTAATTCTGCATTAGAAGAGGCAATATACCTTACAAGATATGTTGAGATATGCTACCTTATCCACAGAAGGGACAGTTTAAGGGCATCTTTCTCTCTTCAGGAAGAATTAAAGAAATATCCTGCAATAACCCCACTGCTTTCAAGGACAGTCCGCAGGATAGAAGGAGATGGAGAAAAGGTAAAAGGCATTGTTCTTGAAAAGAAAGAGACAGGAGAAATAGAAAACATAGAGATTGACGGGGTCTTTATCTCAGTGGGGCAGAAGCCCAATGTTGAGTTTATTGAGGGGAAGGTTGAACAGACCCCTGCCGGCTATATAATAACTGATTATAAGATGCAGACATCCGTTAAGGGAATTTTTGCCTGTGGAGACGTGATAAGAAAGTCCCTTTATCAGGTTATTACTGCCTGCGGAGAAGGTGCTACTGCTGCCTCTTCTGCTGAGAAGTATCTTTCTGGAGGTGAGATATAACAGGGAGATATTAACTGAATACCGCAGAAGATAGGAAAGTAAATATCACACCAAACTTTTACCTTCTGCAGGGAATTCTATATCCATAAGTTTTGCTATGGTGGGAGCGAAGTCAATTATCTCTCCATAAGGAATAACCTTTCCTTTATTCCTCTCTTCAAGTCCGCCACCACTTATAATAAATGTTGTTCTTCTTGTGCAGTCAAGCCGTTTATCTGTGGACTTATTCCTTTTGAAATCCCACAGATAGCAGTCATAAGGCTCCTGATGATTACTACAGTAGTTTATCAGTTCTTTATCAGGTATCCCTCTTTTTCTGCCTTCCTCAACAGATATGTTACATCCATAGTGACATCCGTGGTCCGAGCCAATAAAGAGATACGTCTCTTCCCACCAATTGTTTTCTTTAAGGAACTCTTTTATCATCCAGAGAAGTTTGTCAAGATAGAGGAGTGAGTGGTGTTTATCTTCTGTATAGGAAGCACCTTCTTTGAATAGAGGACAGTTTCCTGTTTTATCATACTGTGCAAGATATAAAAGCACCATCTTCCAGTCATGGCTTTCCATCATCCATTTAAAACAGGTCTGTGTGGTAAGAAAGTCAGAAAAATAGGAACCCCAGCCATATGTGGCATCAGGTGCCTTCCACCAACCTGTCTGCATCCATGCATCAGAGCCAAAAGATGCCACCTTACCTGAAGGATACCTTTCCTTACAGGCAGTAAGAATGGTCTTTATCTCTCCTCCCTTTATAAACCTGCAGTAAGGGTCAGCACCAGGTGCTACTTCTATGCCTTTATATGTCCCGGATGCTAAATACTTCTGCCCGTAGGCAGTGTTACAGTTCCCCTTGTTCCAGCAATACACAAATATACCATTTGATATGCATTCCTGAAACACGGGCAACTTCCCTGCCTCTACATACCCTAAAACATTAGGTGGCTGAA
>DAONKS010000104.1:0-3537 GCA_035406305.1 bacterium | reverse complement strand
CCTTTTTCTTTTACCAGTATGGTTATTGTTTCAAGATAGTCCTCAAGAGTTGGTGTCAGCATATCATAACTCCTAATATAATCTAAATCCCTGATAGAGTAAGACAGCCACGAGCCAGCCCACAAATAAAGACCATATAGTTGCCAAAATAGCCCATTTAATTCCTGCTTCCTGTTTTATAACTGCAATGGTTGCTATGCAGGGGATATAAAGAAGTGTCATTAACATAAATGCATAGGCAGATAAAGGTGTAAATATGGTAGTTAATGACCTGGTGAGTTCCATTTCTCCTCCAAACACAGTTCCTAATGTCCCCACCACAAGTTCTTTGGCGACAAGTCCAAAAAGAAGCGCAACCGCTGCCTGCCAGTATCCAAAGCCAGCCGGTCGCAACAGAACAGCAAGTTTGTTCCCTAAAATCCCTATAAAACTATTTTCACCTGCATAGGTTGCTGACACAGGGAAATAACTTAAAGCCCATATAACAATAACTCCACCAAAAATTATAGTCCCTGCCTTTCTTATAAAAAGATAAGAACGTTCCCATGCAGAAATTAGCATATTTCTTATATCCGGTGTGTGATAAAGCGGGAGTTCCATAATAATTGGCGGAGTCTCTTCTTTGAAAAAAGTTTTTTTAAATAATTTTGCTGTTAAAAGCCCGAACAGAATCCCTATCAGGTATAAAGAAAAAAGTATTGAACCGCGGTGGTTCTGAAAGAATATGCCTGTAAATAGAAGATATACAGGTAGCCGTGCTGAACAACTCATAAAAGGAATAGCAAGGGTAGTCAATACTCTATCTTTCTTTGTTTCAAGGGTTCTTGTGGCCATTATTGCGGGAACATTACATCCAAACCCGAGTATCATAGGTATTGCACTCTTCCCGTGTAACCCTATCCTGTGCATAAGACGGTCTGTGATAAACGCAGCACGTGCCATATAGCCAGAGTCCTCTAATGCAGCAAAAATAAAAAACAGCAGAAATATATTGGGAAAAAATACAAGAACCGAACCGACTCCTCCTATAATACCATCTGTCAGAAGAGAAACTATCCATTCAGGAAAGTTTATTGAGGAAAGGACTCTTGAGAGATTTATTGCTGTAAAAGAAAAAAGGCCTTCAAGGAGGTTTGTAAAAGGGCTTCCCCAGTTAAAGACAATGTTGAAGGTAAGCCAGATAAAAAAAAGAAAAAAGATAGTACCATAAAATGGATGAGTAAATAGACGGTCCAGTTTATTTGTTAGTTCTATCTTGTTTTCCATAACTTCTATTCTTTTTGTACATTCCTCTGTCAATCCATGAATAAACCCATATCTCTTTTCTATCAGGTATGTTTCTATATCAGGGAAGCGGTTATAAATACTCTCAACGAGTTTTTTCACTTCTCTGTATATACTGGCATCTTTTATATGTGCCCATATTGTCTGGTCGTTTTCAAGTAATCTCAAAGCGAAGAATCTTGAAGGGTAGGGGGGAGCAACATTCCTGATTATATCTTCAACTTCTGATATCACTTCTTCAACTTCATTTCCATAGTTGGTTTTTATTGTCGGCTGTTTTTCCTGCTTGGATACTTCATATATAGTTTTTTTAAGGGTTTCTATTCCCGTTTTTTTATTTCCTATGGTTATCACACACTTTGTCCCTAAAAGTTTTTCCATATGGTTGACATCTATTGCCACCCCTTTATCTCTTGCGATATCATACATATTCAGGTCAATAATTACTTTCTGTTCAAGTTCAAGAAGTAATGTTACAAGATAGAGATTCCTTTCTATGTTGGATGCATCAACTATGACCACAACAGCATCTGCCTTTTCTCTGACAAGTATATCCCTTGCTATTCTTTCGTCTTCTGTAAAGGATGTAAGGGAATATGTGCCTGGCAGGTCTATAACTTTAAAGTTTATCCCTTCATATGTAAAGTAACCCTCTTTAATCTCTACGGTTACACCAGGCCAGTTACCTGTTTTCTGGTGAAGTCCCGTGAGTGCATTAAATATGGTTGTCTTTCCAGTATTCGGATTGCCTGTAAGGATAATAAGTTTTTCTTCCATAATTTTTATCTGGCATCTTCAATTTTCTCAACCATTATGCTGGCAGCCAGTCCCTGTCCTATCCCTATTCTTGTCCCATTCTTTTCAAGAATTACAGGTCCTGGTGCTGGTTTGATAACTTCTATTTTGTCACCTTCAAAGACCCCCAATATCATAAGGCGTTTTTGAGCGGATTTACAGGATGTTTCTATTTTAAGTATTTTATATTTTCCGGGACTTATCTTATTAAGTGTCTGCATAATGCCCTTTCTTGTTGCTCAATATACAATAAGTTAGAGAATTCTAACATTTATTTTAATACTTCTGGAAATAATAGTCAATGAAAAATAGATGTGTATTTACAGAGAAATGCAAAGTGCATATTTACTGAAACACGTAGATATCAAAGTAAAAAAGATACGGGCACAGAATTTTCTCTATTTCCTCAACCCTTTTTGCTTATTCACTACACTTCTTTGACGAATTTTGAAAGGAGGTCTCCAACTTCGCTGGTACTCATACCCATTTTTCCTGCTTCTAAACTTTTAATATAGCCCTCACCTGTGGCTTTTATTATTGCCTTTTCTATTGTCTTTGCTGCCTCTTCTTCACCAAGTGTTTCAAGCATCATACCACCTGCGGATATGGTTGCTACAGGGCAGATAACATTCTTTCCTGTATATTTTGGTGCAGAACCATGTATGGGTTCAAACATACTTACGCCTTCAGGATTGATGTTTCCACCTGCTGCTATTCCCAGTCCTCCCTGCGTCATTGCAGCAAGGTCTGTTATAATATCGCCGAACATATTATTTGTTACTATCACGTCAAACCACTCGGGATTTTTTACCATCCACATACAGGTGGCATCCACAAAGGCAAAGTCAAGTTTTATGTCAGGAAATTCTGTGCTTACTTCTTTTGCAGTTCTTCTCCACAGGTCACCTGAGTAGGTTAAAACATTTGCCTTGTCAACCACAGTAAGGGTTTTCTTTTTATTCCTTTTTACAGCATACTGAAACGCATATCTTATACATCTTTCAACGCCTTTTCTTGTATTTATGTCTAACTGTGTTGCTATTTCATCTTTTGTCCCTTTCTTAAATACACCACCTGTTCCACTGTAGGCGCCTTCCGTGTTTTCTCTTACCACAACATAATCAATATGCTCAGGTCCTTTGTCTTTAAGGGGATGCCACACACCAGGATATAGTTTGACAGGTCTGAGATTTATGTACTGGTCAAGTTCAAACCTTATTCGTAAAAGTATCCCTTTTTCAAGTATTCCCGGTGCGACATCAGGATGTCCAATGGCACCCAAATATATGGCATCAAATTTTTTCAATTCTTCTATTGCTGAATCAGGAACTGTCTCTCCTGTCTTAAGATATCTTTCTCCTCCAAAGTCGTAGACAACCGTTTCAATAGAAAAGCTATATCTTTCAGAAACCGCCTGAATAACCTTAAGACCTTCTCTGATTATCTCATGACCTATTC
>DAONKS010000103.1:0-3541 GCA_035406305.1 bacterium | reverse complement strand
GAGAAGAAAGGTGTGATGAGGCAAGTTCAAAATACGGGATAAAGACATATACTGATTTTGAAAGTGCACTTTTAGAAAATCCTGATGTATTTATAATCTCTGTCCCGAGTAATCTACACCACAGGTATGCACTGGAAGCGATAAAAAGGAAGAAACACTTTTTTACAGAGAGTAATTTTCTTCCTGAAGGTATGGATGACCTTATAAAAGCGGAAAAGAGCGGAGAGATTATCTGTGTCCCCAGTTTTACAATGCCGCATCATCCAATGGTTAAACTTATTAAATCTTTTGTAGAAGAAAGGACAGGGAAGGTTTATTCTTTTACGTATCACCTCTCTTCTTATCTACCGATGTGGCATCCATGGGAGGACTACAGGGATGTTTACTACGGAAAAAAAGAGACACCGGGTTCAACAGAGATGGTTGCCTTTGAACTTACCTGGATTGTGTGGCTTTTTGGAAAGGTTAAGGATGTATCCGCATTTAAGGCAAAGAGGTCTTCCCTTGAGATTGACTTTGAAGATACATACCAGGTAATACTGAAATTTAAAAATGGTATATTGGGGCATCTTCTTATAGATGTTGCATCACTTCCTTCCGGAAGGAATATGAAAATTTTAGCAGAAAAAGGGACACTTATATGGAATTCTGAAGAAGAGATGATAAGATGGTTTGATAGTGATAAAGGAAAATGGGAAGAAATAAAGGGAGATAAAGGAATTGAAGAGACAGGGTATTCAGTACATACGCATGAGGAGATGTATATAGAGGAAATAGAGGACTTTTTGAAGGAGCTAAAAGGAGAAAAAGAGTATCCCTATACCTTTGCAGAGGAAAAAAGGATAGTAGATATTCTTACCGCTATAGAAGAAAGTATTTTTCAAAAAAGGGTAGTGGAGGTGAAATATGAAGAGTGAGAAGGGACAGCGTCTGTGGAAAAGAGCAAAAGAAATTATACCTATGGGGACACAATTATTATCAAAAAACTCTGACCAGTTTCTTCCAGAGCAGTGGCCATCCTATTTTAAGAAGGCAAAGGGTATAGAGGTATGGGATATTGACGGGAACAGATACCTTGACTTTACCATTATGGGCGTTGGAAGCTGTATCTTAGGATATGCAGACCCGGATGTTAACAGGGCAGTAAAAAAGGTGATAGAGGGCGGGAATATGTGTACCTTAAACAGTCCGGAAGAGGTAGAGCTTGCAGAAATACTTCTGGAGATGGAAAGATGGGCTGGTAAGGTGAGGTATGCAAGGACGGGTGGTGAGGCGATGGCTGTTGCTGTAAGAATTGGCCGTGCCTTTTCAGGTAAGGATAAGATTGCCTTCTGCGGTTATCACGGCTGGCATGACTGGTATCTTTCAGCAAATTTAGCAGCAGAGAAAAACCTTGATGGACATCTTCTTCCCGGACTGAAACCACTGGGAGTACCGAGGGCTCTTTTAGGGACTGCTTTTCCCTTTAACTATAACAATATAAACGAACTGGAAGATATAGTGAAAAATAATGAGATTGGTGTTATAGTTATGGAACCGATAAGGAGTCATTATCCAGAAGATGGTTTCCTTGAGAATGTTAGAAAAATTGCTGATAGATGTAAAGCGGTTCTTATATTTGATGAGATAACAAGCGGCTTCCGTATGAGGGTAGGAGGGGCGTATCAACTTTTTAGTGTAGAACCTGACATAGTTGTATATGCAAAGGCAATAAGCAATGGATATCCTATGGCTGCTGTTATAGGAAAGGCAGAAATAATGGAAAAGGCAGAAGAGAGTTTTATAAGCAGTACATACTGGACAGAAAGGATAGGTCCTGCTGCAGCAATCGCCACAATAAAGAAGATGGAGGAAAGAGATGTTCCGTCCCATCTTATAAAGATGGGGAAAAAGATAATGGAAGGGTGGAAAGAAATATCAGAGGAAACAGGAATAAAGATAAATATAGAAGGGATACCACCACTTCCAAAGTTTTCTTTTAAATATGAAAATTCCCGGGAATTAATGACACTCTTTACGCAGGAGATGCTTGAAAGGGGATTTTTGGCAAGAGAGAGTGTATATCTCTCATATTCCCATAAGAAGAAAGATATTGATATGTATTTTAATGCGATAAGGGATGTATTCAGGTTAATTAAAAAAGGGCTGGACAGAGGAAAGATAAAGGAGATGATGAAAGGACCTGTTGCTGCTCAGGGATTCAGGCGGCTTACTTAAAGGGTGAAATATGAAAAAATTAGCATTTATAGGGACAAATGAGGGAAATGGCCATATATTTTCGTGGAGTGCTATTATAAATGGCAGGTATGATAAGAAAAAGATGGAAAACTGCGGTTATCCTGTAATTCCAGAGTATCTTTCAAAAGAGCCACCGGAGAATTTCGGGATAGATGATGCGTATGTATGTTATGTGTGGACTGAGGATAAAAGCTATGCTACCTATGTGGCAGAGACAACATATATAAATGAGGTTGTGGAAGACCCTGAGGATGTGATAGGTAAGGTGGATGGTGTTGTTATCACAACAGACATAGGAAGTACACATCTTAAACTTGCAAGACCATTTATTGAGGCAGATATCCCTGTCTTTATAGATAAACCACTTACAGATAATAGAGAGGACTTAAATGAATTTGTAAGATACTTTAAAGAAGGGAAACCTGTGCTTTCTTCATCAAGTATGAGATACTCAAAGGATATAGAGGACTTTTTAAAGAAAAATAAGGAAAAGATAGAGTTTGTAAGGTGTATAATGAACAAGTCATGGGAGAGGTATGGAGTGCATGCGATGGAAGGGCTGTATAAAATTCTTGGAGCCGGTATAAAGAGTGTTATCAATTCAGGGGATAAAAATATAAATGTTGTTTATATTGAGTACAATGATGATAGAAAGGCAGTTATTGAAAACATCTATAACTCCAGAATTACCGGATATGATATCATCACACCCGGTAATACCCATACAATAAAGGATACACATACATTTTATATGTTTAAAAAACAGATGGAGACATTTATCAGATTTATTGATGAAAGGAAATATCCGTATCCATATGAAGAGACAGTGGAAATAATAAAGGTTATTATAGCAGGGATAATATCAAGAGAAGAAAAAAGAAGAGTAGAACTGAGAGAGATTTAAAAAAGGAGGAAGAGATGGAAAGGAAGAAAAATTTCAGGATAATTTTGAATGATGACAGTGATACACTGAGGTATGTTCCACCACCACATACAGAAGACAGGGTTGTCCTTGCTGTGGATTATTTGAAAGGCACATATGTTGACTGTCTTTGCTGGTGTGTGGGAGAACAGCAGGCATATTCTTACAATGCAAAAAGGGTAGAAAGTTATCTTGAGAAACTTGATACCCTTGATTCTAAACATTTTCCTCGTAAAAATGACCTGGTATACAGTTTATATAAGAAGGGAATTGACTACCTTCCATTACTTATAAAAGAAGCCCATAATGCACGAATAACCTTCATTGCAAGTTTCAGGATGAATGATACCCATCTGAAATCAAACCCGAGGGGAGTTCTTG
>DAONKS010000102.1:0-3574 GCA_035406305.1 bacterium | reverse complement strand
ACTGCGCCGGCAGAAATATCTTTGGCTTTCTTTGCCTCATAATGATACTCTGATATGAACACATCCACAACGATTTCCACCACTGTATTTACAAGCTCTGTTATGAGCACAATAGAGACAACTACGAGCAGAAGGACAAATTCAGTAAGTGGTAGTTTGAAGAAAAGTCCAAGAAGAATTACTATGAAAGCAAAAAGTGTATGAACCTTAAAATTTCTTTCTCTTTTCAATGTATAAAGCAGACCCTCTAATGCAGAGTTGAAACTTGCTACGATATCCTGTTTTTTATTATTTTCTCTCATCTTTTTTCTCTATACTTTTTATTACTTTATAGAATATCCTGTCCTGTATCTTAAACATCTCTTCCCTCTCTCTTTCCTTATAGTCAGTGTAATTTTTAAGGTGAAGATACCCATGTATTATTAAATATAATACCTCATATTCAACGGTAATACCATAATTTTTTCCGTTTTCTGTTGCCATTTCAGCGGATATAATAATCTCTCCTTCATCGGGTGAGAGTTTAAAACTAAGGACATCTGTCAACGTATTTTTATTCAGGAATTTTCTGTTCAGTTCTTTTATCTTTGTATTACTCACAAGGGTGACATTTATGTGTGAAGGCGGTGCAGGAAAAAGCATTCTGCTTTTTTCAAGTGCTGACATCACTTTTGTACAGTCAATTTTAACTTTTCGCTGGTGGTTTTTTAGACGGAATTCCACTAATTTTTTTATTCTCATATCTGCTATAAGCATTTATTATCTTTTTTACAAGGGAATGTCTGACAACATCCCTGTGTGAAAAATAGACAAATTTTATTCCTGATATTCCGTGCAGTACTTTCTGTATTTCCACCAGCCCTGATGTCTGTGCAGAAAGAGGGGTATCTATCTGTGTAATATCTCCTGTGATTACTGCCTTTGAGTTTATACCAAGACGTGTAAGGAACATCTTCATCTGTTCCAGTGTTGTATTCTGTGCTTCATCAAGTATGATAAAGGAATCACTCAAAGTTCTTCCCCTCATATATGCAAGGGGGACGATTTCAAGTATCCGTCTTTCTGTCCATCGTCTTATTTCTTCGTATCTCATAATATCATAGATTGAATCATATATAGGCTGAAGATATGGCTTTATCTTTTCTTCAAGGTCTCCGGGGAGAAACCCTAATCTTTCACCTGCTTCAAGTGCTGGTCTGGTAAGCACAATCTTCTGGAATTTTCCCTGTTTTACCATTTCAATACCGCAGGCAACAGCAAGATATGTCTTGCCAGTACCTGCAGGCCCTATTCCCATAACAAGGTCATAGTTTCTTATTGCCATAATATATTTCTTCTGTGCTGGACTTCTGGGTACAATTGTTTTTCTTCTGGAGTCCACAAGTATAGCAGAAGATTCTTCTCTTGATATAGATGGGGTGGCTTTTTCTTCATCCTCTTTAGAATAATCTTTAAACACCTTAAGAATATCACTTCTGGTTAGATTTTTTTTATGCCTGGTAAGATTTTTCAGATTTTCCAGCAATTCAATTGTTTGTTCAACATTTCTATCCGGCCCTTTTATTTTCAGGATATTTCCTCTTGCAAAGATTTCTACCTCCATTAATTCTTCAATATATTCAAGATTAATATCTCTTATACCGGAGATAATCTGGGCTTCTTCGTTGGTAAGATAAATTTCTCGTAAAAGAGACATTTTATGGAATGACTAATTTTGTTCCTGGTGTAATAACATCAGGGTTTTTAAGGACATTTCTATTTGCATCATATATTAATTTCCATTTAGAAGTATCCTTGTAGTATTTTAAGGCAATAGTGGAAAGTGTTTCTCCCTGTTTAACAATATGTGTTTTCTGCTCTACCGTTACCTGTGGCTCTTCTTTAAGTATAGGTGTTACCTCTTCCTGCATCTTTATAGTCGCTCTTAATCTGTTTACCTCTGCCATTGTCTGATTTGCTATTGCTATCGCTTTTTCACTTGCAAGGTTGGCTGATTTAACAGCTTCATTGGCAGCCTGAATTGCTCTTTCCGCAGCCCTGTCTGCATAGTCAATTGCTGTTTTGGATGCAGTGTTTGAAGCGTCTATTGCCTTTTGTGACTGCTCCTCTGCATATTTTTTGGCTTCGTTGGATGCTTCTATTGCTTTATTGGATGCCTCTAATGCCTTCTCGCTTGTTGACTCCGCCCTCTGGCTTTTTTCAAGGGCTTCCTGAGATGCTTCTTCTGCTTTTCTGCTCAATTCTAAACTTGTCTCAGATATGGCAAGAAGTTGCTTCATCTTTATGTCAATCAGTTCAAGGTCGCTTTTTGCCATTTCTTTATTATTCTCTTTTTTACTTCCTGTTGTTGCACACCCTGAAAGAAAAATGATACCTATCACCCCTATACAACCAATAACTATTTTTTTCTTCATAATTCGCCCCTTTTATATTTTTAACTTTTGCCTTTTTATATTATCACTTCAGTTTTTCTGTGTCAATCTTTATTCTGTTTTCTTTTAGAAGTTGTTGCTCAACATCCCCCGGTGCGTCTGTTAACGGGCAGGTGCCTTTCTGTGTTTTTGGGAAGGCAATGGTTTCTCTTATACTTGATTCTCCTGTCAGCAGCATAATGAGGCGGTCTAATCCCAGCGCAATACCACCATGAGGTGGTGCCCCATATTCAAGTGCCCTGAGTAAAAATCCAAATCTTTCCTGTACATCTATTTCCTTCAGCCCTATTGTCCTGAACACCTCTTCCTGAATCTCTCTTTTATTTATCCTTATGCTTCCTCCGCCAATTTCAATTCCGTTTAATACAATATCATATGCCCTTGAACGCATTCCACCAGGGTCTGTTTTAAACATGGGTATATCTTCTTCTCTGGGCGATGTAAAAGGATGGTGTACTGCCTGAAATCTTTTTTCTTCCTGGTTATATTCAAAGAGAGGGAAGTTTGTCACCCATATAAATTTGAATACGTCAGTTTTATCCGTGAAAATCTTTTCTGTTACATATTTTTTTATCAAATTCAGGAGTTCGGTTATCTTCTTCTGTTCACCTGCAAGGAAGAAAATAATAGAATTTTCGGATAAAATAAGAGTTTTTATTTTCTGTATTACCTCAGGAAGCAGGAATTTTTTAAACGGACTCTGTATATCATCCCCTTTTAATCTTATCCATCCCAGTCCTCCACCTCCTGCTTCTCTTACCACTCTATCAATATTTTCTATGTCCTTTAGAGATATTTTTTCTCCTTCGTTGATAACAAATCCTTTGATTATTCCACCTTTTTCAATAATATCTCTCAGTATCTTTATTTCTGTTTGCTGGAATATGGAAGTTATATCTATATACTCAATCGGAATTCTGAGGTCAGGGGTATCAACCCCATATTTTGAGATTGCTTCATCATAAGATATATGGGGAAAAGGAATTTTTACCTGTATGTTAAATGTCTTCTCAATGGCATATTTTAACATCCTTTCTGTAAGGGAGATGATATCATCCTCATTTATAAAAGACATCTCTATATCTATCTGCGTGAACTCTGGCTGTCTGTCAGCCCGCAGGTCTTCGTCTCTGAAACATCTT
>DAONKS010000101.1:0-3635 GCA_035406305.1 bacterium | reverse complement strand
TTTTTGTTGAAAATGTAGGAAACCTGGTGTGTCCTGCTGAATTTGAGATAGGGACAACGTTAAATGTTATTATTTCAAGTGTGCCTGAAGGAGAAGATAAGCCACTGAAGTATCCGTTAATGTTCCAGAAGGCAAATATATGTATCCTCAACAAGACAGACCTTCTACCCCATACGGACTTTAATCTTGAAAGATTCAAAAAATACATAAAAGATATCTCGTCTGCTCAACTTATACCCCTTTCAGTAAAGACAGGCGATGGGGTTAATATATGGACAGAAAAACTCTCTTCCCTTGCCTTTAACTGGCTCTCCGAAAAGATAGAACCACTCTCCATTGACTGGAAAGGCAGGATGGTTATTGTTGGTATGGGTGACCGGATGAAAGGTGATGATGGTGCTGGCTCTCTAATTGCTGAAAAACTATCAAGGACAATCAAAAGGAAGGATATCAGGATTATAGATGCTGGAAATGCAATAGAAAACTATATCGGACTTATTGAAAAGTTCCGTCCAGATACAGTTGTTGTTATAGATGCCGTGGACTTTGGTGGTAGCGCCGGTGAGATAAAGATAATGGACTGTGATGAACTTCAGGAAATTACAACATCCACACACACATTCTCCCTGCCACTGCTTATAAGTCATATAAAAACAGAGACAGGGGCAAGATGTAAGGTCATAGGGATACAGCCAAAAAAGATAGGTATTTCTGAAGATATCTCCACTGATATTCAAAAATCTATAAAGAAAGTTATAGAAGATATTTCCTTTGTCCTCTGCAGGTAAATAACCCGTAAATATAAAAGGCAAAAATTAAAACTGTTTTTCTACTCTCTATTCATCGCACCCTAAAGGGTGCGGCTACCTCTCTACTCTGCGCAGGATAAAGCCTGCGGATACCATCCTACTTGCTACTCTGTGCCTTTTTCAGAATATGCTGCTTGGAGTTACTATCTTCCGGTATATATCAGCCCAATAGCCCTCTCTGAATTTCAAAAGATGTGTCTCAAACTCAGGAATACTTGAAATTTCACCACTGATGTATCCCTCCAGACGGTCCTTCAAGCTCTCCAGCCGTGTAATAAGTCCACCATACCTTATCTCTATCACCTCCAGACCAAAGGGCTTATATGTATCCAGCCACATCTGCCTGTGTATCTTCCATAGTTTCCTTACCTCTTTTATTAATGCCTCTACATCTTCTTTCAATAATTTCCTGAGTTTCTTCCTGTCATTTTTCTTATAGGCATCTACCAGATTTTTTCTTATGTCACACTTAATCGCAATTACCTTACTGAGATGATAAGGGAAGAGCAATCTCTCTGATAAATCACCTTTCCTTATCTCTTTCTTTAATTGGATGGACAACCTTTCATATTTTTCTCTGAAGGAACGACCTCCCTTGAAAGGTTCATATAGACCAATAAGCGGGTCATCCCATAAAAGCCACTTAGCAGCATTAAAAGCCGTATCTTCTTTTTCAACCTTATTCCCATCCTTCTCACAGGGGATAATATCCATCCTGCTTGCTATCTCATAACCCTCTATATCTATCCCGCAACTACCCGCAAACTTTGCTTTCAGTGTCTCTCTTTCCACCTTGCCTGAATAAGCCATCTCAGTAAAAAACTGAACCGCAGGTAGCACAGAGAATATATCATTTTCCATCCCATCATCACCCCATGTTGTAAGAAATGCCTCCTTTATCCCCTTTTCTCTGCAACTGCGCATACAGGCCTCAATAGTCAGATATGCATATGGAAGGTCTGCCCAGAAACGTCCCCAGTTCCATGCGCCAGGGGCAACAATCGGCTCTTTTCCCAGTATATTCTTGTGGATATCAATAAACTTAGAATAGAACTCACTGTCTAAGTGGTAATAGTCCCAGTAGACAAAATCTACATCCTGTGGAATATCCTTAATTACCTCTTCAGGAACCTGAAGATTCAGGTCATAATAATCATTCGTTTTAGAACCAATACGGAAATACATATCATCCCATATCATTGGCCTCAGTCCTGCCTTCCTGCATATTTCACAGACCCTTTTAAGATGCTTATTCATAATATCAAATGTCCTTTTTTCTCCATATAGTTTTTTATACTGGCCTGTTCCAAGTCCATGTGCCTCATCCATCCCGATGTGTATACGTTTTGACCTATAAGGATTGCTTGCTGCCTTTATCATCTTCTCTAAAAGTTGATACGTCTCCTCTTGCCCTACCAGAAGTATGTCCTGTGTATCGGCTATTTTAGAATAAACAGGCCACTTCAATATCTGTGACAGATGTGCTAATGTTTGGATACAGGCAATCATCTCTATGCCAAGACGTTCTGCATAACTGTCTATCTCCTTCAACTCATCGCTCGTATATCTACCCCTTAAATATCCAAAAAATGGCTCTCCTGGCACTTCATATGTATCTTCTGTATATAGCATCACTGTATTAATTCCCATCAAACTGAATCGGCGCAGGAGCGCCTTGACATTATCTACAGTCAGCACCCCATTACGGGAAGATTCAAGCATCACCCCAACCATCTTGAAGTTTGTTATTTCTGTATAGGTATTTTTGAACCCTTCTCTCTGTCCAAATAAACACCCCAGAGCCCTGAAGGCATCTGACACACGGACATACCTGATATTGATTCCTCTTTCACCAGGCATAATATGGAAACAACCTTCTTCTCTTTCAGCAGGCACCACTGAAAATGATACCTCTGGTGTATCCTTTCTCCTTTTGAATGTTACAGGGTGCTCTTCTTTCAATTCTTCTATACCACATCGCAGTTCCTTCGGAACCCTTTCTAAGTCAATAAAGTAATTTCTTTCCATTATCACCCCCCATTAAAATTTTCTTATTCTATACCTTTAAATACCTTTTGTAAAGTACTTTTTGACAGAAACCTGTTTATGTATTATCCTTAATGCAAGAAAATTTATGCTTTTGTGCATTATGATATGGATAGGAGACAAAAATGATAAGAGATATCCTTTTGATGCAGAAGAGAGAACTGGAAAAAAGAAGGGATGAGCCATTTATAGAGAGGGATGCATTAGGTCGGCTAAAAAATATGCTCTCTCATAATCTGATAAAGGTTATTACAGGACCAAGAAGGGCAGGCAAGTCATTTTTAGGGGTTAACCTTCTTTCAGATACAGGAAACTTCGGCTATGCCAACTTTGACGATGAAAAATTGATAGATATAAGGGACTATGACGCCATTATATCTGCTATAAACTCTGTCTATAACAACCCGCAATATATACTCTTTGACGAAATACAGAACCTTCCGAGGTGGGAACTTTTTATTAATCGGCTCCAGAGGCAGGGGTATAACCTTGTTATCACAGGAAGTAATTCAAAACTCTTAAGCAGTGAACTCTCACCGCACCTTACAGGAAGGCATATATCCATTACCATATTTCCGTTTTCATTTCCTGAGTTCTTAAAATTAGAAAAAAGGGAACTTACAACGCAGGAGATAAAAGAAAAGCTATATGACTATATAAAATCAGGGGGATACCCTGAGCCGCTGATAAAAAACATTGACTATAAGGAATACCTTTCAACACTATTTAACTCCATCATATACAGGGACATCGTAAAAAGGTTTAATATACGGCTCATAC
>DAONKS010000100.1:2142-3647 GCA_035406305.1 bacterium | reverse complement strand
TGAAAAAGTAATAAGTGGATATATCAACTCCAGAACAATACCAATAATCCATCTGTCAATAATCCTTATGTATTTTATCAATCTACCCATCATTTCTCACCCACTTCTCCGATAAGTGCTTTAAAAAGGAGGGATTCATTCTCTACTTTTGTAATTGCTATTACTTCGTCCTTTTCTTTCAAAATAGAATTTGCCCTTGGTATCGTTATTTCACCATTTCTTATAATTGCCACAAGAACAGAATCTTCTGGAAGTTCAATTTCATTCACAGAACGGTTTATAACAGGTGATGTTTCAGGCAGGTCAATCCTTATTATTGAAAGATTTCCACGTTTGAATGTAAAAAGGGTTATAAAGTCCTCCCAGCTTACCTCATCCTCTATTACTTTTGCTATTATTGCTGTGCTTCCTATTGCTATATCAACTCCAAGTTGATAGAAAATTTTTTCATTTTTAGGGTCGTTTACCTTAGCAACGGTTCGCTTCACATGAAATATATCCTTTGCAATCTGGCATACAACAAGATTATCCACATCGCTACCTGTAACAGCAGCCACCACATCGGCTTTTGTAATACCTGCCTGTTTAAGAAGGTTTATATCACATCCATCGCCCTGTATGACAAGGATATTCATCTTTCCTGCCAGACGTTTACCTGTCTCAGGGTCTTTTTCTATAAGTGTAACATAATTACTTGCACTTAACCTTTCTGCAAGGTTACACCCGACATTACCACCACCGACTATGATCACATTCATTGAAGTTTAAGCGCCCTCCTTATTCTTCTTAAAGCGGATACCCTTACAACTCCAAGTATAAAATCATCATCTTCAATAACTGTCTTTTCGTCCGGGATAACCGGCTCATCTCCCCTTATTATTGCAATAATCTTAAAATCACCCGGGATATTAACATCCTCAACAGATTTTCCTGTGTATCTCCCGGTATTCTTAATCTCCAGGATATTCAGTTTTTCACTCTCAAAGAGATAGCTGGTGAAGTTTTTTCCGAGTATCTTTTCTTTCAAAAAAGAAGCAAATATAGCAGTGCTGTTAACAGGGTCAACACCAAGATTTCTATATATCTCCGACTTACCTACATCAGACACTCTTGCAACAACTTTTGGCACATTAAAAATCTTTTTTGCAATTTGCGCCACTACGATATTGATATTGTCATTGCTTGTAGTAACAACAAGAGCATCTGCCTTTTCTATGCCCGCTTCTTTTAAAACATCGGGGTCAAGGCCATCACCGCTCAGATAGATACCGTTGAAACTATCTCCTAATTTAGAGAAGGACTTTTCCTCTCTGTCTACTACAACAACATTATGTTCGTCCTGTAACAGATTTGCCAGATAGGACCCTATTTTCCCACACCCAATGATTATGATGTACATAGTATTAAGTTAAAACTAATAAGTAATAAGTCAAAACTAATAAGTAAAAACTATTAAGTTAAAACTAATAAGTAATAAGTCAAAACTAATAAGTAAAAACTATTAA
>DAONKS010000100.1:0-2042 GCA_035406305.1 bacterium | reverse complement strand
TATTAAGTTAAAACTAATAAGTAATAAGTCAAAACTAATAAGTAAAAACTATTAAGTTAAAACTAATAAGTAATAAGTCAAAACTAAAAAGTTAAAACTATTAAGTCAAAACTAATAAGTAATAACTAAAAAGTAAAAACTATTAAGTCAAAAGTAAAAAGTTAAAACTAAAAAGTCAAAACTAAAAAGTAACAGGTAAAGCTCTCTTGTTATTATACTCTTTTATTTTACAACTTTCCAAGATGTTTTGCCACCAGGATAAAATAGAAATACATCCCCTTTCAATTTTTCTTCCCTCACTATGTTTTTTACTTCTAAAAGTGCTCTTTTTGAATTTTTACTTTCGGCAAAGAATACAACAGAAGGTCCTGCCCCACTCAAACAACCACCGATAACTGAAGCGGGTTTTCTATACACCAGAAGTGTCTTTAAATGCGGGATAAGTGCTGCCCTGTATGGTTGGTGTAGTTTGTCGCCAAGTCCAAATTTCAGCAATTCTAATCTTTTTAAGAAAAATGCTGCGCATAAAAAACCTGTACTGGAAAGGTTATAAACAGCATCAGAAACAGAAACCTCCGAATGAAGAACTTCCCTGGCAAGTTTTGTAGAAAGCCCTTCTGCAGGAATAAATGCAATCACTATAAGTTTTTCAGGTGGTTGTATGGAAACCACTTTTACAGTATCAGCACTGCCAATAGCAAAGCCACCATAAAGAGAAGCAGCAAGGTTATCAATATGTCCTTCAACAGGAAGGGATATTTTAAGGATATCTTCTTTCCTGATGCTTCTGTCTGTAAGTAAAAGTGCTGATATAACACCTGCAAGAATTACAGTGGCACTGCTTCCAAATCCCCTTTTGAATGGTATATTATTATCCATTCTTATCTTTACAGGAAATGATTTTTCGCCGGAGATTTTCATCGTAATATTAAATGCCTTCAAGAACAGAGAAAGCACCTGTTCCGGAGACGCTTCGTCAGGTGGTTCTGAAAACTCTATCTCTGTTGCTTTTGCTCTTTCAACAGTAAATTCATTATACAGTTTTAAACTCAGGCCGGCACAGTCAAATCCACTTCCCATATTCCCGATACTTGCCGGAATACGGATATACACTTTTTTTGCCATTACTTTCCTCTTCCAAGAATGTAATTTATGAGCGTTTCTCCTTCGCATAGCCCATAGATACCCGAAGAACAGGACACTTCATCAAATTTTTTTACACTGTCAGGAGACATAAACGGGTTGTATATGAGAAAAGGAACCGGTTCAGAAGAATGCGCACCTTTATCTACAGGGGTATAGTGGTCGGGAAGTAAGGCAATGGTAGTTTTTTTCATATCTATCCGCGGAAGTATATTACCTACAAGCCGCCTGTCAAAATCCTCTATACATCTAACCTTTAGTTCAATATTACCTTCATGGCTTGCCTCATCTGTTGCTTCAACGTGAACATAAACAAGGTCATAATTTTTCAAGGCATTTACACAGGCATCTGCCTTACCTTCATAGTTTGTGTTGTAAAGACCTGTAGCACCTTTCACCTCTATAACATCAAATCCGCAGTATATACCTATTCCTTTTATAAGGTCAACAGCAGAGATTACAGCGCCTCTAACATCAAACCTCTCAAAAAATGTTTTCATACTGGGTTTTCTGCCCGGTGACCAGGGCCATAGCATATTAGCCATATCCTTACCTTCCTTTTTTCTCTTTATGTTAACAGGATGCATACCAAGAAACTGTCGGGATTCTTCTATAATTTTATTTAAAAGTTCAGCAGTTTTGAATGCTTCTTTGCTTACCGGCTTTGGCAACAACTCTTTATAAAAATGATCTACATAGTCATGGGGAGGGAAACACTCTATCCCTGATGAATAATCGCCTTTCAATACAAGCAGGTGTCTGTAACTTACACCGGGATAAAAAAGAATCTTTTCATTACCAAGTATTCTATTTGCCTCCTCTATAAGAATTGCTGCCTCTCCGGAAGAGATATGTCCTGCTGAGTGATTTTTTATCCTGCCATCATCGGTTATACATAT
>DAONKS010000099.1:1347-3732 GCA_035406305.1 bacterium | reverse complement strand
TTCACAATCTATTCCTCTTTTTTTCAGTATCCTTATCGCAGGAATTATTATTTCCCTTTCTTCACTGCCAAGTATGCCTCCCTCTCCACTGTGAGGATTGAGTGCGGAGACGCCTATAATATGTTTTTTTAATCCCAGTGTTTTCAAAAAATCATAGCCGGTTGTAATTTTTTCAACAAGAAACGGTATGGAAATTTTTTTACTTACATCCTTCAATGGTATATGGGTTGTAACAAGAAGAACCCGCACATCTCCTGCTACCATTACCATTGCATACCTTTTACACCCTAACCTTTTCGCAAACAGTTCCGTATGTCCTGAGTATCTGAACCCTGCAAGATGCCATGCCTTCTTTGAAATGGGAAGTGTAACAAGCCCGTCTATCTCCCCTTCTTTCCAGAGTTGAATGGCCTTTTCTACATAAAGAAAGGATGCCCTGCCACATAAAACTGAATCTCTGCCTTTCGGGAATCTTCTATTCTTTACGACCCCTGTATTGTAAATATTAAGATAACCACTTTTTATATCCTTCTTTTCTTTTACGATATTAAGAGGGAACCTGTCATAAACAAAATTTTCTTCAACAACTGGGATATCACCTATTACAAGGGGTATTACTCCTGCAACTTTCTGAACAGAACGAAGCCCTTTCAGAAGGACCTCAGGACCTATACCTGCAGGGTCCCCAATAGATATGCCTATTACTTTTTCCTTCATCTTATTAACAGAACCAGAACATTCTATGCTTAATCGCAGTAAAAGACAGGTATCTTACTCTGCAGTTCTTTAAGATACCCATTAAATTTCTCCTCAAATTTCATATTCTGGAGGATACTTCTGGCTTTGAGGTATAACTGCTGATAGGAACTGACTTCTTCACGCCTTATATCTTTAAGAAGAAGCACAAGATATCTATTCCCTATTTTAACCGGACCGCTGAGTTTTCCTGGAGCAAGTTTCTCAATCTCAGATAAAACCTCCGGCATAATCTCTTCCTTTGAAAGAGTTGTTTCTTCTCCCATCGCTGATTCCTTTGTGCTATCAAATCCTTTTATAAATTCCTGTGCTGATGACTCACTGTCAAACCACTTCGGGCGGAAGCGATAGTAATAGTTACCTTTTTCCTTTAATTCTCTCATCTTCGCTGCTATCTCAGGAGTAGTTATCTCTATCTTATCAACCACATTCTTTTTTATAATGTTTCTGACCTTTACCTTATCCTCAACTGTCTTTACGAATACACTGTAAGGTATATTGTCCTTCTCCAGTGCTTTATAAAAAGTTGCCTCATCGGGAAACCTTTTCTTAATACGTTCTATTTCAAGGGTGAGTTCATCGGAAGATACTTCAATCCCTTCCTTCTCTGCCTGAAACAGAAGCATCTTTTCTATCACAATATCCCTCAGTGCTTCCTCGTAGTTCTTATTCTCTTCCTTCATCCTGGTACGAACATCGCTTTCAAGGACAACCTTGTTTCCCACCATCACCACTGATGCGTTCTCGCAGTAAAGTCCCGATATTACACAGATAAGTATTGTACAGATAATTATTTTTTTCATTGTCCCCTCTCTTTTATTGTGACTTCAATCTTTCCATCTTTTCCAAATAAATCTTTATTCTTCCTTTTTCCTTAAGTTTAGACATCAGAACATCAACCTCGCCTTTTTTCTTAAAGGAAACCAGCATCTCCTTTATCTGCGGAGATGCCTCCTGTAGTGTAAGCATTCTACTTTCTGTCTTACCTGCAAGTTTGATGATATGATACCCTGCCTCTGTTTTTATAATGTTTGCAAGTATATCTCCTGGTGTCATCCTTGACACAAGTGCTGCTATTTCAGGCTCAAGTTTTCTTACATCAATCCATCCAAGGTCTCCTGCTTTTTCCCTGCTTGCCGATATGGACTCATTCATTGCTATCAACTCAAAAGATTCCCCCAGAGAGAGCCGTCGCCTTACAGATTCGGCTTTCTCCTGCGTGGGTAGTACTATCTCAAATAACCTTACCTTCTCCGGTATAAGAAACTCTTCAAGGTGGGTATTGTAGTACTCTGCTATCTCTTCATCCGTAACCTTTATCCTTTCAGTTAGAATTTTATCCACATACTCCTTTGTCAGCATCTTTATATAATAGTTTTTCATCATATCGTCCACATTCCTTTTCAATCTTCTCTCATATCTTTTTGCTTCCTGGAAGAGAAGTATCTGGTTTATATATGTCTCAACAACACTTCTGGGGTCTACCTCCAGTGTTTCCTTATATACTGATGGAGATGTCTCAACCTCAACAAGTATATCCTTTATAGTAATTGGATAGCCATTAACAACTGCAACCACATTTCTGTTCTTAAAAAATAAAATGAAGTATATAAGTCCGGCAAAGATAAT
>DAONKS010000099.1:0-1247 GCA_035406305.1 bacterium | reverse complement strand
AATTACTGTATCTCTCTCCTGTATATTATCTTTTTCTTTCTTCTGTCATACCACAGGATAACCCTTTTTTCTGAAACAATTTCTTCCTCTTCTATTTTACCATTATTATTTACATCCTGCACTTTTTGTCCAGATGTTATAATTTTAAACACGTTGCTTCTTACAGTTATCAGGTCTATTATCCTTGAAAAGATAAGTTCCTTCTCCTTTTCTTCATCTATAAAAAAGTCCATTGTATTGTCCCTGAAATTAAAACCATACTTTGTCATCTCTTTACTCAGAACTTCCTGTGACGAAGACCCCTTACCATATACCCCGAGTACCTCTGATATGTCCTTATACGGTCTGGCATCTATTATTGTCCCCGCAACATTTCTGTCAATAAGGGGCAGACAGCACAAAACTGTTTCTGAGGAAGTATTAATATTCAATCTGCCATATGTTGGTTCTTCAGGGTTTTCCACGGCTGTAAAGTGGTCAATAACTTTTCTATCTGTACCCTGTTTCCAGAAGTCAAGTGTCTTCCAGTGTTCCCTCTTGTGTATGAAAGAAAGTTCTGCAACAGAATTAAACTTCCCGTTTTTCACAATGAAAGAGGTGGGCCAGTTCAACAGCCAATCTATTGTTCCGAATTCACCTCCAATCCAGGGCTGGAATGTTATATTATGCTTCCCTGGAGTCGCCTTTCCTATAAACCAGTCAAATATACCAGACATCCTGGGGTCGTTCTTACCAACAGTTGTAAATGGAGTATCTGCTATATATTCAGTATGTTCTATAAGGTTATCCTTGCTGTCATAAAGACGCATAGTGAAGTCCAGTCCTGAATTAGCAAAGAGAGGTATTTTTTCAAGTATATCATCAATAAAACTTAAGGAACCAGGATTTACAGCCAGTATCGGTTCATAATACTGACAGCCCTCAGGTTCCCTGATAGGAACAAAGAGAGGAAAGATAACCGGGGGTTCAGCGGGGATAATCACTATAACAATACTCATCAAATCTCCTATGGTATAGTAAGAACGCGGTGGTATCTTTGTCCCTGCTGGTATAACTATAGAAGCAGACACCACCTTTTCTAAAATGCTTTTTACCCTTTCAGGGGCTATATCTGTTTCTCCCTCTGTTATGTCATCAAGTATGCTTCCGGACTCATCATAGACCTCATTCCAGAAACCGGAAAAAAGGGTCACCACTCCTTTTATCTTCCAGTTACCGATATCAAGTGGTTCTGAATAAGGATTGAA
>DAONKS010000098.1:1958-3741 GCA_035406305.1 bacterium | reverse complement strand
ATAAACTATCATCTTCCCCTTCACAGGTGCCAACAATCACTCCTGCAACCCTTTCTCTTTCAAACATCTGTAAGATATCTTTTTCTTCCTCTATCTCTCCATAAGAATTTCCCAAAATTAAGTGATAGCCATTCTCCTTTGAATAGTCGTGGATAACCTTAACTGTGAGTGAATAGATTGGATTGAGAATATCCGGGATGATAAGACCTACCTTCTTTGTCTTTAATTTTTTAAGATAAACCGCTCTACTATCAGGTATAAAATTTTCTCTCTCTATAATTTTTAAAATCTTTTCTTTTGTGGAACTGCTAACGGGTCCATTATTTAAAACCCTTAAAATTGTTGCCGCTGATACCCCTGCTTTTCTGGCTATATCGTGTATCGTTACCATTTTTGTAATTGATTTCAATCTCTTTTTCTGCATATATTATACATATATATAAAATTTTGTCAAGTTTTTTGAAATTGATTTCAACAATAAGGCAGAAGAGCAATAGTGCGAGAGCAAAGCAAATATTAAAAATATCAAAAAAGAATTTACTATAACGGCACTACTACACTCTATGGAACTATTGTTCTATTGAACTAAATATGGTTGGGGAAAAACAGAAATTTTGTAAAAATGCATTTTTGTGGTATTATAAAAACAATAAGGAGTGGTTATGGAGAGGGTTATTATTTTTGATACAACTTTAAGGGATGGCGAGCAATCCCCGGGCGCAAGTTTAACAAGTGATGAAAAGATCAGAATTGCAGAGCAACTTGAACGGCTGGGTGTGGATGTGATAGAAGCAGGATTTCCCATCGCATCAGAAGATGACGCAAAGGCAGTCGCTGCCATAGGTGAAAGGGTAAAAAACCCCATTATCTGCGCCCTTGCACGGTGCAAAGATGCGGATATTGAGGTTGCATTAAGGTCTCTTGAAAGGGCAGAAAAACCCCGTCTTCACATATTTCTCGCCACTTCAGAGATACACAGAAAATATAAACTGCAGAAAGCGAAGGAAGAGATAATAAAAATTGCAGTTGAAAAAACATCCTTTGCAAAAAAATATATTGACGATATTGAATTTTCACCTGAAGACGCAACAAGAACAGAGCCGGATTTTTTGCTTGAGGTTTTGAAAGCAGTAATAGCAGAAGGCGCAAAGACAGTTAATATCCCTGATACTGTTGGATATGCAACTCCTCCAGAATATGGAGCACTTATAAAATTTTTAAGGGAAAACCTGCCTTCTGATGTTGTAATCAGCGTCCACTGTCACAACGACCTTGGGCTGGCAGTGGCAAACTCTCTTATTGCTGTACTAAACGGAGCAAGACAGGTGGAGTGCACAATAAATGGGATAGGAGAAAGGGCTGGAAGTGCATCTTTAGAAGAGATTGCTATGAACCTTCTTGTAAGAAGGGATTTTTATAAACTCAACACAAATATAGAAACAAAGGAACTGTTCAGAACAAGCAGGATGGTATCTACACTCACAGGAATTCCTGTACAACCAAACAAGGCAATAGTAGGAGAAAACGCATTTCGCCACGAATCGGGGATACATCAGGATGGCATACTTAAAAATCGCTCCACATACGAGATTATGAACCCTGAAATGATAGGTGTCCCTGCAAGTGAACTTGTGCTGGGAAAACACTCAGGAAGGCATGCGCTCAAAGCACGGCTTGAAACACTGGGCTTTCAATTGAATGATGAGCAACTGGAGAAGGTCTTTGAGAAATTCAAACAACTGGCTGATAGAAAAAAAGAAATAACAGATGTAGATATTATATT
>DAONKS010000098.1:0-1858 GCA_035406305.1 bacterium | reverse complement strand
TATAAAGGTGCATAGGGAAAGATTGTCAAAATGACCATTACAGAAAAAATCATAGCGAGACATTCAGGCAAAGAAAGTGTTATTCCTGGGGAGTTTGTTGAAGCAAGTGTTGACCTTGTTTTAGCCAATGACATAACAGCTCCTCTGGCTATAGAGGAATTTGAAAAGGCGGGGGCTAAAGAGGTCTTTGACCCTGAAAAAATTGTTTTTGTTCCTGACCACTTCACACCCTGTAAAGATATACAGAGTGCAGAACTTGTAAAGAGATTGAGAGAGTTTGCAAGAAAATATAAAGTAAGATTTTATGAGATAGGAAAAGTTGGCATTGAACACGCACTTTTACCTGAAGAAGGGCTTACCAGACCCGGTGATTTTATTGTAGGGGCTGACAGTCATACCTGCACATATGGAGCAGTTGGAGCATTCTCAACAGGTATGGGAAGCACGGACATTGCATCAGCAATGATAACAGGTAAGGTATGGATAAAAGTTCCTGCTTCCATTAAGTTTGTTTATAAAGGCAAACGGAATAAATATGTTGGTGGAAAAGACCTTATTCTCTATACAATCGGCAAAATAGGTGTTGATGGAGCAAATTACAGGTCAATGGAGTTTACAGGTGAGACAATAAGAAATCTCCCTATGGACGATAGATTCACAATATGTAATATGGCAATAGAAGCAGGCGCAAAAAACGGAATAATAGAACCAGATGACATAACTGCTATGTATCTTGAAGAGGTTGGAGTTTCCTTTGAATCTTTGATAAGGAGTGATGAAGATGCCTACTATGAAGAAGTGATAGAAATAGATGTTTCTGATATTATGCCACAGGTCTCTGCACCACATCTGCCTTCCAATTCAAAAAATGTTGATGAATATGCTGATGTAAAAATTGACCAGGTGGTAATAGGTTCCTGTACCAACGGAAGAATCTCTGATTTAAGAAGGGCTGCATCCATAATGAACGGACATACAATACATCCTGAGGTAAGATGCATTATAATACCTGCAACACAGAGGATATATCAGCAGGCACTTAAAGAAGGATTGATAGATGTATTCCTTACTGCGGGATGTGTTATAAGTCCTCCGACCTGTGGACCCTGTTTAGGCGGACATATGGGTGTAATTGGAAAAGGAGAAGTAGCAATTGCTACAACCAATAGAAATTTTATTGGAAGAATGGGACATCCTGAAAGTTATGTATATCTTTCAAATCCTGAAGTGGCTGCTGCCAGTGCGATAAAAGGGAAAATCTGCCATCCCGATGAAGTATGAAAAGGAGCAGGTATGAAAGTAAAAGGGAATGTGTGGAAATTTGGAGATAATATAAACACTGATGACATTATTGCGGCAAGGTATCTTAATACAACCGATGAGAAACAACTCGCTTCACACTGTATGGAAACAATAATGCCTGATTTCTCAAAAAAGATAAAGAAGGGAGACATCATCGTTGCAGGAGGAAATTTTGGCTGCGGTTCAAGCAGAGAACACGCACCTGTTTCTATTAAGGGATGCGGTATATCAGCAGTCGTTGCAAAAAGTTTTGCGAGGATATTTCTCCGTAACTCCATCAATATAGGACTTCCTGTGATTGAACTACCGGAAGCAGATGAAATTGAAGAAGGTGATGAATTAGAGATTGATTTTGAAGAAGGTACCATAAAGAACAATTCAAAAGGGAAAACATATGAATTTAACAGATATCCTGAATTTTTACAGGAGATTATAAGAAACGGAGGGCTGATGAAATGGGTAAAGGCAAGGTATATAAAGTCGCAGTAATTCCAGGAGATGGAATAGGTCATGAGATAATCAGAGAAGGTCTTAAGGTTATTCAGGCGGTTTCTGA
>DAONKS010000097.1:0-3753 GCA_035406305.1 bacterium | reverse complement strand
TGTAGTCCCTGACATTATGACACTGGCAAAGACGATGGGTGGCGGATTTCCTGTGGGTGCAATGCTCGCCAAAAAAGAGATAGCAGACCTTATGGTTCCAGGTACTCATGCTTCCACCTTTGGTGGAGGACCGCTTGCCTGTGCAAGTTGTCTTGCTGTGATAGATACCATTGAGAAAGAAAAACTTCTGGATAATGTGAATAAGATGGGAGAGTATCTCTATCAGAAACTTGTTTATCTTAAAGAAAAACATCCTGCCATCAGGAAAATAAAGGGTCTGGGACTTATGCGGGCGATGGAGATGGATGGTGAAGGTTCCTGGCTTGTTTCTTCATCGGCTGAAAATGGGCTTCTTATAAACTGTACTCAGGGAAATGTAATAAGGATTATGCCTGCCATAACAGTGAATGAGGATGAGATAGACGAAGGGATAGAGATACTTGACAGGTGCCTGGGGGTAAAGAAATGAAGAAGGATTTTCTGACAGGGACAGAACTGACAGGAGAGGATATTTATAAGATATTTGACCTTACTAAAAAGTATAAGGCATCCCGTAAAAAGAGAGAATATGCTTCTATACTTAAAAACAAGACAATAGGACTTATCTTTAATAAGCCATCAACAAGAACACGGGTTTCTTTTGAACTGGCAGTAGAGGAGATGGGTGGAAGGTCACTTTATCTCTCAGGTGATACTATACAGATATCAAGAGGAGAGACCATCAAAGACACTGCATCTGTTCTTTCAAGATACCTTGACGGTCTTGTGATAAGGACATACAAACAGGAAGAGGTTGAAGAATATGCGAGGTGGTTTACTTCTCCTGTGATAAATGCACTTACCAACTTTTTACATCCCTGTCAGGCGATTACTGACTACTTCACCATATATGAGAAAAAGGGGACACTTAATGGAATAAAAATTCTCTATATAGGTGATGGTAATAATGTCTGTAATTCTCTTATAATTGGAGCGGATATACTCGGGGTTGATATTATGGTTGCTACCCCTGAGGGTTACCAGCCATCAAAGAAGATTCTTTCCCTTGTTAAAAATAAGGAACTGGTGAGGATTGATGAAGACCCGCTGAAGTTTATTTCTGAAGCAGATGTGATATACACTGATACCTGGGTGAGTATGGGAGATGAAAAAGAGGCAGAGTTGAGAAGACAGATATTCCAGAAATATCAGGTGAACAGAAAACTACTTGAAGGGGCAAAGGATGATTTTCTTTTTATGCACTGTCTACCTGCACACAGGGGCTGGGAAGTAACCGATGACGTAATAGACAGCGAAAATTCTATTGTATACCAGCAGGCAGAGAACCGTTTACATTGCCAGAAGGCGCTGTTGCATTATTTGTATGAATAGAAGGGGCATAGTAGATTAACAGGTTGAAAGTAGAAAGAAAAGTCCCATCACCCTTTCCTCTCTCCCCTTAGGGGCGAGGGTTCACTTTCTTTTTCCTCTCACCGTCTGGGAGAGGATTAAGGTGAGGGGAGTTCATAGTTAAGTGTTCGTAGTTTTTTTGTCAACGAACTTTTAACTCAGATGAATTATCAGGGAAGAATAGAGAAGGTGAGGGAGTTTATAGATAAGAGAAAACTGCCAGCACTTCTTATTAAAAACCCATCCAATATCTTCTATCTTACAGGACTGCTTGAAATAGAAGGAATTTTAGTTGTGGATACCACATCCATACATCTTTTTGCTCCGCTCCTTTACCATCAGGAGGTTGTTGACCTTTCTCCTGTAAAGATACATATTATCAAGTACAAAAAAGATAAGTTCAAAAAGTTTTTGAAGAGATATAAAAAAACAGGACTTATAGAAGCAGAGTTTTCCTTTTCTACCTGGAACGCCTTTTCAAAAGATAATATAAAACTTGTTCCACTCCCTGACTTTATAAAGCAGATGAGGATGATTAAAGAAAAGGAAGAGATACAACTTATAAAAAAGGCACTGGAGATTAACAGGAAGGTATTCAGGGACATTGAAAAGGAAATAAAGATAGGAATGGAAGAGACAGTTATTGCTGGCAGGGTTCATTACCTTATCAGAAAGTATGGTGGCAGGCGAGAGGCGTTTGAACCCATTATTGCATCAGGTGTTCATTCATCATACCCCCACCATAAGAATAGAAAAAAAGGAGTAGAGAAGGGCAAACCACTGATAATAGATGCGGGGGTTGACTTAAATGGATACAAAAGTGACCTCACAGTGACACTTTTCCCCGGAGATAGCCCTGATAAAAAGTTTATGGAATATTTTAAGATACTTAAGGATGTTCAGAATAGTTTAATGGATTTTGTGAAAATAGGAATGACAGGGAGAGCGCTCCACAATTATGCAGTGAAGTTCCTTAAAAAGAAATGCCTTGAAAGGTATTTTATCCATGGGCTCGGGCACGGTGTGGGTATAGATGTCCATGAGTTGCCTATGATAGCGCCGGGGAGTAAGGATAAGCTCAAAGAGGGGTGTGTTTTTACTATAGAGCCGGGGATATATATTCCAGGCGAGGGTGGTATCCGTCTTGAAGAGATGGTCTTTCTGTGAAGAATGATAGTACACTATTGGTCTTGTATTGCCTAAAGAGTGCTTATTGTGGTAAAATAGTATGGAGGGAGGATGAAAAGCAAAAGGAAGAGAAAAGATGGCGTGGCAATGATAATGGTTCTTGTGATGATAATTATATTTGCCTCCCTTATCCTTGCTGTAGTTATATCCTCCACCACCGCAATAAGAAGGGCCCACTTTTACAAAGACAAAAATACAGCCCTACAGATAGCAATCGCAGGGGTACAAGAAGTGCTATATCGTATGAATTATAGTCAGTATAATACAGGGCAGTATCCGGCTTTTAACACCCCATCAGAGGATATAATACTTACTGGTTTTCCTTCAGGGGCAAAAGCAACCTTAAGTTTAGATTCTTCCTGTGAGACAAAGATAGTATCTCAGGGTTCTTACAGGGGAAGAACTGCACAGGTATCCGTTTATCTTAAAGGGTATGCAAAACTCGGAGATAATCTTAACGCAGAGACCAGCGGTATCCCTGAAGCATTTAATAAACATACAATATATGCAAATACAGTATCATTTCCCGCTTCTCCGACAGGTATACAGGTTAAAGGAAATATAACTGCTGAGACAATTAATAATAAACCTGCATCACTTTCTCAAGCAACATTTGTAGAAACAACGATTAACCTTTCGGATTTGGTACACTTTGAAACTCACATTTATAGTTTTTCTCTACCAGCTGCTCCTTTCTTTGATAATATTTACTCTGACACAGGATACGTTTACAATGCCAGTTATCCTGGCGGGGTTGATGTGAATACTATAAATGATGGGGTTTACTGGAATGGCGGTACCTACTATTTCGGCAGAAATAATGACAACACATCTCCTGAAACCTTTTTTTATAGCAGTAGTACAACACAGGTCAATGCAAATGTGATTGTTCCAAGTAATGCAGGCAGTGTTACTATCACAAGGTATTTCAAGTCAACAGGAAGTATTACAATAAACAAGAATATAACCACCACTACCAGCAGCAATGACTTTGCTTTTGAAACAACATCTATTTCTATTGCAAATGGGGTAGAAATAGATGGAAATCTTGTTGTAAAAGGAGCACCCCTGACTTTAAATAATACCATAAAGGGTAATGTAATGTGCGACAAAGATATCACAGTAAATGGTGGAAGTATAAACGGAAGTGTCCTTTCAAATAAAAGTATTGCAGTA
>DAONKS010000096.1:0-3824 GCA_035406305.1 bacterium | reverse complement strand
GAGGATGGTAAACGCCCCCTAAGAACAAGGAGCAAAAGGGTAAAAAGATAAAAAAACTAATTAACTGCTGGTGCAATGTTGCACTATGCTTTCAGGGGAGGAAAGATGGAGAGAAGTGAGATTTTTGATAAGGTAAAGTTAATTATCTCGGAGAAATTAGGTGTGAGTACTAGTGCAATTACTGAAGGCGCATCTTTCATTGATGACCTTGGGGCTGACTCACTTGATACAGTAGAACTCGTTATGGAATTAGAAGAAAAATTTGGTATAGACATACCTGATGAAGATGCGGAAAAGATAAGAACAGTTAAGGACGCTGTTGACTATATAGAGAAAAATAAAAAATGAAAAGAGTTGTTGTAACAGGAATAGGACTGGTTACCCCTCTGGGAAATGATGTAACAACATCGTGGGAAAATCTTAAGGCAGGAAAAAGTGGAATAGAGTTGATAAAAGGATTTGACACAGCAGATTATCCCACAAAAATAGGTGCTGAAGTCAAAGATTTTACCCTTGATGGATTTCATCCCAAAAACCTGCGCAGGATGGACAAATTTGTCCAGTTTGCACTCAAAGCAACTATTGAGGCAATACAGGACAGTGGAATTGTTTTTTCCGAAGAAGAAAAGGAGCGAGCAGGGGTAGTTATAGGAGCGGGTATAGGAGGTCTTAAAGTAATAGAAGAACAGGAAGAGGTTTTATTGAAAAATGGACCTTCAAGGGTCTCGCCTTTCCTTATTCCTATGCTTATTCCTGATATAGCAGCAGGTCAGGTTGCGATACATTTTGGATTAAAAGGAGTTAATTTCGCCACTGTTAGTGCCTGTGCGTCCGGTGCCCATGCATTAGGAGTTGCACTTAATCTTTTAAAAAATGGAGTTACGGACATCGTAATTGCAGGAGGAACAGAATCAGCAATTACTCCATTAGGACTTGCAGGTTTCTGTTCTATGAAGGCATTATCCAACCGTAATGATATACCAGAAAAAGCATCCAGGCCCTTTGATAAAGAAAGAGATGGATTTGTAATGGGAGAAGGGGCAGGTATTGTTGTTTTAGAAACATTAGAACATGCCATTGCCAGAAATGCACCTAAAATCTATGCTGAATTTATTGGTGCAGGTATGAGTTGTGATGCATATCATATCACCGCCCCTGACCCTGAAGGAAAAGGTGCCTTTCTTTCTATGAAGTATGCACTGGAAAATGCAGAAGTAAAACCGGAAGAGGTTGACTATATCAATGCACATGGAACATCAACCCCACTAAATGATAAAAGTGAAACATCTGCAATAAAAAAACTTTTTGAAAAAAGGGCTTATGAAATACCTGTGAGTTCAATAAAGTCAATGATAGGCCATCTTTTAGGTGCCTCAGGCGCTGTAGAATTTGTTGCAACAGTTCTGACAATAAAAGAAGGAATTATTCCCCCAACAATAAATTATGAATTTCCTGACCCTGAATGTGACTTGAACTATGTACCTAACAAATCTATTGAAAAGAATGTAAACATAGCAATATCTAACTCGTTCGGGTTCGGTGGACATAACATAACGCTGGTCCTTAAGAAATTTAATGGATAAGGAGGCAGGATAAATGGACTATTTCCTTACAGAAGAACAGAAGATGATAAAAGAACTTGCAAGAAGGATAGCCGAAGAAAAGATACTGCCTGTTAGGGCTGAGTATGATGAAAAAGAACAATTCCCATGGGATGTTGTTAAAGCACTTGCAGAAGCAGACCTGTTTGGTGTTTATATTCCTGAAGAATATGGCGGGATGGGATTCGGTGTTTTTGAACTATGCCTTGCAATAGAAGAGTTAAGCAGAATATGTGGTGGAATTGCACTTGCCTATGCAGGAACTGCTCTTGGAACTTTTCCAATACTCCTTTTCGGTAATGAACAGCAGAAAAAAAAGTACCTTCCGCCTATTGCAAAAGGGGAAAAGATTGCTGCTTTTGGTGTTACTGAATCAGGTGCAGGCAGTGATATAACTACCTTAACAACAACAGCGAAAAAAGAAGGTAATTATTATATACTGAACGGCACAAAACAGTGGATTACCAATGGTGGAGAAGCAGAAACCTATGTTGTAATTGTAGCAACTGATAAGACAAAAGGACCACGCGGGCTAAGTGCTTTTATAGTTGAAAAGGGAATGGAAGGTTTTGGCTTTGGGAAAAAAGAAAACAAACTGGGTATAAGAGCATCCGCTACCAGAGAACTTGTCTTTGAAAATTGTAAGGTCCCTGCTGAAAATTTACTTGGTAAAGAAGGTATGGGATTTATTATCACTCTCAAAAATTTTGACGCAAGCAGACCAGGAGTTGCCGCCCAGGCACTCGGAATAGCACAGGGAGCTTTTGAAGCAGCGGTTGAGTATGCCAGACAGAGGAAACAATTCGGCCAGCCAATAATTTCTTTCCAGGCAGTTCAGCATATCCTTGCTGATATGGCAACACAGATAGAAGCAGCAAGGGCATTAATCTATCAGACAGCAAGAACCATTGACGCAGGAGGAAAGGACTTTTCAGGATATTCAGCAATGTGTAAACTCTTTGCTTCTGATGTAGCAATGAAGGTAACAACGGATGCCATACAGATATTTGGTGGCTATGGATATATGAAGGAATATCCTGTAGAAAAGATGTTCCGTGATGCAAAGATAACACAGATATATGAAGGAACCAACCAGATGCAGAGAAACTTCATAGCCAACGATATAATTAAGAAAGCAAAAAGTCAAAACTAAACAAACTTAGTTGTTAATCCAATAAGTAGTTGAAATCCTTAAAATAAGAAATAGAAAAGTAATAAACTATTTGTGGACAGAAAAATAATATACAGAGAAAAAGTTAAAGAACGGATTGATAGATATCTAAAAAACAACCTCAAAATTTCAAGAGAGAAAATTAAACTACTTTTGAAAAGCGGACTGATACTTGTAGAAAATAGCCAGGTGGAACCTTCTTATATCCTTAAAGATGGTGATGAAATCCTTATAAAAGAAGAATATCTATTATATAGATTTGCAGAAGATAAAATCCTTCCAGAAAAATATCCAGTAGATATTATTTATTATGATAATGATATAATAGTTGTAAATAAACCGGCAGGAGTACTTACACATCCTACAGAGAGGATTAAAAGCGGAACTATGGTAAATTTTCTTTTAAGTATCACATCTCTTCCCGATACAGGCAATCCCTTGAGACCAGGAGTTGTGCATCGACTTGACAGAGAGACATCAGGAGTAATGCTTTTTGCAAGAACGTATAGTGCATGGGAAAATCTGGTTTTACAGTTTAAAAACCGTATTGTTGAAAAAGAATATCTTTCTATAGTAAAAGGGGCTTTTCATCCTTTAAAAAAGGAATTAGAATTTACTATTTCTCCCAGTAGTAAAGACCATACCAAAATGGAGGTTCATTACCTTAAAGGGAAAAAGACAGTCAATTTAATAGAAGTAATAAAATATATAGATGGACTGACACTGGTAAAGGTAAAACCACTTACAGGCAGAACGCACCAGATACGACTTGCTCTTGCTTACTCAGGATATCCTGTAATAGGAGATGTAAAATATGGAGTGAAGTCTGAACTTATATCAAGAGTTGCTTTACACTCTCATAGAATATCATTCTATCACCCAATAACAAAAGAAAAACATCAGTTTGAAGCACCTATCCCTGATGATTTTTTAGAAATCACAGGTAAGGTTAAAATTGACAATAGGATATAAAATATTATAATAATATGTATAAACTGCGGGAATAACTCAGCGGTAGAGTGCGACCTTGCCAAGGTCGAAGTCGCGGGTTC
>DAONKS010000095.1:0-3896 GCA_035406305.1 bacterium | reverse complement strand
GGAAACAGGAAGGTTATATTGTGCGAGAGGGGTATAAGGTCGTTTGACTCTACATTTACAAGGAATACACTTGACCTTTCTGCTGTTGCTGTTCTGAAAAAGGAGACGCATCTTCCTGTCTTTGTTGACCCGAGCCATGGAACAGGAAGGAGAGACCTTGTAATCCCGATGAGTAAGGCATCCATTGCAGCAGGTGCAGATGGTTTGATGATAGAAGTCCATCCTAAACCAGAAGAGGCACTATCAGATGGATTTCAATCACTGACACTTGAAATGTTTGCCCGTCTTATGAAAGATATAGCCCCTGTAGTTAAAGTAATGGAAAAAACATTATAAAAAGAAAAGAGAGGAGATTTATGAAAAAGATAAAGGTAGGAATCATAGGAGCAGGCGGCATAACACAGGCAGCCCATATCCCTTCACTGAAGAAAACTGAAGGGGTTGAGATTACAGCAATAGCGGATATAAATAAAGAAAAAGTAGAATATGTGGGAGAAAAGTTTGAAATAAAAAACACATTTACTGAATGGGAAAAATTAATTAAAGCAGATATAGACGCTGTTGTTATCTGCTCTCCAAATGCCTTACATGCAGAGCAGTCCATAAAAGCAATGGAATCAGGGAAAGATGTTCTCTGTGAAAAACCTGTTTGTCTTACATCAGAAGAAGCTGAAAAAATATTCAGGGTTGCTGAAAGGACAGGCAGGATATTTATGGCTGCTTTTCCCAGAAGGTTTTCAGGAGAGGCAAAGGTTTTAAAACCAATGATAGATAAAGGAGAACTGGGAGAAATTTACTATATAAAGGCAGGGTATCTCAGAAGGCGTGGTATCCCCGGTTTAGGAACCTGGTTTACAGATAAAAAACTTGCAGGTGGTGGTCCGATGATGGATGTTGGGGTTCATATGCTTGACCTTGTTATTTATCTGGCAGGAGCACCTGAACCTGAAATAATTATTGGCTCAAAGTATGAAAAGTTCAAAGATAAAGCAGTAGATGGTGGATGGCCTCCTCCGGAAACAAGAAAAGGAGATAAAGCAACAGGAAAGATGGAGGTGGAAGACCTTGCCTGTGGATTTGTAAAACTATCTAACGGTGCTACCTTATTTGTTGAAGCAAGCTGGGCAGGTAATTCTGAAACTGGATTGAAAGCAAGTTTGTTCGGGACAAAGGCAGGGGTACAGATGCCCGACCCTGACGATTCTAAAAATCCTGTCAGGATATTCTCTGAGAACAAAGGAGTTCTTACAGATATAATTCCACAGATTCCTGCTTCTGATATGTACCGGGAAGAGGTAGAACATTTTATTGAATGTGTAAGGAAAAGGAAAGAACCTATCACGAAGAAGAGAGAGATTCTTTCTGTTGTTAGGATAATAGAGGGGATATATAAATCAGCAGAAGCAGACAGTCCAGTTATCCTTAAGAGTTAGCAGATTAATAAATCTTAAATTTTATAAATAGAGAGAAAATCGTGAAATTTGAAAAGAGGAATGTGAAAAGAAAAACGGGTGTTTTTCCCAGAGATAGGAGTCCTGTACTGGAAAAGGGGCTGGTTCAGGTATACACAGGAGAGGGAAAAGGGAAAACAACAGCAGCGCTGGGACTGGCTGTAAGGGCAGCAGGAGCAGGGCTCAGGGTCGGGTTTTTTCAGTTTTTTAAAAAACCATCTTCAGGGGAGGTTGAGATAATGAAAAATATAAAAAATATAGATATATATAATCCTGCTCCATTTCATCCTGCATTTCAGTATATGTCGGAAGAGGAATTAAAAAGATACAGGGAGAATTTCAGGAGAATCTGGGTGAGAGATGTGTTGAATAATATTAAAAAAAAACACTATGATGTGATAATTCTTGATGAGGTTCTTATTGCCATCCGGGACGGGTTTTTAGATGAGAAAAACATTCTTCGTCTGATAGAAGAAAAAGATAAAAATTCAGAAATTGTTCTTACAGGAAGGTATATAACTGATAGAATAATGGAAAAGGCAGATATTATCACCGAGATGAAAAAGATAAAACACCCTTTCCCTGAAATTAAAGCACGTAAAGGTATAGAGTATTGAAATGAGACGGATAGATAACAGACAGAATGTATATTTTTTTCGGAAGGGGAGGAAATATGGGAAAGATATACGTAGAAGCATTAAAGGTCCTGAAAGAACGGAGAAGCATAAGAAGATATCAGGAGAAAGAGGTTCCTGATGATGTAATTAAAGATATTATTGACTGCGCGAGATTTGCCCCTACCGCCAGAAATTTACAGCCGTGGAAGTTTGTTGTGATTATAGATGGTACTTTAAGAAAAAAAATAGCAGATATCTCTGATTATGGTAAGTTTATAGCGGATGCACCTGTCTGTATAGCCGTATTCTGTGAGGATACAAAGTATTATATTGAAGACGGTTCTGCGGCTACCACATATATACTTCTTGCAGCGAAGGCATACGGACTTGGAAGTTGCTGGGTAGCAGGAGATAAAAAGCCGTATGCAGAAGAGATAAGAAGACTATTAAATGTTCCTGCTGGCTATAAACTGGTAAGTTTAATATCCATCGGTTATCCTGAAGGTTCTGTGCCAGAACCTTCTAAAAAATCACTGGAAGAAGTATGGTTATCTGCTCCATCCGGAAAGAGATAGGATATATTTCAGGACCTCCACTGCTTTGTCATTATCACTGGAAGAAAAAACAAGGGTGGTATTTTCTCCTTTGCCCGACATAGTTCCATAAAGATATTTAACATCAATGTTTTCCTCTTTCAGTTTCTCTGCCACTTTTTGTAAAGCACCAGCACGATTTTCCAGCGACATAACCACTACTTCTCTCTCTTCAACTCTGTATCCCTTTTCAGAAAAGAGTTTTGCCAATTTATCATTATCCTCTGTAATGAGATAGAATATGGCATCTCCGCCTATTGTATAAACACATATATCCTCTATATTCACTCCTTTTTGAGAAATCAATCTTGAAACATCAGCGATAGTTCCAACTCTGTCTTCTGCAATAACCTTTAACTCTCTTCTTTTTTCAACTTTTTCCATACATCCCCCTTTCTTTTCTATTTTACCTTTTCTGATATATATCTTACAATAGTAATGGAAATTCACCATTCACTACGGGAACGGTGAAGGGGGAAATTATGTACTGCAGAAATTGTGGTAAGGAAATTGATAAAAATGCAGCCGTGTGTGTTGGTTGCGGTGTACCACAGGGAAGGGGAAATAAATACTGTCAGAACTGTGGACTGCCTACCGATGCAAATGCAGAGGTCTGTGTGAAATGTGGGGCGAAATTAATGTCTCCCCCAGAAGGCAAGGACTGGTTCATTACATTGCTTCTCTCTATCCTTGTCGGGCAGTTCGGCATAGACAGGTTTTATACGGGCTATGTGGGTCTTGGGATTCTTAAATTACTTACAGGCGGTGGTTGTGGTATATGGTGGTTGATAGATATTATCCTTATTGCTACAGGTAAATATAGGGATAGTGATGGAAATCTGCTGGTAAAAAATAATAAGATATGAGTAAAACAGGCTTTCTCCTTTTTAAAATTATTGTTGTCTATGTATTGTTTCCTGTTGCATTATTTTTTATACCCTCATCATTTTTTACAAATTCCCACTCCATCTGCCTTTACAGAAATATATTCGGAATAGAGTGTCCGGGCTGTGGAATAACAAGGGCAGTTTTATCACTCATCCACTTAAAATTTTCTGAAGCTCTTACCTACAATAAACTGGTCGTCATTGTCTTCCCTGTCCTGGTTTACATATTTTTAAAGCAAGCACTTTTTGATATAATTAAATTTCTGCATTTCAGAAACAACCAGCAGGTTTAACCCTGTTGCTTCATTAATAAATCTATATAAAGATACAGTCGTTGCCTCATTAATT
>DAONKS010000094.1:0-4064 GCA_035406305.1 bacterium | reverse complement strand
TTTATAATCTGTCGTTGCCTGATAACATCCTTTTCAATCTCTTCCTTCAGGTTTTTTTCTGCAAGGACAAGAAGGTCTGTTTCTTCCACCCTTACCTCAAACTTTTTAAGTCCTGTGCTTCTTGAAAAATTCCTATAAAATCTTTCTCTGCAGGTATCCTTTTCCATCGGCTTTATTATAACATAATGTTGCATATCATCCTTGAATACTGTAAACTATAAAAACATATACAGGTACAGGGGGACAAAATGAAATATATGTGGGAAGGAAGGTTTCAAGAAAAGACAGAAGAAGATGTGATAAATTTTACTTCTTCACTTGCCATAGATAAAAAACTTGCTTTATATGATATTGAGGGAAGTATGGGCCATACAAAAATGCTGGTAAAGTGCAGGATTATAAACAGAAAAGATGGAGATAAAATTATTTCCGGGCTGAAAAAGGTAAAGGCAGAGATAGAAGAAGGGAAATTCAAATTTATTCCATCAGATGAAGATATCCATACAGCGATAGAAAGGCGTCTCATAGAAATTTCGGGTAAATCTGGAGAGCGTCTCCATACTGCAAGGTCAAGGAACGACCAGATAGTCCTTGATGAACGGCTCTATCTGAAAGATGTGCTTGCCAGAATGCTATCTCTCACAGCAACATTACAGAAAAAGTTTGTTGAAAAAGCAGAACAGAACTTCTCTGCTATAATGCCAGCATATACACATTTGCAGCAGAGTCAGCCGGTGCTTCTGTCTCATTATTTACTTGCTTATGTAGAGATGCTTGAAAGGGATAAAACACGTATGAAAGAAGCGTATAAACGGGTGGATATCCTTCCGGCAGGTGTATGCGCCTGCTGTGGAACATCTCTACCCGTTGACAGGGAATATCTCGCAAAACTATTGGGATTCTCAGGAGTATCAAAAAACAGTTTAGATACAGTTGCAAGCAGGGACTTTTTAATTGAAAGTGCTTTTGATTGTGTGCTTCTTATGCTAAACCTGTCCCGCTTTTCAGAAGACCTTATCCTGTGGAGCACTTATGAGTTTGGATTTGTTGAACTCCCTGAAAAGTTCTGTACAGGGTCAAGTATAATGCCTCAGAAAAAGAATCCCGACATACTGGAACTCATCAGAGGAAAATCTGCTTCAGTAACAGGAATGCTTGCAGGACTGATGACCCTTATGAAAGGGCTCCCACTTTCTTATAATAGGGACATCCAGGAAGATAAACGGCTTGCATTTAGTATATTTGAGGATACTCTTGCTTCTCTGGATATCCTTTCAAAATTGGTCGCCAGAATTATTTTCAAAAAGGACGTAATGCTAAAAAAACTCTCTCAATTCACACTTGCAACTGATATCGCCGAATATCTTGTAAAAAAGGGAATACCTTTCAGAAAAGCACATAAGATATGTGGTTCTATTGTTCAGTATTGCCTTGAAAAGGACAAAAATTTTTCCGACCTCACAATGGAGGAATGGAAAAGTTTCTCTTCACAAATTTCAGGGGATATAAAAACTATATTGACTTTTGAAAATTCTGTAAAGCGTAAAAAGTCATACGGTGGAACCTCCCCAGAACTTGTCAGAAAGGAGATTGATAGATGGAAGAAAATATTGATGTAATATTCAATGGGTTTTTTAGATATAAAAACGGAAGATTCTATGCAGAAGATAAGGCAGTGGAAGATATTGCTGAAAGATATGGTACTCCCTGTTATGTATACAGTTATCATTCTCTGGTTTCCAAAATAAAAAAGTTCAAAGAGGCGTTCGATGGAATAAATACTCTTATCTGCTATTCAATCAAGGCAAATTCAAATCTTTCCATCCTTAAGATAATTAAAGAGCAGGGGTTGGGAGCAGATGTGGTATCAGGAGGAGAACTCCGTAGAGCACTGCTTGCACATTTTCCTCCCGATAAAATTGTCTTTGCAGGTGTAGGGAAAAAAGATGAAGAGATAGAGATGGGTGTAAAGAAAAACATCTATTGTTTTAACATTGAAAATGAAGACGAAATTGATATTATAGAAAAATATGCAAGGAAGTATAGAAGACAGGTTATATGCAATCTGCGACTTAACCTTGATATAGATGTTGATACCCATCATTATGTGAAGACATCAAAAAAAGAAACAAAATTTGGTATCGATATTCCCTCTGCCATCAGCATTTTAAGAAAGAATAGAAATAATAGATATATTGAGATAAAGGGATTCCATCTTCATCTTGGTTCACAATTGAAGGATATCCACCCTTATGTTAAGGCACTGGAAAATGTTAAACATTTATGCAGTGAAATTAACTTCAGACCGGAGATGATAGATTTAGGTGGTGGCTTTGGTATCCCATATTCTTCAGATGATAAGGTAAAAGACATTGAATATTTTGGAATTGCAATAAAAGAGAAAATAAAAGAGATAGGTGTAAAGCTGCTTATTCTTGAACCTGGCAGATATATTGTGGGAAATACAGCAGTGCTATTATGCAGGGTTTTATATGTAAAAAGAAGACAGGATAAAAATTTTGTTATAACAGATGCCGGGATGAACGACCTTATAAGGCCTGCCTTTTATGGTAGTCATCACAGTATATTACCTGCTAAAAAGAGAAGAGTGAAAGAATACCTGAAGGCAGATATTGTAGGTCCTATATGTGAAACAGGCGATTATCTCGGGAAAGATATTGAAGTTCCATATAATATCAAAAGAGGAGATATACTGGTCGTGGGAAGCGCGGGGGCATATTGTTTCAGCATGGCATCCAACTATAACAGTAGACCGAGACCGTGTGAGATAATGGTACAGGGAAACAGGGACTTTGTTATAAGAAAAAGGGAAGATTATAAAAACCTATGGGATGGTGAACTTTGAAAAATTTCTGCTTTCATAGAATTTGCCATCACCATTTATTATAAATACAGATATCCCTTCAAGTTTATTCACCAGATTGATACTCTTCTCAATCCCCAGAACAAAAAATGCTGTAGCGAAAGCATCTGCTGTAGTTGCATCAGGTGCAATCACTGTAACAGCAACAGGAAAATCCTGAACTGTCTTACCTGTTAAAGGATTGATAATATGCCCATATTTCTTACCTTTTATATAAAGATACCTTTCATAGTCCCCTGATGTTGCAACTCCACAATTGTTTAGATAGAGTGTTTTTACTGTTTTTTCTTTATGAAAGGGGTCTCTTATCCCGATTTTCCATTTTCCTCCCTCAGGATTTTTTCCGAAGCAATATATATCACCCCCTGCATTGACAAGCCCGCTGTTTATCCCATTTTTTTTAAGAAAGTTGGCGGTGCTGTCCACCATATATCCCTTCGCTATACCTCCAGTATCTATCTCTGTCTTTTTCGGTATCTGGATTATATTATCCTTTACCCTTATTTTTTCATATCCGATACATTGCAATATCATTCTTATTTTCTCTTCAGATGGAGGTGCCCCTGTTTTTTCGGATTCTCTGTAGAGATTGATAAGAGGAAGGATAGTTATATCAAAAGCACCTCCGGTTATTTTGCTTACTTCTATACTTTTTTTAATTACATGTATAATGTCACTGGATGCCTCTATCTTTTTTTCTCTGTTCAATCGGCTGATTTCACTATCAGGGATATACACGCTGAATTTTTTTTCAAGTTTTTTTATAATGGAAAATGCTCCATCAAGTATTTTTTCATAGTTCGGTGATTTTTCCATTGTAATAGATACAAACGTTCCCATAGCGGGTTCTTCTCTGGACACATAAGGAATAGAGGACTTTCCAGAAGCAAAACATCCAGTGAGTAATATGGACAGAGTTAAGAGATATTTTTTCATAGTGGATTGAGACATGTAAATATCAAAAGCAAAAATTAAAAGTCAAAACTTAAAATTATTAAAATTTTTTATCCTGCTACTTGCTACTACTCTACTCATCTTCTAAAGGGAGGGGGTGTTCCCCCTCCCTCTGACCCTACTTAATATCTACCTTGATGGTCTTTCTTTTCATCTCAGGTGTCTTGGGAAGCACCACCTCAAGTATTCCATCCTTGTAGGTGGCTGATACCTTCTCCTTATCAAC
>DAONKS010000093.1:0-4117 GCA_035406305.1 bacterium | reverse complement strand
GCCCACTTTGCTATCATATGAAGGACCACCGTATTGTGGAAGATTGCAGGTATGTCTCCTCCTATAAAATTGTGATACTTCTCCACCTGCAGGTCATAGACAGGTTGAGTATATTCTTCTGTTTCTATCTTTATTATTCTGTCCTGATAGATATGTGCAAGACAGTTAAAAGCCACTCTGTTAAGGAACTCATCTCCTGTTATCAGTGCAAATGTTCTGAACTTCTCAAGAGTTATCCGTTCCCCTGCAAGAAGGTTGAATACTTCCACTCCTGCATCTTTAAGTATCTTATATGGCTTACCACAACGGTTATACACCTCTTCACAAAGTGATGAAGAAATATGGACAGTATCACACCTCTGATACCTCTTTGTCTCGCTGTAAAGGTATGCCTTTATCAGAGCGTACTTTTCAAAATACTCATCCCCTGTAAGTTCGTAAAATCTCTTTATCTCTTCTTTTCCTCTTATAAATACCCTGGAATATATTGTGCTGCCAGACCGTTTTCTGCTCACCTTATATACTATCCCGAGTTTTGTAAGGAGATAGGACAGATGCGACGCTAACTGCCCGCTTGCTGTTGTAATCTCAATCTCTCCTTTCTCCGGAGAGAAATAGCCATCACATAAAAAATACCCTTTCAAAAAGGATGCTATTACATTCAAGGGACTGTTTAACAGCGCAGGCGGTAGTGTAAGATTTTTTGACTTCTGCACCTCAGGGAATCCAAAAAACTTCAACAGTCCAGAGACAACACAGGACTCAAGTAACAGGCATTTTACAGTTCTTGCATAAGTACTCTTTGTCTTCAGACCAAACAGTTCAGTGGCAAGGGAAGAATAAAGCGTCCTTATTTTCTCGTCGTTATTATAAAATCTTATAGAATTTATCTTTAACATCCCGTCTGCCATAAGAAGACCGAGGAAGAGCCCGAGTTTCTCATCAAGGGACGAAGGCACCTTAATAGCAATACTGCTACTCTGTCCCTTTATCTTTTCAGGGAAAGGCACCTTCTTTCCTCTTCTGGCATAGACCTTTTCTATAAAATCCAGTGATGGATTATTTCTCCCTTTATAATATTCATACAAAACATTCCAGGAAATTTTTAACTCCTTTGCTACTCTGGAAAGAGAACCTTTCTCTTTTCTCATTTCATCTATAATCTTTACGGTCTGACTATTTAATTTTTTATCAGCACTTCTGTATTGACGGAAGATTTCATAAACAGGGATGTGGTAATTTCTACCCTTGCTGGGGATAACCCTCGGAGCAGCAAGATAGTCCCCTTCTTTTAAAAGATAGGCAGGAACCTCTTCTACAACCATATTCTCATTGAACCTGAAGAGTTTATGAACAGGAGTTACCTTTATAACCCTTCCTGACCTGGTGTATATTTTTACAATCCTATCAGTATATCCCTTATACACCAAATTAGCACAGCCCTTTTCTATCCTGCCATTATGGAATGAGTGAACATCCAGAGGTTTTTTTAGAATTATATATTCTTCGTTTCCGTTTACTACCTTTTTCCCGGATAACTCCGCTTCTTTGTATATCTCTTCTATTGTTTTTATATTTCCTTCACCATACAAAACAGGTGTATCTCCTGTTACGCACTTTCCCGAGCCGAATGGTCCTGGGATACAGGCAGTTCCTCCTTTAAGGACAGGAAAAAGGGTATCTATAACACGCTGACCTGTGACGAGTGGCTCAAATGGTGGCATCTTCTCTTTTACAGGCCTTTTCATTCTTACCGGCCATCTCTGCATAAGATACAGGGGAACTTCTCTTTTATCTTCTGTTCTTATCCTGCCTATCTCTTCTTCTACTGTAAAATTACCCTCTTTTATCTCAATAATCTCTCCTGATATCCCTGGTGGAACCATTATCTTATGGGTCAATATCCCTGTCTCCTGCACCTCTCCTATAATATCTCCGCCTGAAACACTATCCCCTTTCTTTACAATCGGCTTAAAACCCCACTTCTTCTCCCTGTCAAGTGCAGGTATCTGTGTCCCCTTTATAATAAAGTCCCCTGTCTTTTCCAGCATAGAAAGCGGTCTCTGAATACCATCAAAGATATTTGAAAGAAGTCCTGGTCCAAGTTCTACTACGAGCGGTTGCCCTGTCCCAATTACAGGGTCACCAACTTTCAGTCCCTCTGTCTCTTCGTATACCTGAATGGAGACGATATCCCCTTCAATTCTTATTATCTCACCTATAAGTTGTTCTTCTCCCACCCTTACAACATCATACATCCTGGATTCCTTCATCCCCTCTGCCTGAACGAGTGGTCCGCTTACCTTAACTATCCTTCCTCTTTCCATCTTTATCCTTTCATTCCTGTTGCTTTCTTTATAAGTTCGTCTATAAGATGATAACCTTTACCTTCCTTTGATTTTAGTGACGGTATAACAACGAGTTTTTTCTCCATCACATACCTGTTCAAATGTTCTCTGTTAAATACCTCTTCTGTGATGAATATAACTCCGTATTCAGAAAGGTTGAGTTTTTCAATAATATCCTCTGCCTCTCTTTCGTTTGATGCAGGAAATACATCTGCACCAAAGACATTGAAAAACTCAGTACTTCCCTTTTCCCCTATAAAACCAATCTTTTTTTCCATTTATTCTTAAACTTTCAACTTTTTTCTTATTACACCTGCCAGATTCCTTGCTATCTCTTCCATCCCTGAAGGAGAAGGATGTACAAGGTCTGTGCATAATCCTGACCAGTTTTTCAAAAGTTTCCTTCCGTCAATATGTATCACCTTATCTGATTTAATCCCTGTGGCAACATCCTTTACTATATCTCTAAACTCTTTCTGTTTTTTTCTCTCTCCTTTCAATCCGAGATGGAAAGAGAACATATCTATGCAGAAGATATATTTTTCCGGATGGGCTTTTGCTATTGCTGGCACAAAATACTCCACCCTGTTTCTGAAAACCGAAGCATCAAACCCTCCTACCATATTTATCCCCATCTCAAGTGTTGCAAAGTCCCAGTCGTTTCTACCTGCTATATAGTCAGCCATCTCCTTTTCACAAAGCGCACTGCCACCAAAACCTAAATTTATCAGGTCCACTCCAAGAAGTTGTGCGGTCCGCATCGCATACGTCCCTGTGGGTCTTATAGCAGTAGCCCCATGTGTTATGGATGACCCGTAGGCAAGATACCTTTTTTCTGGTAGTTGTTCCTTACGGGGTAGTTCAAATTCTCCTTCTATATTCTTAATCACACAGGTTGCCCGGTAAGGCAGTATCACCCTTGTAAGACCTGCATCAAAAGGCATCCTTTCCTTTCTTGATAACTCTTTCAGTTTTTCTATCTTTACCGGAGTGGATACAACAACTTCAGAGTCCCTGTTGCTGACAAAAAAACTATCCACAAGAAAATCTCCCTGATACACCTCTCCCACAAAAATCCCTTCTTCTTTACATCTCATACCTATCCTTGCTTCTTTACTCTTAAGATTAAACCGCAACTCCACACCAGCAGGTTGTATCGCCATTGACTGTACCCCGGGATTTACAGCCATCCTCAACCTGTCAGGGACTCTTGTCAGAATAACACCATCTTCTACATCCAGCAGTTCTGCTACATTATGCAGCCACACCCCTTTATAAACCATCTATCCCTCCTTTTCTGTGAGTTGTTAAAGTTGCCAAAACATCCTATACAATTTACAATGAATAGCAAAGTTTTTCAAGGAAATTTAAAGTGGAAATAACATCAGGTATTGATATTGTTAATATAAAAAGGTTTGAAGAAGTCCTGAAAAGGTATGGAGAACGCTTTATAAAAAGGATATTTACAGAAGAAGAACTGGAAAATATCCATGAAAAGGACAAGCCATACTATATGGCTGCCTCTTTTTCTTTTAAGGAAGCAATATGGAAGGCACTGCCGGATGAGGTACAGAAGGAATTTTATTTCAGAGATATTGAGATTTTGTGGGATGGGAATAAACCCTGTGCGGTATTGAAAGGTGAAAGAAACATACCAGAACTGATACTACACTTTTTCTCAAATGAAACCAGTATCATCACAATAGCAATACTTTTTGTAGATACTTACTTGAACACCGATTGATACCCCCTCACACTGAGTGGCAAAT
>DAONKS010000092.1:0-4201 GCA_035406305.1 bacterium | reverse complement strand
TTCTTAAAAAAAGAAGCGGTCATTATCTCCCTCGCCCCTAAAATTACCATAGCGAAACTATCTGAAATGCTTGGTAGTTTCAATAGAATTGTCAGGATGATACCCAATGCGCCTTCTATAATAAACAGCGGCTATAACCCTGTTTCCTTTTCTAATGCCTTTACCGTCTCTGAAAAACAACAACTTTTAAACTTTTTAAACATACTGGGAGAATCCCCTGAAGTTGAGGAAGAAAAATTAGAAGCATATGCCATTTTGACTGCAATGGGTCCAACCTATATATGGTTTCAGTTATATGAACTTCATAATATTGTAAATAAATTTGGACTTGATGACACAGAAATAGAAGAAGGGATAACAAAAATGATATATGGTGCGGTAAAAACAATGTATAATTCAGGTCTTACTCCATCTTCAGTGATGGATTTAGTTCCTGTTAAACCGCTTGGAGAAGATGAAGAAAGTATAAAAAATATCTATAGAACGCGACTGGAGAATTTATTTAAAAAATTAAAAGGATAACTCTAAAAAAGAAGGGAGAAAAAAATGAATAAAGAAAAATCATCAGGAATACCTGAAAAATTTGCAAAATGGAAAGGGATACCGAGAGAAGAAATTGAATGGGCTCCAATAATTGATGAAAACAAATGTGTTGGATGTGGAATGTGTTTTACCACCTGCGGAAGGGATGTATTTGATTATGACAAAGATAAAAAAAAGGCAATTGTAGCAAGACCCTTGCAGTGTATGGTAGGATGCACATCCTGTGAGGTGTGGTGTGTATTTGATGCAATTAGTTTTCCAGATAAAAAGAGAGTTAGAGATTTTATTAAAAATAAAAAGATATTACACGAAGTGCATAAGGAGTTGGAGAAAAAACTGGAAGGTAAATAGGAGATATGAATGAAGATAGAGATATTGGGAACTGGCTGTCCAAAGTGTAAGGCACTCACAGAAAATGTAGAAAAAGCGGTTAAGGAATTAGGGATAGAAGCAGAAATATCAAAGGTAACTGATATAAAACAGATAATGAGTTATAAAGTTATGTTAATACCTGCCCTTGTAATAAATGGAGTTGTGAAGAGTGCAGGGAAGGTCTTATCAAGCGAAGAGATTAAAAAATTACTTATATAAGGAGACCATTATGGGAAGAGATGCTGGAAAGAAAACCATCAAAAGAAAAGGAGTTCCGAAGGATAAAATCGTTATAGGTGTAATTGTTGTTCTGGTTATGCTGATGTTTATTGCAAAACAAAATAAGAACAGTTCTGCAGTCCAGCAAACAAAAAGTATTGTTTCTGAAGAATCTATTTTTTCAGAGAAACTTCCCCATCTTATTGAATTCGGGTCAGAGGGCTGTGTTCCCTGTAAGATGATGAAGCCCATTATTGCTGAACTGGATAAAGAATATAAAGGACAGATGGTTATTAAATTCATAGATGTCTATGAAAACCCTTCTATTGCTGAGAAATATGGTATAAGGGCTATTCCCACACAGATATTTTTTGATGCTGATGGGAAAGAAATTGCGAGACATACAGGTTTTTTCCCAAAAGATGAAATCCTTGCCCAGTGGAAGTCGCTTGGATATGAATTTTCAAAAATAGAGGATAGTAAATAGATATGCAAAATATATTTTCTTTCTTAACACATGCAGTAGAAGGAAATCCTTTACTATCTATTGTATCATCCTTTATCTGGGGTATATTGAGTATTATCTTAAGTCCCTGCCATCTTGTAAGTATCCCGCTTATTGTAGGATTTATAACACAGGAGGGAATAAGTTCTACAAGAAGAGCATTCAAACTTTCTCTTATATTTTCTCTCGGTATATTCCTTACAATTGCTGTTGTAGGCATTATTACCTCACTTTTGGGCAGAATGGCAGGAGATACAGGTAAGATAGGCAACTACATAGTCGCTTTCGTTTTGTTAATAGTAGGTTTTTATCTCCTTGACCTTATAAAAACACCAGGGTTTAAAGGAATGAGTCAGCCGGTACTGAAATACAAAGGTGTATTTACTGCCTTCATACTGGGGCTTATATTCGGCGTCGCTGTTGGTCCCTGCACCTTCGCCTATATGGCGCCTATCCTGGCTATTATTTTTAAGGTTTCCGGAACACATTTTTTATATGGATTTTTACTTATCCTGATATATGCAGCAGGACACTGTTCTGTAATAGTCCTTGCAGGAACCCTTACTGAATTTGTTGAGGCTTATATGAAATGGAACGAGAAATCCAGAGCAGGTATAGTGATAAAAAAAATTTGTGGTATACTTGTTATTCTGGCAGGTTTATATATGTTCTGGAAGGCATAGCAATCTAAATCTATTTAAGACGGCCAGCTGTGTCCGTCAGGGAGGGAAAATGTTTGAAAAGATATTGATTGCGACTGACCTGTCTTCTGCTTCTAATGTAATTGTTAATTATGCAGGGGAACTGCGTAAAGCAGGGACAAAAGAGTGCGTGCTTGTCCAGTGTATAAAGGCAAGGGAAGCTGCTTCCTATCTTATTGCCCAGGATACAGAGCTTCTTAAATCTGCTATGGAAAATCAGAAAAAAATCCTTGAAAAACAGGGATTTACTGTATCTGTAGAAATAGCAGTGGGCACAGTACATACAGAAGTTAACAGGATTGCAAAAGAACAAAACTGTTCTCTCATAGTTATTGGTTCTCATGGACACTCTCTTGCAGGCGAAATTTTTCTTGGAGGGGTCGCTACCAATATTATACATAACGCAGTTATACCTGTCCTTATTATGCGACTTAAAAAAGACAAAGAAGGGGCTTGCTTACAATGTGAAAAATGGAGTATAAACAGGCATATACTTTTCCCAACTGACTTCTCGCAGAATGCTGACCTTGCATTTACATACCTTGAAGAACTGGCAGAAAAAGGTGTAGAAAAGATTACACTATTGCACATCCAGGACAACTCAAAAATCAGTCCACATCTTGATGACAAACTTGAGGAATTTAATAGAATAGATAGAGAACGGCTTGGAAAGATGAAATCTAAACTTAAAGGAGTGAAGAATGTGGACACAGAAATAATCTACGGTATACCTTTTTTAGAGATACTCAAAGTGATAAAAGAGAGAGATGTAAGTCAGGTAGTAATGGGGAGCCAGGGAAGAGGTTTTGTGTATGATATATTCATTGGCAGTGTCAGTTATCAGGTAGCAAGGATGTCTCCTGTTCCTGTGCTTCTTATCCCTATGAAAAGAGATTAATCAGGTACCTACCACATAAAAGGAGAAAAATAATGCAGAGAAAATTGTCTATATTTGAAGGATATCTTACCTTTTGGGTTTTTTTATGCATAGGAATAGGCATTATCCTTGGTAAGATTGCACCTTCCTTTGCGAAATTTCTTGACGGACTTGCGATATATGTTGGTGAAGCACCTGTGGTTTCAATACCTATCGCCTTATGTCTTTTTCTGATGATGTATCCAATTATGGTAAAGATTGATTTTGCTGAAGTTCTTAAAGCCGGCAAAAGTATCAAGCCGGTAGGACTCACACTATTTGTAAACTGGGCAATAAAACCATTTACAATGTATGTTATTGCCTATTTCTTTCTTGGATTTTTGTTCAGACACCTTATAGGAACTACTGCTATGGATTATGTCAAGATGCCTTTTGGCTTAGACCTTCCTGTTGGAGCAGTCCATGGGGATGGTACTGTTGTAATGTATGAAGGGATAAAGATGCTTGCTATTCCTCTGTGGCGGAGTTATTTAGCCGGAGCAATATTACTGGGTATAGCTCCCTGTACTGCAATGGTGCTTGTGTGGGGCTATCTGGCAAGAGGAAATGATGGGCATACACTTGTTATGGTTGCAATCAACTCCCTCACGATGTTGTTCTTCTATGGTCCTTTAGGGGGTTTCCTTCTTGGGGTGGGAAAATTACCTGTTCCCTGGCAGGCAATGCTCCTTTCAGTAAGTATTTATGTAGCACTTCCCCTGTTAGCAGGATATTTCAGTCGTAAGTTCATCCTCCAGAAAAAAGGAGAGAAATGGTTCAGAGAAAAGTTTCTCCATTTTTTAACACCTGTAACAATATCAGCCCTTCTACTCACCCTTATACTCCTATTCTCCTTTAAAGGCGATGTTATAGTAGCAAAACCACTTACTATACTATGGATTGCTATACCACTTTTTATACAGACAAACCTGATATTCTGGCTTG
>DAONKS010000091.1:0-4404 GCA_035406305.1 bacterium | reverse complement strand
ACATCAAACTCTCCCTCTTTTGCCTTTTCTTTCCTTTGCTGGTCAACCCGTATAACCATCTTTCCATAGATGCGGGGATTTTCAAGGTGGTAGAAATAGTCATCTTCAGGCGGTCCGTCTGAATTTATATTTTCCAGATGGATTCCTATCTCTTTAAGGGAAACTACATCTTTTGAATGGTTATATAACCTTCGGGACAATATAAACTCTTTTCCATCTTCCTGCCTCAAATAAATATCCTCTTTTAATCCGTTTTTATAAGAAATGGAAAGTTGAGCAGTTTTAGTTTCGGGGATGTAATGCCATTCTGCTTCTGCTGGTTCTATTTTGCCTTCGGCAGTTATTATGTAAGGTATAGCAGATAACTCCTTCTGCTCTATTATCCTTCCTATCCACTCACTGAAAGATTTTAAAGATTCCATTTCTCATTAAACTTATCACATTTTTTATTTTACTGCAAGACAATTTAAAATCCCTGTTCAAAGGCATCTACAAAAATGGAGAGGCAACAGAATAAAATTTAAAGAGATGAACAGAAAAATATAAGGTTTAACATAAAAATAAAGGCAGTGAGAGAAATTAAGTAAAGGTTCCCGTGAAAATTTTCACAGGTATTTTGATAACTAATAGTATCTCTTGCAAAACTATTTTATTCTTTGTCTGTTTATAAACTCATCCAATAATAAAGCACTGAAACAAAACTCTTCTTTGCTGAGTTTTTCAAGTGTTGCTTTCATTTTTCCACCTAAATATGCTACTCCATCAATAACTGCAACTCTTATTATATTGGAAGGAGATTTTGTCTCTTTTATAAACCTTATTGCTTCCATAAATTGATTACCTTGTGAACCACCAAAGTCCGTTATAAATTTAGCAGTCCCTATTCTATAAAATTCCAAGTTTTTTCTCTAGATCTATCCATAATTGTTTTCGCTTAAAAAGTTCTTCAATATCTTTAGAATGGATAACTTTTATTATATTTTTTATCTCATGAAAAGTTCCATTTAATAATTGTCTTGCTTTATAAATATCCTCATTAGAATGTGCAATCAGAAAAATATTGCTATTCCATAAATCAAAAGCATGTTTTAATTTACTTAAAGCGTGATAAATATCGCCGCCCACTTGGATTTCAAACACATAAGTTGGTGAACCTTTTTCAACTCTTCTCCATATGACATCTAATATCATATTATCTAAATGGTACTCTTTTTGGCTTAAAAATTTATTCATACTTCCAATTTGAAACACTAACTCTTTTAATGTGTTATGTAAATCGCTTATATCTTCTTTTTTTTCCACAAGTTTTTCTTCTACAAGTATAATAGGAACTGGAGTATAAAAAATCTTATGATGAAATTTATTGTTAAATTGCTCATATAGAAAATTTACTATTTCATCGTAGCGAATAAAATTTACACCACCACGGAGCAAATCTGCGAAAGCACCTTTTCTTAAATTTAAATTTATAAAGTTTACAATATCTATACCTTGTGTTTTCCAATCACTTTTGTTTAATAAATAATCAACAACAAAAGTAAACCTTAATGGATACTTTAATTTATTTTCTTCTATTTCATCAGGCCATAATGGTTCTCTTTGAATAAATTTGTCTTCGATCCTTCCTACCCCTATCACTTTTTTAATTTCACCTGATATATAGAAAAATATTATGTTCCCTTTTTCTATTGCTTTCCATTGAGGAAACCATTTATCTTGTATCCCCCATGTTAGATTACAATTAATCGCATATTCAAAATTGCATTCATTACTTGATATTATCCAGTGTGGAGTAGAATATATATTTTTAATCATATTTCACCATTTTCCCATTTATGAAAGCATTTTTCGCATAGATGCAAATTGTTATCACCGACAGGTTCTTCGGCGTCAAATAATGGTTCAAAATCATGAGAATAACTTCCTGTTTTATAATTATATTTCCATTTTATCCAAATCTTTTGAATATTTATTCTAGCTTTCTCTCCACAATTTTCACATCTAATTCCTTCTTTCATTATTTACTCCTCTTTTACCTTTAGGGATTGCTTCTAATATCGGCAAAATTAAATTACCTTCACCGGCAAACAAATCTATCCAACTATAGTTATAAAGAATATCTTTAATCTCTGGGAAAATAAATTGTTTGAAAATATCTATAGAAGTAAGATGTGCCCCAAATTCTCTCCGTTTCTTTTCTATTGAGATATAAGAAGATGTTCCTAAATCTCTAACATAACCAATATTTCTGTCATGTCTCACCAGAATTTTTTCTTCCCTGGATTTATACATATCCTTCTGTTTCATGTTTTCTATTATCATTTTATATTTTTTCCTAATCTTTGTCTATAAAAACCTATTGTTTTCTACTGCTTTTGAAAGGAGATATTATAAGTGATAAAATAAGCCGGAACAGGAGGAATTATGAAAGTCCTTCTTATTTCAGCAAGTCCACGTCTGGAGAAAAGCCAGACATTTCTTCTTGCAAAAGAGGTGCTGAACGGCTGTGAGGATAGGAATACCGCTGAGATATTACATCTTTTTAAGTATAGAATTGAGTTCTGCAGACACTGTGAGTGCTGCCACAGAAAGATTCTGTGCTGTCCATTGAAAGATGATGCAGGCAAAATTTTAAATATGATGCTTGAGGCAGATGGAATAATTTTAGCAACACCGAATTATATCAATCAGGTGACAGGGATGATGAAGACACTATTTGACCGCTCAAGCCACTTTATACACTGCCTGCGGCTTATGGGTAAATATGTGGCAGGTGTGGTCTCTTCAGGTAGCGGAGAAGATAAGGATGTCCTATCTTATCTTAAATTTTATGCAAATACCTGCGGCGCATACTATGTGGGAGGTGTATCAGCACGTGCACCCGTAAATGAAGAGGCACTTTCGGATGCACTGAAATTGGGCAGGAAGTTGTGTGAAGCAATAAAGAAAAATAAGGAATTTCCACAGCAGAAAAAGATAATAGAAGGAAGGAAGCAGCACTTTGGGAAACTTATACAGATAAGGAAGGACGAGTGGAGAGAAGAGTACAGATACTGGGTTGATAAAGAGTGGCTATCAAACAAGGAGATACATTAATGGGAAACAGATTGAGAGCTGGGGCAGCAAAATACAATATAACCCCTTCACTTGACCAGGCAAGACGGCTTGGTCCGAAGGGACTTGCAACAGATGTGGTAAACGAACTATTTGCCAGAGCAACTGTTTTTGACGATGGAAAAACAAAAGCAGCAATAGTACTTCTTGATATAAGTGAGTTCTTCCCGAATATAACAGAAGGTATTAGGAACCTTGCGAGTAAATGGACAGATATACCACCTGAAAATATCCTTGTCTGCGCAACCCATACACACTCAGGGGCAAAGGTGATTGACTATGATGACCCGTATGATTATGGTGGTGTGATTGTAGAGTACAACGAGATAAGTGAAGGAGTAAGATTATACCTTGATATGCTTTACAAGTGGGCAGCCAGTGCAATATTTCTCGCAGATAGCCGGCTCAAACCTGTCAGGGGAAAGATAGGCGAGATATCAGTTCCGGGGATAGGCAGACCCCGTGCGAGGATGAAGGATGGAAGTGTTGCAAGTTTTACCTATGCAAATAACATAGATAAGATAGACAGAAATCAGATTGAATCTTACTCCTTTTATGATGATACCTTAAGGGTAGCTGTCTTTGAAGATATGGAAGGTGTCCCTGTCTGCGGACTTGCAAACTTCGGGTGTCATAATGCCCTCGCTATGGGACATACAACACTGGACAGTGACTTCTTCGGATGGGCAATGGAAAGGATTGAAGAGGAGATGGGAAAAAGATTTGTATTTTCTCTTATGGCAGGTTCTGAGGGAAATGTTCATCCTGCAGGTCTTATAGAGAAGTCAATAAGTGCTGAAGAGGCAGCATCGCTCGTTCCTGTTGCAGGGAACATCCTCTATGAAAAGATAAAAACGCTGTTGGATAACAACCTTGAGCCATTCAAAACAGATATTGTTTCCTGTGCAAGGAAAGAGGTCTATTTCCCTGCCCAGAAACCAATTCCTATCCGTGCAAAAAACTATATGTGTCGCAGAAAAACTGCCGGCTGCAAACAGGATGAAAATGGCGTCTTTTCTGAACTTCAGGTTATAAGGACAGGGGAACTTGTAATAGCAGGACTCTGCGGAGAGGTGTTTAACGATATTGCACTTAACATAAGGAAGATGAGTCCGTTCAGATATACCTGGGTAACTTCTCTTTGCAACGACGAACTCTCATATCTTATGCCAGAGTATGAATATAAAAGAGATAGAGAATCAGGGAAGATGAATGTTCAGAAGGAGTTTGCTATACCTGATGAGACAGCAGAATCCCGTATATATGAGACATTCAGGGAACTGTTTGAAA
>DAONKS010000090.1:0-4434 GCA_035406305.1 bacterium | reverse complement strand
TTCTTTAAATGTGAAACACATATCTAACTTGTCAGGCAATATCCTAAAAGCAGTTCCATGGTCATGAGTTCTACCATCAAGGTATTGTCCTATCCTTATATCAACTAAAATTACTCCTTCTTTTAATAATTGAATAAACCTTTCATAATCAAAAACACTTAGAAGCCACCCTTCATTAAACCAAAATTCTTCGGCACTTCCCCTACCCCGTGCTTCTGCTTTTATGTACATTAATTTGGGTAATTTTCTCTCAAAGGAATTCCTTAATATCTCTTCTGTCCAGTATCCTAAAACTTTTCCGTTCATATCTACTAATCTAACTTCATCATCCTGAATATCTATCTTGAAACCTTTTTCCCCTTTTATTTGATTGTAATCAATTGCACTTACCGTGGTCTCTAATCTTTTTGTCCCTTCTTTCTTTGACGATGGATAACCAAACTGTTCAAGCAAAATGGAATTCGCTCTTGGCGGTAGAGGGGACTTCGTAAAAAGAGTAAGCATACTTGAAACATTTTTTCTCCCGGCCTTTAGTTCTATTCTATGTGCATTCGGACCTGGGATATTATTTTCTTTTATTCCTAACAAATCTTCTAATGTCTTGCCTATACCTGTAGTCCCTGCCCTATGAGTTTTAACCCACCCCATCTGTTTTATAGAGTGCAGTTTTTCTATTAACTTTTTGTATCCAACCATTATAAAGGTCTCCAGAAATCAAGAATATATTCAAAAGTTGTGCTTAATGTAATATAGTTACTTGGATATCCAAAAATTCCTATTTTATTAACTAAGTTTCTTCTATCCCAAATTATAATATTTCTCAATTCATATCCTACCTTTTCCATTTCTTCAATTACATAACAGTGTGTTGGATATCTTTTATTGTCGTCCCATAGGTCATTAAGGTTTATTATACAATGTCTTTTAACCCTTAATACCGGTAAAATTCCTTTAAATATCTCTGCTAATGCCTTTGCAAACTCTTTTGGTGACATAGTTCCAAGGTCTCTTGCATTAAAAGAATATTGTTGGACTTTTTTGTAATATTTATTTTCTCTTAAATCACATCTAAAACTTTTGTTAAGCCGCTTTCTCAACAGCAAAGTAGCATAAGGTGGAGAAGTTACTATAAGAGATACCGTATTTTCTCTTAAATATCTATTGATGTTTATAGCATCATCGCATATTGCAATTTGTTCAGTCCTATTCTCAAAAATCTGCCCAGAACTTCCAAGACGATTGTTAGCAACTTCAATATATTGAGGATTTAAATCAAATCCTACCGCATTTCTATCTGTATCTCTCGCAGCAATCAAAGTTGTTCCAATCCCTACAAATGGGTCCAAAACCAATTCTCCCTTATGAGTGAAAAGTTCTATACACTTTTTAGGAAAAGAGATAGGGAATACCGCTGGATGGACTTCTTTATCTCTTATATCTCTCTTTTCATAATAAAACTCCCATATTGCTACCTGCCCTTTAACCCATTCTTTTGGAGTAACACAACTCAGATGACTGGAAGGACAGGCACATACTTTTTTATAGCCGATATTTAAAAATTGAGATACTGGATATGCAACTTCAGTATCTTTCACTCGTAATACTTTACGTTTTGTTTTCATCCTTATCATCTTCAACTTTTTCTAATCAAATTCTATTTATTATACCACTATATGAGAAACGCCTGAAGGGATTTTTCCCATTCAGGCATTGAGAAACCAAGCATCTCAAGAAGGGTTGTATTAAGCACTGAATAATTTGGCCTTTTCGCTTTTTTACTGTTGAACTCATCAAACTTTACAGGTATGAGTTCCACATCTTCTATCTTCAAAATCTCCTTTATCTTCATAGCATATCCATACCAGGAGCACTCCCCTTTATTACATACATTCACTATACCGCATACATCTTTTTTAATAAGAAATATGGCTGCATTTACTAAATCAACTACATAAGTAGGAGAATTTATTAGGTCATCTGTAAGGACAATTTTTTTCTCTTTCTTCATCAGTACAGGTAAAGATGAGGCAAAGTTCCTTCCTTTTTCACCGAATATCCTTGAAACCCTTAAAATCAGAAACTTTCTAAGAAAGTGCGAGACATAATACTCACCAAGAAGTTTTGTCTCTCCATAAATGCTTAAAGGATTTGGTGTATCCATCTCTGAATAAGGGCTATCCTTCTTACCGTCAAATACAAAGTCCGTACTGAAATACACCATCTTACAGTTTACCTCTGCACAACCTTCTGCCACATATTGAGTCCCGATTGCATTTGTAAGATATGCCCTGTTCTTATTAATTTCACACCCATCAACATCAGTAAAAGCAGCACAGTGGACAAGTATATCCGGCTTAAAATTTTTTATGCTTTCTATTGTTTTTCTTCTGTCTGTAATATCAAGTTCTTCCCTTGATGGAGAATACACATCATCCCCTCTTTCTATAAAGGCACGGGTGAGAAAATTTCCCACCATCCCCCTGCCACCTGTAATAAATATCTTCATAATTGATAGTGCCTCCTGTAATAATCAAGAAACTCACCACTCTTTATCCTCTTCCACCAGTCCTGATTATTCTTATACCACTCTACTGTTATTCGCAGTCCCTCCTCAAGTGAAACTTCAGGAACCCATCCTAATTTTTTTATCTTCTCACAGGAAATACTGTACCTTCTGTCATGCCCGGGTCTATCTTTGACAAATTTTATCAGCGATTCTGGTTTTCCAAGGTATTCAAGAATCTTTTTCGCAATAAATATATTCTCCCTTTCGTTTCCTCCTGCTACATTATATACCTCCCCCTCTTTGCCTTTGTGTAATATAATATCTATCGCCTTACAGTTGTCCAGAACAAAAAGCCAGTCCCTTACATTTCTCCCATCTCCATATAAAGGCAGTTCCTTACCCTCTATAGCGTTGGTAATAAAAAGTGGTATAAATTTTTCGGGATACTGGTTTGGTCCGTAATTATTTGTGCTTCTTACAATAATTACAGGTAGTTTATATGTTTTATAGTAAGAAAGGACAAGAAGGTCTGCTGCTGCCTTGCTCGCAGAATATGGATTGGATGGATTTAATGGGCTTGACTCTGAAAATATCTGACCTTCTTCTGCACTACCAAACACTTCATCAGTTGATATCTGAATGTATCCTGTTATTCCTTTTTTTCTTGATATCTCCAGAAGATTAAAGGTTCCCATTACATCTGTCTTTAAGAAAACTTCAGGGCTGTTTATTGAACGGTCTACATGGCTTTCTGCAGCAAAATTGATAATAACATCATAGCCGTCTATAGCATCTTCAATGGCACTTATATTGCATATATCCTCTTTAAGAAAAGAATAGTTTGGGTTGTCCTCCACTTCCTTGAGATTTTCTAAATTCCCGGCATAGGTAAGTTTATCTATATTCAGGACCTTATAATACGGATACTTCTTCAATATGTATTTTATAAAGTGCGAGCCAATAAAACCAGCCCCGCCGGTAACAACTATCCGCATCTTTTCTTCTCCCTTTCATATACAAGGTTATTCGCCCTTAAAAGTGATTCAAATGTCCCGGCATCAGTCCACCAGCCATCAAGGACTCCATAGGTCAGTTTACCCGCCGAGAGATAACTGTTATTCACATCTGTTATCTCAAGTTCGCCACGGGCAGATGGTTTCAGTGTCTTTATTACCTCAAAGGCATAACTATCATACATATAAATTCCTGTCACAACAAGATTTGATGGTGGCTTTTCGGGTTTCTCTACTATTCTTACAATCTTCCCGTTTTTTATCTCAGCAACACCGAACCTTTCTGGCTTTTCAACCTCCTTCAGCAATATCCTTGCACCCTCCTTCTGCTTCTCAAATATCTCCACTTCTTTCTTAATACTTTTTTCTATGATGTTATCTCCTAAAATAACCACAAACTTCCCGCCTCCAGCAAAGTGTTCTGCAAGAGAAAGGGCATCAGCAATTCCACCCTCCCCTTCCTGGTATGTGTAGTTAAGGTGTTTAAGCCCGAACTCCTTACCATTCCCTAAAAGTCGCAGAAAATCCCCTGCAGAGTGTCCCCCTGTAACTATCAGTATATCCTTTATACCTGCATCCACAAGTGTATATATGGGATAATAAATCATCGGCTTGTTGAACACAGGAAGAAGATGCTTGTTTGTAACTTTAGTGAGGGGATAAAGCCGTGTCCCAAGTCCACCAGCGAGAACTACACCTTTCATAATTAATAGTTTCTCCTTTCCCAGTTATAGGGGATTTGCCCTGTATCAAAGGGAAGCCGCAGTTCATCAGGGTCTTTATAGTTATAGGTATTTGTGGGTACATTTATTACCAGTGCCTCTTCTTCTCCTATACCTTTAAATCCGTGATAAACACCAGCAGGGATGTGGACAAGTATGGGATTGTGTTCTCCTATAAAAAACTCATTTATCA
>DAONKS010000089.1:0-4468 GCA_035406305.1 bacterium | reverse complement strand
CTATATTTTACTCTCCAAGTTCATATTTTACAAATCTTCTTACTCTTATATTCTCTCCAACCTTTGCTATTTTAGAGTTAATATATTCCTTTACCGTGATATTTTCATCCTTGATAAACTGCTGTTCAAGAAGCACATTTGCCTTATAAAAGTCATCCATCTTACCTTCAACTATCTTTTCTATAACAGCAGGTGGTTTATCCTTAAACTGCTCCCTGTATATCTGTTTTTCCTGTTCCAGAATATCCTGAGGGATAGATTCCTTATCAACCCATTTAGGGTCAGATGCTGCTATTTGAAGTGTCAGATTTTTTACCAGTTCTTTAAACTCATCATTCCTTGCTACAAAATCACTTTCAGTATTTACTTCTATCAAAACACCCACTTTACCATTTGTGTGTATATATGCACCTATAAGTCCTTCCTTTGTCTCTCTATTTGCCTTCTTCTGGGATATCAACAACCCTTTTTGTTTAAGAATATCAAGTGCTTTTTCAGGGTCTCCTTTTGCCTCTTCCAGCGCTTTTTTACAATCAATAACACTTGCAGATGTCTTTTCTCTTATCTGTTTGACAAGTTCTACATCAACTTTCATTCTCTTTCTCCTCTCTTTTCTTATCTGGTGTCTCCTTGTGCCTTTTACCTGTAGCCCTTTTTTCAGATTGTTTATTCTCTGTTTCAACCTCTATCTTTTCTTCTTTCTCTTCCTTTTGCTCTGCTGTTACCTCTGGATAGGGTATGGATGTTTTTCCTTCTATTATACACTCAGCAAGTTTTGAAAGTATTAAACTGATTGATTTAAGACCATCATCATTTGCCGGGATGGGATAGTCCACAAGGTCTGGATTGCTGTTTGTATCCACTATACCTACAATCTTAACACCTACCTTATGTGCCTCCCGTATAGCATTTATTTCCTTTCTTACATCAACTACAACAATAATATCCGGGGGTTTTGTAAGAGTTCTCATTCCCTCAAACTTTTTTAGCAGTTTCTCTTTTTCTTTCAGCAGGAGTGCTACTTCTTTTTTAGTATAGACGGATAACTTACCTGTCTTTTCCATCTCTTCTATTTCTTCCAGCCGAACAATCCTCTTTTTTATCTCAGAGAAATTGGTAAGCGTACCTCCCACCCATCTGTAGTTAACATATGGCATACCGCATTTCTCTGCTGACTGTTTTACGGGTTCTTCTGCCTGTTTTTTAGTACCGACAAAGAGTATCACTTTATTGTTTTCAGCGGCTTGTTTCAAAAATTCACCCGCTTCTTTTATCTTTTCTGCGGTCTTCTCAATATCTATAATGTAGATACCCTGCCTTTTGCCATACAAAAATTGCTTTATACGAGGGTCAAATTGCCTTGCTGGATGTCCAAAGTAGACACCGTTTTCTAAAAGTTCTTTTATATTAACTTCCATTTTCTCCTTTCTGTACTGTTTTTATAACAATTTACAGGGATATAAAACGGATATATTTTATATCTTTAAAAAAATAAAGTCAATCTACATCTTTTTCAATTTGTTTCTTTTTACTTAGAATTGTATTTTACACTAAAAAGTTGTAAAATGCAAAAAAAGGAAATTTATGAAAAAAGTAAGAGATTTTATGGTAGGGAATCTGCCTGTTGTAACGGAGAAGACATCAATAAAAGAAATTATTGAGATATTTGCCAGTTCTCATCATAATATCCTGCCCGTAGTGAATAGTGCAGGAAAGATTATTGGACTTGTAAGTTTAGAGGAACTTTTAGACGACCTGCTTTTTTCAAGGGAAGAGGTATCTGTGCTTGAAAAGGTGTCTTTTCTTGCTGATTTCCTTACAGATGCAGTGGAAAAGGTTGAGTATATATCACCTCTTGTTCTTGCTAAAGACGTAATGCAAACAAATGTCTTCGCAGTAAAAGAAGATGAGTCAATGCTTAAAGCAGCTATTCTTATGAAAAAGAAAAATGTTCATCGTCTTATAGTGGTTAATAATGAAAATATCCCTGTGGGTTATGTTTCAAGGAATGAGGTTTGCAAAGCATTCCTCTTTTAGTATCAAATGGACACAAAAGCACTTATAAGTATCGCGGTTTTTATAATCTGCTATTTTTTTATAGCAGTGGAACACTCACCGAGGGTATATATTGCACTGGCAGGTTCATTCCTCCTGGTACTCCTGCAAATATATACCCCTAAAGAGGTTGCCTTATATGTGGACTGGGAAACCATCGGCTTTCTCTTCGGGATGTTTATAACTGTAAAGATTATTGAAAAATCAGGGTTTTTCAACTACTTTTCTCTTTTACTTGCGCGAAAACTTGATTTTAATCCAATCAGGGTTTTCATCTTCTTTCCATCTTTGGCGTGTATTATGTCAAGCATTATGGACTCAATTACTGTTATTACCTTTCTTGCTCCGCTTACCTATGCCTTAAGTAAAATACTTGACTTTGACCCGGTTATATATATTGTGGCTGAGGTCTGTCTGGCAAATATAGGAGGTGCAGGAACGGTAATGGGAGACCCTCCAAATGTGGTACTTGCTTCTATGTTTAACTTGGGATTCACTGATTTTTTGAAGCATAACTGGATTTTGAGCATCCTGGCTGGATGGGGAGCAATATATGTTTTTTATATTATGCATAGAAAGACACTTTTAAAACTTAATCAAAAAATAAAGAAAGAAGAATTAAAAAAGATTGTCCCTGAAGAAGCAATAGAAGATAGATTTTTAATGAAGGTAGGACTGTTATCACTTTTAGCAACAGTTTTTCTACTCATAGGAAGAGATTTTTTAAAAGAGATACTTCCGGTAAATATAGCACTTGCAAGTTTAATACCATCGTTTACTGTACTTGCCACAAAAGGGCATTATGAGAAGTTAAAAGGTATCATTAAAGAGATTGATATTGAAACCTTGCTTTTTCTAACAGGGCTTTTTGTTATAGTCGGAGCGCTTGAAAAGACAGGTGTTATGCGAATTATCGCATTATCAATAAAAGAGTTTGCAAATCACCCTATTGGAATAACAGGAGTTATCTTCTGGGGCGGGGCTTTTACAAGTGGTGTTATAGATAATGTTCCTGCGGCAATAAGTCTGGGATATGTGATAAAAAATCTTGTCCCTTTACTCTCTTATTCTTTTACACTTCTCATATGGGCTGCAAGTTTAGGACTGGATATAGGTGGTAATTTCACACCTGTAGGGGCAAGCGCTAATGTAATTGGTTACACATTTCTGGAAAGCCAGCATGGGAAGATAGGGTGGGGTAGATGGATTAAACTTACTATTCTGCCTAATTTTACAGCGCTTCTGATATGTATGATAGGTTTGGTATTAAAGTATATAATAGGATTTTATTAATAGACCCGCTATCAATAACAATATTATTATCCAGTTGATATACTCCCTGTTTTCTCTTAGCTGTTCCCAGGAAAATTCATATCTGTTTATTTTTTTGAGAGAAGGAATGAAACAGGAAGTACTTTTTTTATAGTTTATGTACTCATCTCCGAATTTTTCAGTAAGAAACTTTTCCTCTTTCAACATTGCAGGTATATATGTGAGAGGGAAAAAGATAATGAAGAACAGAAAAACAAAAAAATTCTGAGAAATGATTAATAACCCGAGCGAGAGTAAAAAACTTCCAAGGTAAAGTGGATGCCTGCATATTTGATAAGGTCCAGCAGTGGTAAGAGACACATTTTTTTTTATGGTGCCCGCCGCTATTACCCTGATGAATATGCCAGCAAAGATGAAAGGAATCCCTGTAAGAAATGTGACAGGAGATATTTTTCCTAAAACCAATACAAGAAAAAAGAAAATCAGGTTGAAAGTGGTTCTCTTCTCCGCTAATTTTAAGAAAGTGTTTTTAATTCTATGTTTCCCCATAAAAATATTTCTTTTCCTTTTATTATAACCAACCCTTCAATGAATGGAAATCTCTTCAGTTCTGCTTCTATCTTTCCTTTTTTAATACTGTCTTCTGTAATAAGATTTCCGAAATACGTAGCAGCACCATCAGAAAATGCTGCTGAACCTGATACTACGGTAACTGCATCCGCCTTACCATAACTGAAAGAGTGTCCAACTGTCCCGCTTGATGTCGCAATACCAAACGGCTTTGAGCCACCCGGAAACACAAGCCCGATATTGAAAGATAAAGGAGATTCACCTGCGTAAATCCCCGCGGTAAATTCTCTATCCATTTTTACAAAGATATCTCCACCATTTTCAATAAGTATCTGGTTGCTCATTGAAAGCATTTTTAATCCAACTATCTCTGCTATTGCCCCCGCAACAGAAGCCATAGGACCTGTCTCTGTTATTCTTGCGGACTCACACATAAGTTTTATAATTTCTTCTTCACTCTCGCAGAGAACAGGAGAAAAAGATGTGTAAAATTCAGAATGGTATTTGATATAATTCTTTATAATCTGTCGTTGCCTGATAACATCCTTTTCAATCTCTTCCTTCAGGTTTT
>DAONKS010000088.1:2077-4598 GCA_035406305.1 bacterium | reverse complement strand
TGCTGGTGGTCATCGCCATCATAGCGATACTGGCGGCGATGTTACTGCCGGCACTGGCGAGGGCAAGGGAGCAGGCGAGACGTGCTGCCTGTATATCCAACCTGAAGCAGATAGGACTTGCTATAAAGATGTATGCACAGGACTACAGGGAGTACTATCCAACGACTTCTGCGGCTTTTGATACAACAAATCAGAATGCAACAGCAGCAGGAGCGCTCAACCTGCTTTATCCCAAGTATATATCAGCAGAGAAGACATTTGTCTGTCCGTCAGACCTGATACCATCAACCACAACTATGGCGACAGAAGAAGGAGTCCAGTTAGGAGGAGACAAGATACTGCAAAATCCAGCAGATCCAAGCGATCCACCTGCAGCAGGACAGGGTTGTTCCTATGCATATGCTATGCTGTGCAACGAGCAGACAGATGTTGACACAGTGGTGGTGGTTGACAAGGCAAGAACCGGTGGAGTAACAGGGACACAGTGGCTAAAAGCAAATCTTATGTCAGGTGGACAGGGAGATATCAACCACAAGAAGGATGGCGTCAACGCTCTGTATGCTGGTGGTCATGTGAAGTGGGTACCTTACGGCCGGATAGATGTGAATAATGACTTCCCGAATTTGAACAATGTCTATGGTTCAGCAGCCAGTATAAAGAACCCGTAATATCCAAAAAACCGGAAAAGAGAGAAGACCCCCGCAAAAAAGAAGCGGGGGTCTCTCTTTTTGTGGCAAATAGCAAAGAAGAACCCCCTCACCCACACCCTCCGCCTGCGGCGGACAGGTCTCTCCGCCACTGAGACATTGGCGGACTTACGCCCGTAGGGGCGAGGGCTTTCTTTTTTCTTTTCCTCCCCCTTGATGGGGGAGGATGAAGGTGGGGGTGAGAGAATAAGGAGAAAAGTTTCTGCTATCCCCCTCACCCCAACCCTCTCCCCATCGGGGAGAGGGAAAGAAGCACCCCTCACCCCAACCCTCTCCCCATCGGGGAGAGGGAAGAGAGGGGGGTATAGAGGGGAGAGGGATTTCTCTCTTTATTCCTTCTCCCCGTTGGGGAGAAGGGACGGATGAGGGGGAAAAATAACAAACAATTTCCTTACATACACTTGACAGAAATTTTTTACAGGGTATAATATTACTAAAACAATAATAAAAGTGATATTGGGAGGAGCGATGGAAGATATAAAAATGTTTTGTTATCAGTGTAGTCAAACATCGCAGGGTAAAGGATGTACCAATTACGGAGTGTGTGGCAAAAGTTCGACAGTGGCAAGATTACAAGATAATCTTATATTTGGAATAAAAGGTATCAGCGCTTATTTATATCACGCATCTGAATTGGGATATAGAGATAAGGTTCTGGAAAAGTTTCTGGTAGATGCACTTTATTCTACTCTAACCAATGTGAATTTTGATGCGGATAGATTTGTGAAACTTGCGCTGGATATAGGGAGAGTCAATGTTGAGACGATGCGACTATTGAAAAAGGCACATATAGAGACATATGGTGAACCACAGCCGGTTGAGGTCTTTACAGGGACAAAGAAAGGACAAGGGATTGTTGTCACAGGGCATAGTTTGAAGGTTCTGGAAGAGGTATTGAAACAGGCGGAGAAAGGAGGAATTAATGTTTATACACACTCTGAACTTTTACCTGCACATGGCTATCCAGGTATAAGGAAGTATAAAAATTTTGTTGGTAATATTGGCAGGGCGTGGTATGACCAGAGAAAGTTATTTTCTGATATCCCTGTCTGTATCGTCGGCAGTTCAAACTGCGTGTTGATACCGAAGGATGATTATAAAGACAGATTTTTTACAGTAGGGATTACTGGACTGCCAGGAGTTCAGCATATCTCCGGTTATGACTTCTCACCCGTTATTGAGAAAGCGAAGGAACTTCCTGCCCTTCCTGAAAGTGATGGAGAGACGGTTTTAACAACAGGGTTTTCTTTATCTTCTATTCTCTCTTCAAAGGACAAAATTAAAAAATTGCTTGAGGATGGCAGGATAAGAAGGATTTTTGTTATTGGGGGATGTGACAGTCCTGTCAGTAAGAATCAGTATTACAGAAGATTTGTAGAGTTATTGCCGCAGGATACTATTGTTATTACTCTTGCCTGCGGCAAGTTCAGGTTTAATGACCTGGAACTCGGAGACATAGAAGGAATTCCCCGCCTTATAGATATAGGGCAATGTAATGATGCAATTGTAGGGATAGATATAATAACCGCTCTGGCTGGATTATTTGGAGTAAAAGATATAAATGAACTCCCTGTATCTTATGTTCTTATGTGGATGGAACAGAAAGCGGTTGCAATTCTGTGGAGTTTGCTATATCTTGGTATCAAAGGCATAAGATTAGGCCCAATACTGCCTGCATGGGTCAATGAGGAGATATTAAAAGTCCTTGTTGATAATTTTGGTATAAAACTTATTGATGAACCGGAGAAGGATATAAAAGATATTTTAAAAGGTTAAGGAGGATTGATGAAAAGAAAGATAATTGAGATTGACGA
>DAONKS010000088.1:0-1977 GCA_035406305.1 bacterium | reverse complement strand
TTCAACTACATCTTGTAAACCCCTCCGCATCCTATTTTAATAAGGCGGATTTAATTATTGCTGCGGACTGTACTGCCTATGCTTATGGGAATTTTCATCAGGACTTTTTAAAGGGCAAAAGTTTGATTATTGCCTGTCCAAAACTTGACCAGGGGATTGACAGATACATTGAAAAGATGAGCCAGATAATTAAAAATGGCAAGATAAATACTATAACAGCCGTAATTATGGAAGTTCCCTGTTGTTCAGGACTTTTAAGAATTATTGAAGAAGGGATTAAGAAAAGTGGTATGAAAGTTCCCGTTAAAAAGGTTGTGATTGGACTGGAAGGTGAAGTATTATCAGAGGAGTGGGTGTAAAATAGTAATATAGAAGCGGTATAGGGAGGGATATGAGGTTTTCAACAAGGACAAGGTATGGGGTAAGGGCACTGATAGACCTGGGGCTGTATTATAAAGGAAAGCCGGTTCTGGTTAAGGAGATTGCAAGGAGACAGGGGGTTTCTGAAAGGTATTTAGAACATATAATGCTTTCCCTGAAAAAAGCGGGATTTTTAAGGAGTATAAAAGGTGGAAAAGGTGGATATGAGTTTTTAAGAGAGCCGGAAGAGATTAGGTTGAGGGAAGTGGTAGAGGTTCTTGAAGGGACATTGGTTCCTGTTGAGTGTGTTGAGAGAAAAGAGATATGTGAAAGAAGCAAAAATTGTGTTGCGAGGGAACTGTGGAGCAGTATAAGGGATGAGGTCTTGAAACTCCTTGACAGGATAACCTTAAAGGAATTGATTGAAAAGCAGAAGGGAAAGAGCAGGCAGAAGGATGCAGTAGATTTGTATGAGATTTAGAGGGGAAGGAAAGATAACCCCCTCACCCCAACCCTCTCCCCACTGGGGAGAGGGAAGAGAGGGGGGGTATAGAGTTGAGAGGGAATAGAAAGTAGCATAGCAGGGAGAGGGATTTCTTTCTTTTTTCCTTCTCCCTGTTGGGGAGAAGGTACGGATGAGGGGGGAGAGGAAAAGGAGGGCGGGATAAATGAAAATAGCAGAGGATATAACAAAATTGATAGGGAATACGCCACTGGTAAGGTTGAAGAAGATTACAAAAGGGATTAAGGCAGAGATTTATGCAAAACTTGAATTTTATAATCCCTGTGGTTCTGTCAAGGATAGGATTGCATTGAGTATGATAGAGGATGCGGAAAAGAGGGGACTTATAAAAAAGGGGACAGTTATTATTGAACCGACAAGCGGGAATACAGGGATAGGGCTTGCCTTTGTATGTGCTCAGAGGGGATATAAACTGATTCTGACAATGCCTGAGAGTATGAGTATTGAAAGAAGAAAGTTATTGTCTTTATTCGGGGCTGAGATTATTTTAACTTCTGCTGATGAGGGGATGAAAGGGGCGGTTAAAAAGGCAGAGGAATTATTAAAAAAATATAAAAACTCATTCATCCCGCAGCAGTTTAAGAATCCGGCAAACCCTGAGATACATAGAAAAACCACAGCAGAGGAGATATGGCGTGATACAGATGGTAAGGTTGATATCTTTGTGGCAGGTGTGGGAACAGGAGGAACAATAACAGGTGTAGGAGAGGTACTGAAGAAGAGAAAAAAGGATATAAAAATTATTGCTGTTGAGCCGGAGAAGTCCCCTGTGTTATCAGGTGGCAGTCCTGGAAGGCATAGTATCCAGGGTATCGGCGCTGGTTTTGTCCCGGATGTATTGAATTTTAATGTGATAGATGAAATAATAAAGGTCTCAGACGATGATGCGGTTGAGACAGCAAAGCGATTGGCAAGAGAAGAAGGGATTTTATGCGGTATTTCATCAGGTGCTGCGGTTTTTGCATCGTTGAAAGTTGGCAAGAGGAAGGAGAATAAGGGTAAGATAATAGTGGTGATTCTGCCTGATACAGGAGAGCGGTATCTGTCAGTGTTTTAGTAGATTGACAGACCCCTCACCCTATCCCTCTCCCCGT
>DAONKS010000087.1:0-4600 GCA_035406305.1 bacterium | reverse complement strand
CGGGGCCGACGGGATTTGAACCCGCGACCTCCAGATCGACAGTCTGGCATTCTAGACCGCTGAACTACGGCCCCAAAACTTCCCTATAACCCCTTACCTTAAGTCATCTCCCCCTCGGGAGAGGAAGATAGAAAGGACACCCTCTCCCCCTCGGGGAGAGGGACAGGGTGAGGGGAATCCATACAGCGGGAGATTATATCCTCAATGGCTATCTGTGTCAATAGTTTCGTAGTTTTTAACAACCTTTCTGTCTCTGTCAAAATATACAAAATGGTCATCATAGAACCATACTTCTACATCTGCTGTTTCAAGGGTATACTTGCCATAGGGGTCCTTTAGTCCTTCTTCGGTTATAGATGCCTCTGTCTTGCCTGTCTCTTCTTTCTGCGGTTTCATAGTTTTCTCTGCTGTAGGAACACAACAGCCAGAAAGAAGGATGCAGATAAACAGAATGAAAAACAGAATACCTTTCATTGTATCTCCTTGTAGGTTGAGCCGGGCACAGATAACAGTTTTGAGGATGATTCTTTGTCAAGGTATAACGAGACATCTCTGTGTAATCTCAATAAAGAAGCAGGAAGTTTATCTGTTATCTCACCTTCTATTGTTTTTTTGACTGCATCTGCTTTATGTGCCCCGGGCACCATACAGAATATCTTATCCGCCATAAGTATTGCTGAACAGGTCATTGTAAGAGCATCCCTCGGGACTTCTTCTAAACTTTTATATCTTGCGTCCGGGTCTGAATGCTCTTTGTAGTCCTCATACTGCTGCTTTACAGAGACATCGTCTATCCTGATTTTTATGATAAGTTTATCCGTCCATATATCAGTTCCTGGTTCATTGAATGCGATATGGCCATTAACTCCTATCCCTATAAATGCAGCATAGATACCACCACTGTATTTCACTTCCCTGAGTTTTTCAATAAAAATATCTGTATATCCTTCCAGAACCCTGTCCGGGGGAAAATCCTTCATAAAAAACACATTTTTTTCAGGTATGGGAACCTTTCCAAATATATGGGTCTTAAGATATTCCTGGAATGTGTTTGGATGACCTCTGGGCAGGTCGATATACTCGTCCAGGTGAAATGCGTATATATTTTCCCAGTTAATATTTTTATTCTCTGAAAGGTTTTGAAGAAATGTGTCCTGTGAGGGGGCTGCAGCAAATACAGCAAGGCATTTTTTATTCTGTCTTTTTGTATATTCCTCCAGTGCTGCACCTGCATCAGTTGCCGCTGCTTTTCCCATACCTTCATTATTTTTTGCAATAAAAATTTTAAGGACTCTACTCTCCATAATAAACGCCCCTTTTATATATTACTTAAGAAACCTTTCAGTGTCAAAACTAGTGCTGGTAATGGTATTTCACAGAGATATTGTTCTGGTTGCACAGAACCTTAACAGCAGAGTGTTTGAGGTATAATGTATTTTTTCCTGCTTCCTGCAGTTTGTCAAACTTTTTATAGTTCTTAGGAAGGATGAGATAATTGTATCTCAATGAAGATAGGTTTTCCATTATTTTCTTTGCCTTTTTTACATCATCTATATATGCGACATCAAAGTGTTTGTTAGAAACTTTTTCTGATATTTCTGTCCCTGTGAAGGGGGAGATAAGTATGGAACAACCATCCTTTTTAATAATATAGGACACGGTTCCGTTCTCATACCCTGCTGCTTCAACATTAGCCCCTGAGAGAAGTATCTGCTTTCCATAAGGTATAAACTCAAAAAGAGAAGGATATGTTTTGTGGTAGTATATGTCAATGTAAGGGTAAAAGGGAGCATCTTTTATATCTTCCACTTCATAAACCTTTTTGATATTAAATCTCTTTCTCAGTGTGTTAAGTGTTGCTGTATGGTTATAAGAGATTGTTGTATAAAAAAGGGTGATATCTTTCACGTTTTTCCGGGATAAAAGCGGTATAAGGATAGTTTCTATCTCTCCTGTCCTGTAATGATCTGCAAGAAACACGGTTGCTTCTCTCTCTTTTATATATACAACGGATGGTTCTGAAAAGGACAGAAAGTATATCTCTTCTATCTTCTCTGTCTTTTGATTTAAAGAAAGGAGATGAAAAGGCAGGGATATGGCAATAACAGATAGAAGGGCGGTGTTAATAATTTTTCTTCTCGGGGAATATAAAAGAAGAATACACAGTGCATAGAAGGCGATGATTAAAGGGATAGAAAGGGAAAAATGGATAGAAGGGGAGAACCGTGCAGATAATGCAATACCCCTGATAAAACCTGTCAGTAATACCCTTAAGAATGGTAATAAAACAGGGACTATAAGAGATATGATGGAGAGTATTAAGATACATCCTGTAAAGGGGACAAAGATGATATTGTTAAGCAGCCCTGCAGGATAGAAGTATCCGAAGTGATAAAGCAGTAGGGGAAAGACGGCAATCTGTGCGGCTGAACTTGTAAGTAGTAATGACTTTATATAGTTGCTTTCAATCAGTTTGAATCTCCTCCAGAAAAGAACAATCCCGAGCGTTGCAGTAAATGAAAGTTGAAATGAGACATCAAAAAGGTTACAGGGATTTATAAGAAGTAGCAGAAAGGCAGCAGCCATAATGGAAGTTATAATATCCATATCCCTTTCAAGAAGTTCTCCTGTAAAAAAAAGGGAACACATAAGCACCGCTCTTACAACAGGAACTTTGAATCCTGTAATTCCTGCATAGAACCACATAACAATAAGCGCAAATGCAGGGAGGACTTTAGGATGCCTGTTGTTGAGGTCTGCAAGTGGAATAAAAAGGGCCCTTAAAAAAAGCAGGATAAACCCGATGTGCAGGCCTGATATTACAAGCAGGTGATATGTCCCGCTTCTTATACCAGATGACTGCAGGAAATAGGGGACCTTTTCCTTTCCCATAGTAATGGTAAGCAGAAGTTCTTTCTCTTCCGGGAAATAAAGGAGTTCCCTGTCAATTTTTCTTACAAGTATATCGCGGGCGTTATGAAAGATGGAAAGAATGGAGAGTTGCGGACATTTTTTCAGTGTTTCTGCTTCAACCTCCAGAGAAATCCCCTTTCGTTCCATATATCTGATATAGTCAAAACCAGAAGGGTTTTTGGGTGGCTGGAGATTCTTAAATATGGGGTTCTCTATTATCAGATGTGTACCTGAAGGGTATCCGGAGAGTTGACTTTCTCTCACCTTAAGCAGTATCTTTCCTGAGGCCTTTTTTGTCTCTCCATCTTCAGTAGTTATATTTCTTATCTTCACTATATACTCGGTTGAAAATGTGGAGGGTTTTGATGAGATAATAGTCCCTGCTACTTTTGTTATGGTGTTGTATGGATGGTGCATAATGTGGCTGGCAGGGGGTGTTAAGTTAAGATATGTGGTAACTACTCCCAGAAGTATGCCAGCAGAAAAGAAGACACCCCTTTTATTTTTCAGAATGAACAGAAAGGGTATTGAAAAAAGAATGTATGAAATAATCCATGGGCAGTCATTACAGGTAAGAGAAATGCCAGTGATAAGTCCTGTGAGGATAAGCAAAAGTGAAATATACGGCATAGTGCATATTTACTGGAACACGCCTTTAATACTGTTCATTGACAATTAACTACAAATCATCTCCAGAGGTGTCCGGCAAGTATATATTATCTACCGAGCCACTCTCCCCTGAAGATAGTAAGTATATCCCCTTCAAGATAGACCTTTTTTAGTTCCCTGTCAAAGGACACTGTAAGTTTTTCTCCTGAACGGGCTATCACCTTTACAGGTGGACTGACCCTTCCTGCAAGAAAGCCGGCTATTGCGCCCGCTACACTGCCTGTTCCGCAGGAAAGCGTCTCTCCCTCAACGCCCCGTTCATATGTCCGTATTTTTATGGTGTTATTTCCTGTTATTTCTATCCAGTCAACATTGGTTCCTTTCGGCTTGAATAACCTGTGATATCTTATTGCAGGGCCTTCCCCGTTTACATCCACCTTTTCTATATCATCTGTGAATATCACTGTATGAGGGACACCTGTATTGATGAAACAAGCGGTTATTGTTTTTCCTCCCGCAGGTATCTTTATCTCTTTTTGTGGTTTCCCTGCAAGTTTTAACTGTGCCCTGACTTTTCTGCCTGATACACTTCCTTCAAGAAGCCCTGCACCTGTTTCCACATTAATGCGGCTGCCTTTTACTATTCCCTGCCTCACTGCAAATAGCATTATACACCTCAGTCCATTCCCGCACATCTCCGCTTCGCTTCCATCAGGGTTGAAAATTCTCATACGGATATCAGCACTCCTTGATTTTTCTAAAAGCAGCAGCCCATCAGCACCTATACCAAACTTTCTATTACATAATAAAACCGCTGCTTTTTTCCTGTTGGAGATGGTGTTACCCCTGTTATCTATCACCACAAAATCATTCCCTGAGCCAGCCATCTTGAAAAATTCCATTTTATTCCTCCTGATAACAATCTCATATTTTAACCTCTCTCTTTAAGGTTTGTCAAAGTTGCGGTTTTGCGGTAAACTGATGAAGAGGTGTCAGAATGCTGGAAGGACAGAGAGAAAGATATTTTAACAGGGTGGTAGTCCTTGATACATCTACAAAGTGGGTGTATATAGGGACA
>DAONKS010000086.1:2106-4686 GCA_035406305.1 bacterium | reverse complement strand
ACGAAAGTTGTTGTGGATTCGGGACAGATGGTAAACTACACAAGGGTGTACAAGTCCATACTTAAGGCGCTGGAACACTTCGGGATATACTATGAATTGCTTGACCTTTCAAGAAACAGGATTTCGTCTGAAGAACTTGAGGATACGCATCTTCTCATAATTGCCCAGGAAGGCACAGGGAAGTCGCTGAGTGAAGATGAAGCAATAACCATTCTCAGGATGGTCTCACGTGGGATGGGACTTCTGGTGCTTGATGGCTATCTTGAGTGGTATCCTTCATCTTTTTTAAAAGGCCTTAAACTTAACGAACTATCAGCAGAGAAGACATCTCTTTTAAAGATATCTCCTGAAACATCGCTTTCTATAAATATCATAGCACAGGAGATTATACTGAAAAGGCCAGTGCTTTCTTATCCCGTAGAAACCATTTCTGAATGGTTCCCCTTCCTGTTTGATGAAAGAGACAATATCTGCGGAATATACAGAAGGATGGGAAAAGGAAAGATTGTACTCTATCTTCTTTCCGCTTCCCTGTGGCAGGATGAGTGTTTAGGTTTTACAGAAGGGCTGGATGGGGTGTTTAGAAACGGCCTTGTGTGGGCAGCCCAAAAGCCATATATTACCAGAACAATGCCACCATTCGTCACAGCAAGGATAGATGATGTATCATTTTCAGGAAGTCCTGTGGCAAAGTACAAAGAGACAGTTTCAAACCTTCTCTGGCTTGATATACTTAATAAATATGGCTTTATTCCCAATGCAGGGCTTTTCATTGATGATATACAGAAAGAGGATGTTAGGGGAATTCGGTTGAAACACCATGATGGACTTGCAGAGTTTTCTCCACATGCCTTTTCAGACCCGAAGAATATAAATGAAAACTCCATATATATGAAGCACAGCGGTGAAGAATTTTCTGATGATGTATTAAAGAATAATTTTGAGAGGGTGGATAAAAAATTTGCTGAATGGGGGATAACAGCTGCCCGCACAGTAAACGCACACTTCGGCGAGATTGGACTGAAAGCACTCCCGTTTCTAAAAGTTAGGGGAGAGAGATACCTTATGAATCCCATAAGGATAGGTAAACTATGGGATGATGTCTCTTCCCATCAGTGGGATGTCGCCCCCTATGGTAAACCTGCTTTTTCTATGGGAAGCATCCCTGAAGACAGGGACTTCTTTAATGTTGTATCCCATCCAGGGAAGATGGTCTCTTCTGCCCCTGACTTTGACTTTCTGTGCGGATGCACAACATTCTGGAATGAAAATACTGAAGCAGATGTAAAGAAAGCCATAAAGAGGGGTGTATTCCATATCCTCAGAGGACTGGAAAATGGATTTTTTGGCTGCCTTATGACGCATGAACAAAGAATAGCCCATCTTACGCCGGAACAGTGGGAAGAGATTATAAAGGGTATATCCGGAGAGATAAGGAAGATTCCACATATATTTAAGAGTTATGATTATATAAGCAGATATGCTGAAAATAGAACATTCTACAGAATAGAAAATGTAGAGTGTAAAAATGGGATATCCATACATCTGAAAGGGAAAAATACAATGCCGCAGTATCTGTGTCTTTTTACTGACGATGGAGACAGAGTAGTTGAAAGATTTCTTGAGATTCCTGAATTTAAAAACTCTGTGATACTTCAATTCTCAACCCCGGAAGTATAGCCCCCTAAACGAGTACCAAAGAGCAATATTGCTCTATTGCACTATTTATAAAAGAATAGTAAAATATGAGATATGAGACGCAAGGCAAAAATAAGAAGGGAGACAAAGGAGACAGATATATCCATTGAGCTAAACCTTGACGGGAAAGGCAAAAGCGATATATCAACAGGTATTGGGTTTTTTGACCATATGCTCACACTTCTCTCAAGGTTTTCAGGTATTGACATAAGAATAAAGGCAAAAGGGGATATCAGTGTAGACACACACCACACTGTTGAAGATACAGGGATATGTCTCGGAGAGGCGATAAAGAAGGCGATGGGAGAGAAAAAGGGGATAAGAAGGTTTGGATTTGCTTCTGTCCCTATGGATGAGGTGCTTGTCAATACATCCCTTGATATATCAGGAAGGCCACTTCTTGTTTTCAATGTGCCTTCTATAAAGGGAAGAGAAGGAAGTTTTGAAATAGAAGATACAAAAGAATTCCTTAAAGGGTTTACAATACACACCGGCATAACAATTCATATCAACCTTATCTACGGGGATAATCTCCACCACATCAATGAGGCGGTCTTTAAGTCCATTGGTCTCGCACTGAAAGATGCTGTAAAGATAGAAGGCGGGGATATCCCTTCCACAAAAGGACGTCTTGATTGAAAGCGGTATGAGAAAGATTCTTGTTAAGTTTCTTGAATACCTTGAACATCAAAAAAATTGTTCATTTCATACCATCAGGGCTTATGAGACGGATATCCTGCAGTTTATCCAGTTTTTGAAAAAAAATAAAAAGTCATCATTGAAAGAGGTTAAATACAGGGACTTTCTTGATTTTATCTCATCCTTAAAAACAGAAGCCAGATATACAGAAAAGAGTATATCCAGAAAGGTGGCAAGTATAAA
>DAONKS010000086.1:0-2006 GCA_035406305.1 bacterium | reverse complement strand
AAACAGAAGCCAGATATACAGAAAAGAGTATATCCAGAAAGGTGGCAAGTATAAAGGCGTTCTTCAAATTTCTCGCCAGAAGAAAATTTATCAGGAATAACCCTGCACTGCTTCTTTACACACCCAGGGTACCCGAAAAACTACCTTCATTCCTTTCGGAAGAAGAGGTGGTAAGAATTATTGAATCACCGGAAGGTAAGTCCTGGCAGATATTGAGAGACAGAGCAATCCTTGAACTCTTATATTCCACAGGTATACGTGTAGGTGAATTGGTTTCCCTTACAATAAAAGATATAAATTTTATTGAAGAAACAATCAGGGTAAGGGGAAAAGGAAATAAGGAAAGAATTGTCCCTGTGGGAACTCCTGCAATGAAAGCACTGACAGAATATATGGAGGCAAAGCCAGCAAGAAGGTCAGAGGAGGTCTTTCTGAATAAATATGGAAAACCGCTTACAGAAAGAAGTGTGGAACGGCTTGTAGAAAAGTATGCGAAAAAGGCAGGTATAGAAAAGAAGGTTACACCCCATACATTCCGACACTCATTTGCCACACATATGCTTGAAAGAGGTGCTGACTTAAGAACTGTCCAGGAACTATTAGGCCATGAGCGGATTACAACAACACAGATATACACACACCTTACACTGGAAAAATTAAGAGAGTTCTATAACAAAGCTCACCCCCGCGCATAACTATCATACCTTCCACTACAGAGAAAGGATAAATTGTTGTATAATATACCGTTATGAAAAACTATAATACTTATTCAAAGGTGGAGGAGATAGCGGTTGAGAGGTTCGGAAAGAGGATGATGTATCCTTATGAAAGGATTAAGGTACTTGAAGTGCCTAACTTTCCATCATTAGGGAAGATTGTCTCTTTAAGATTTATTGAGTGGCTGCAGTTAAATCCATCAGGGGTTATATCTCTTCCTACAGGAAAAACACCAGAGTATTTTATAAAGTGGACTGAGTTTTACCTGCAAAACTGGGATACCAGAAAGGTAAAGGAAGAGTTACAGTCCTGGGGTATAGATGTATCAAATAAGCCGGATATGGACAACTACTGGTTTGTGCAGATAGATGAGTTTTACCCGATGGACCCAAAAAGGGAAAACAGTTTTAACTATTACATAAAGAAGTTTTATATAAATGGATTTGGACTTAACCCCAAAAAGGCACTTCTTATGGATACATGGTTGACAGGTGCTTCTGAAGGAGAGACGCTCAACTCCATATTCCCTGATGGGAAGGTTGACCTCTCTTTAAGATACAGAAGCCCTAAAAATGAAGAAGAGGCACTGAAACAGAAGGCGATATATGCAATGGACCGGCTCGCAATGGAATATGAAGAAAAGATAGAAGGATTGGGTGGTATAGGATTCTTCCTTGGCGGTATAGGGCCTGATGGACATATCGCATTTAATATAAGGGGCTCTGACCACAATTCCACAACAAGGGTTCTCAATATAAACTATGAGACCGCAGCGGCTGCTGCCACTGACCTTGGTGGTATTGAAAACTCAAGAGACAGAGCGGTTATCACCATAGGGCTGGCAACCATTGTCAAAAATCCAAAAGTTGTCGCTATCATTATGGCTGCTGGAGAAAGTAAGGCAGGGGTCGTAAGGGATGCAATAGAGCATACCCCTGATATACTCTACCCTGCAACCGCCTTACAGAAGGTTGAAGGAGGGCGGTTTTATATTACGCAGGGTGCAGCATCTCTTCTGACTGGAAGAAGGATAGAAAAATTAAAACAAACTCACCCACTTCCTTACTGTGAAAAAGAGAGAGTTCTTGTGGACATATCATACAAACTGAACAAAAAAATAAGGGATATATCTATTACAGATATAAAAAAAGACCTTTATGGACAGGTGCTCTTAGAGAAGGAAAGTAAAGAGGAGATACAGGCGCTTAAAGAACGGATAGATAATGAATTCAGGGAGAGGGTCTATAGGGGTATGGATGAGACAGGAAACAGGGTATTTCTGCATACCG
>DAONKS010000085.1:0-4785 GCA_035406305.1 bacterium | reverse complement strand
ACAGGTGCCGCCACTTTTTCTTTTGCCGTTCCTACGAAGACGTAACCTCTGTTGCCCCACTGTGCATTTTCCATACCTGAGGGAATCTGTGTGGGCATCCACCAGTATCCACCTTTCTGTGCATCGTATACCGGTTCCTTTGTTGCTCCTGACTCTCCGTACCAGGAGAACTTTTCCGGTAGAGTCTGACCCATAACCTTACCTGCTGATAGGACAAGACCTGCTACTACCAGCACCAACAATATCTTTGCTGCTTTTCCCATCTCACTCCTCCTTTCCCCTTTAACGGGATAAGATTTCATTTTTTCCTGCTTAGATATTACCCCCATTTGTTCTCTATGTCAAGTTTTTTTATATTCTATATTTCCTGGCTCCAGGAAGGGCTGAAACAATTTATTTTCCCTTTATTTAAATATCTTTTTTCACCGCTTATAATATCCATAATAACAAGAGATGAAGGTTTTGAACGGCTGTCAGTATATATGATATGCCTGCTGTCAGGTGCCCAGGATACATCTTCGCATCCAAGTGATTCTCCAATAATTTTTGTTTCTCCTGTGGATATCTCATATATCGCCAGTCCAAAAGTTCCTTTTTGAAACACATAGGCAATATAATTCCCATCAGGGGAATATGCAGGAGAAGTGGAGTAGTTTGATATAAAACTTATCCTTTTTATTCTGGCACCATCCTTTGTCATTGTATATATCTGCGGAGAACCATATCTATCGGATACGAAGGCGATTATGCTGCCATCAGGAGAAAAAGAGGGAGATGCATCAGTTGATTTAGATGCAGTAATCTGCCTTTTTATCTTTCCGCCGAAGTCAATTACATAAATATCAGGTCTTCCTCCCTTGCTCAATACAACTGCAATCTCTCCTGTTTTAATGGATGGAGATGCACAGGCGTTAAGCCCTGGTTCGGCAAGAAGGTTTTTTTTCTCTCCGTTTTTAAAATTCATCTTTACAAGTTTGGGCCAGCCACCTTCGTAGGATATGTAAAGTATCTCTTGAGATGTCAACCATCTTGGATAGTGGACCATATAATCGGTACTTGTGAGTTGTTTCAGATTTTCTCCGTCATAGTCAATACAATATATTTCATATTTTCCGGTTGCATCAGAGACAAACAATATCCTGCTTCTTGCAATGCCTGGTTTTCCTGTTAGAGATAAAACTATATCGTCATTTACGGTATGGGCGAGATATGACGGGTCAATATCCACTCTATAGTATTTTTCAAAAAGGATTTTCTCTTCAAGGTTATCTTCCACCACTATCTTGATACCTTCAGGAGTTTTGATACCCTGCAGTGTAATCTGTGTGGCGTATCTTTTTTTTGCCACTTCAGGACTTTCAACAAAAGCCGCTTCTTCAACATTAAAATAGCCGGAATATATAAGGTCCCTTTTTATTGTTGAGAGGAATCTATCCCAGTAGGTATCTCTTTCTGTTCCCAGAAGAACAACAATATCTGCTTTTTCCTGAAGGTTTTTGGTTATCTGGAGAAAGACAGTTGAACAGTGAGTTTTTGATATGAGTAGAAACAGAATACACCATAAGAAAAAAAATCTTTTCATATTCTATCCCTCCGTTTTGAAATCAATTATTATGTCAAGATAGTTATATGTTATCTCCACAGGGAACGGCGGTACCTGCTTTGTTGATATAACCGCTTCAAGGACAGACCTGTCAAATCTTGTATTCCCTGAACTTTTTTCAAGGGAGATATTTTCTATCCTTCCGTCTCTATAGACCCTGAAGGATACTATAGCAGTTCTTTCCCCGATTATGTTGTCAGTCCTCCAGTTTTCTTTTATTTTTTTATGGATGGTGGATAGGTACCAGTCCGGAATACTCATCAAACTGGATATGGTGATTTCCGGTACTTCCCGTTCTATCTTTTCTATCTTAACAGGTTCAGGGGGCTTCTGAAGAGATGCCTTATCAGGTGTTTGACTGACACCTGCCTTTGCAATTAATGACTCTCTAAATTTTTCTGCTGAAAAAGTGGGAATTTCTTTTTTCTGGGTGGTTTCCTGTGTTTTTATAGGTTTTTCTTTCACAGTAGACAGTTTTTCTTTCTGCCCCTTTTTTTCAATTCCTGGTGGCGGTTCAACGGCTGGTTTTTCCAGAGGGGGAGAGACAACCTGAGGTGCTGGAATTACAGGTATATCAACAATATGGACGGTGAAGACATCATTTTTATTAATCTGTTTTTTAACAGGGGAGATAAGCAAAAAAGATATACCCACCATATGAATAAAGAAAGATATCCCTGTACTTTTCTTCTCTATTGCAGTTCTGCCTGTGTAGCCAGCCCTATGTTTTCTATATTGCATTTTTTTGATATGTCCAGGACCTTTACAACATTTTTATAAAGGACTGATTCATCCCCTTTTATTACAACAGAAAGGTTTTCATTAATTCTTTTCTTTTCTCTGAGTATATTATACATTTCTCTAAGTGTAACCTTCCTATCGTCTATATAATATATATCTCCTGGCGCTATTGTTATAATGGTGCTGTTTTCCACCTGAACTTTTCCTGGAGATGAGGTCGGAAGTTTTACCTCAATACCCTGCTCAAGGAAAGGGGAGATTATAAGAAGTATTATAACGAGTGTTAATGCCACATCTACCAGGTTGGTTATGTTAACCTGAGAGAATGTAAGGTCTCCATTATTCTTCCTGATAGAGTTCATTTTTTACATCTTCCTTATTAACTCTTTCTGTCAGAGTATGAATTGATATATTCTAAAATATACGGGAAAAGAAATTCCATCTTTTCAAGTATATTGTTAAGCCTTTCTCTGTAATAGTTATAACCAACCGCTGCAGGAATAGCAACAATCAGTCCCACAACAGTTGTTATCAGTGCAGTATAGACACCCCCCGCAACAAACCTTACAGAAGAAGAACCTGCTGCTGCAATTCCCTGAAATGATAGAAGTAAGCCCCATACAGTTCCGAGTAAACCTAAAAAGGGTGATATCGTAGCAGTAGTGGCAAGGGTTGTAAGTTTTACTTCGAGTTTCCCTTCTTCTCTGATAAATGCCTTTTCCAGATGTGCCTGGAGGTCTTCCAGATTTCCCCTGTCCCTGACTTCAATGCCATAGTTAAGGATATTACTTAAAGGACAATTTAACAGCCGAACATTTCCACCCTTCTTTATAAGTTTCTCAAATACCCTGTGTCTCTTTTCTATATCCCTGAAAATAAAAAACTTTTCAAGAATAATCTTCCAGGAATAAAGGGAAAGGCATACAAGGACAACAATGATGAATCTCCCAACCACATCAGACTGTTTCCACGATGCAATCCAGATATTTTCCATCTTTATTGTGTGTTCATAGATTCAGTCATTTTTTTAACAGCGTCTGTCATATCCATATACTTTGCATCTGCAGGGATATCAAGTTTGAAAATATCGTCAGATATAGGGTCTGTGCTGATTTTTAAAATATCAACCCACATAGCAGGTGTATCTGCTTCTCCGTATAATTCAACCTTTTCAGGAAATAGAGAAGATGGATTTATCCACAGAAGGAGTTTTTTAAACGTCTCAGGGGTACCCTGCATACCCATACCTGAAGCAACATTACCCATACCTGCAATATCTGTTAATGTTATAAGATAAAACTGTTTTCCGTCTTTAGTTTTTTCTTCAACAGTAAGTTTATCAGGAGATTTAGAAAGCTGGTTGATTACATTACTGTTCATCATAAATCCCTGTTGTTTTCCCATCTGTTGCCTCATATTCTCAGGCAGTTTGTTTAAATCAATTGTCATAACAGTGTTTAACATCTTCTGATACTGGATTACCTTCTGTCCATCCATCAGCATACTCTGTTCCATAGGTTTTGACATACCCGGCTGGTTCATTGTCATATCCATCCGCATCCTGTTGCCCTTCTGCCAGAAACTCACAGGCATCTTCATTATATTACCCATCATAGGCATATTGATAACATATTTGCCACTTATATTTTCTAAACCGCTGTATTTTTGAGTCATACTGGCAAATAGTTCTTCTCTGTTTACCTCTGCGTGCAGAGAACAGATTACAAATAGGATTCCAAGACAAACCATTATTATTTTCTTCATCTTTTCTCCTTTACCCTGTGAAAGGGTATCTGCTTCATAAATAATACCCTATTTTTGATTGTATGGCAATCAGATGGACTTTTTTTATGGAAAGGTGTATTATTTTATTGGTGGGCACAGATGGATTTATAGATTGCCAGATTGTATAGAAGTACGAGTAGAGAGTAAAGAAAAATGAAGGCAGGAGCATAAAGAAATATGCAGTTTTTTACTTTTTCCTTTTGAGTTTTAACTTTAAAATATATGCAAAGAAAATTTTTGATTCTTCTGCTTTTTTCTCTCTCTCCACTTATATTGCTGCCAGGAGTTACTGATTCCTTTTATCTTCCCAAGTTTGTCTGGATATTTTTTGTTGTTATTTTAGTTTTTGCAGCAGGGATAAAGGACAGGTTATTCAGTTATCGGAACACCTTTATTATACCTGCTGGTTTATTACTTATCTGGTATATCCTGACACTTAGCAGGTGTGTAAATATCTTTGAAGGGGTCAGGAGTATTTTTATTCTTATTCTTTTCATCGCCCTTTATATTTCTCTGGAGAATCTTGTTGCAAGGGACATCTCTCTTATTGACTATTTTATAAAGTGGGTTATAGTTATCACAGTAATAATATCCACATATGGTTTATTACAGGTTGCTGGTATAGATTTTGTGAAGTGGGATATAAAGAACAGTCC
>DAONKS010000084.1:0-4948 GCA_035406305.1 bacterium | reverse complement strand
ACCGGTTTAGCCATACCTATGGCAAATCTACCACCACTTATTAAAAGAAGCAGAATGGGAAGCAGTATGGTACCAAACGGGTCAATATGCGGTATGGGATTAAGTGTTAAGCGTCCCATCATCCTTGCTGTATCATCCCCGTTAAGATATGCGGCATAGCCATGACAGAACTCATGGACAACAACAGAAAAAAATAAAATAAAAAGTACAACCAGCACAGAAAAAATTTCCATTTTATTCTTTTAATCTCCTTACTTTTATTAAAATTCCTGTGGTGAGGATATAAATGAGAACAGAGATAATTATACAGGAAAGGACAAGATATGGCAAGGAAAGGAGAAAACCTGCATAGTTTTTGTAGATATAAAGGATATAACCCATAATAGACGACGCAAAAAATATCTTCAGGAAAAATCCCGCTTCTTTCTTTAAGTTAATATAAAGGTGTTTCCTGTTAAATAATATAACCAGAAGGATAAAGTTTGTAATACCGACAATAGAAGTTGAAAGTGCTATTCCGTTGTGTCCCATAAACTGCATAAAAATTATGTCCATAATAAAATTCATAAATATACTGAAGACGCCCACCTTTACAGGTGTGACTGTATCCTTACAGGCATAAAATGCTCTGCCCCATACGGATGCACCACCATACCCCAAAAGTCCTAACGAATAGAAGGCAAGGGGTGAAGAGACAAGGGCGACTGACTTTGCAGTGAACATCCCCCTGGCGAAGAGAAATGTGACAAGTTCTGTTCTGAGTATAACCATTCCGAAGGTAAACGGAAGGAGTAAGAAGACAAGCATACGGGTGGCAAAGATAAGATTTTTAACAAAACTCTGATGGTCCTGCGATGAGATATTCTCTGAAAACCAGGGGAGAACCGCTGTTGATATGGATATGGCAAATACACCTAAAGGAAGTTGAAATATCCTTGTGCTGTACCACAGCCCTGATACAGCACCTTCATAGAGTGTGTTTGCAAGCGTATTATCCACAAGAAGATTTATGGGTGTTACAGCAACACCTATAACCATAGGTGCAAGCAGCAAACCCATCTTTTTTACAGCAGGATGGGAAAAGTTAAAATTGAAGTGGATTTTGTATCCTCTCCGTACTACAGGAATTAGGGTAAAAAGAAACTGTCCTAATCCACCCAAAAGAACACCTATACATAGAACAAATATCTGACGTTCCGGTACGGCTGGAATGAATGGCAGTATAAGAAAAAGTGCTGCTATCCAGAAAAGGTCAAGGACGACAGGGGACAATGAAGGAATAAAAAAACTCTTATATGCATTAAGCACTCCTGTATTGAGGGCAGCCAGTGATATAAATATAAGGTAGGGGAATGTAAATCTAAGCAGTATCCATACGTAGTACCATCTTGATGTCTCACTGACAATTTTTGTTGATACAAAACTTACACCAAGGACTATAATAAATATAAGGGATGTGATTATGAGAGATAGTGTGAGGCAGATATTGAATATATCTTTCCCTTCTTCTTTACGTTTTTCATCCAGGGTATATTCTGTAAAGACAGGTATAAAGGCGGTATTGAGTGCACCTTCTGCGATAAGACCTCTGAAAAAGTTTGGTATCATAAAGGCAAGCAAGAAGGCATCGTATATGGATATTGTTCCAAAAAAGTTTGCAGTGGTAATCTCCCTTGCAAGTCCAAATACCCTTGCAATCACTGTGCCCAGCGAGACGACTGAGACAGCCCTGAGAATCTTTTTTGAACTCATTTCTTCGGTCTCAAAAGCGGAAAGAAGATGACCTCTCTTATTGAAGAAGAGTTTGTAAGAAGCATAACAAGGCGGTCTATCCCTATACCAAGGCCTCCTGCAGGGGGCATCCCGTATTCAAGCGCCTCAATGTAGTCCTCATCCACAACCTTTTCTTTATTTCCCGTCTGTTTATTCACTGCATCTAAAAATCTTCTATGCTGTTCCAGAGGGTCATTTAGTTCCGAATAGCCATTGGCTATTTCAAGCCCTCCTATAAACAGTTCAAATCTTTCGACCATATCTTTACTATCAGGATATGCCTTTGCAAGCGGTGATATCTCCACAGGATATTGATATATAAAAGTGGGATTTATAAGTCCTGGCTGTATTTTTTTCTTGAATATTTTATCCAGCACTTCAAATACATTATTCTTATCCTCATCCGTAAGTTCAACCCCTTCTTCCTCTGCCTTTTTAAGAACTGTTTCCCTGTCCCGCCAGTCATTAATACCAATCTCTGCAAATATATCTTCCCATTTTATCCTTTTCCACGGCAGAGACAGGTCTATTTTCTTACCCTGATACTCCAGAAGAAGTGAGTTATTAACCCTTTCAGCAAGTGAAGTAATAAGCGCCTCTGTTATATCCATCATCTCCTGGCAGTCCCCATAGGCAGAGTAAAGTTCAAGCATTGTAAATTCAGGATTATGAAGTGGAGATATACCCTCATTTCTGAAGGAACGGTTTATTTCGTATATCTTCTCAAAGTTACCCACCAGTAACCTTTTCAGATATAATTCAGGTGCAATTCTTAAGTAAAGGTTCATATCCAGAGTATTGTGGTATGTAATAAAAGGTCTTGCTTCAGCCCCACCAGGTATGGGATGCATCATAGGGGTCTCAACTTCAATAAAACCTCTATTATTCAAAAATTCCCTTATATACTGAAGTATTTTTACCCTTTTACTGAAAACACCCCGAACATCCTCATTCATAATAAGGTCAAGGTATCTCTTCCTGAACCTTATCTCAACATCTTTAAGTCCATGCCACTTTTCAGGCAGTGGACTCAGTGATTTTGAAAGCAGGGTAAGGTGTTTTACAAGTATGGTTAGTTCTCCTGTCTTTGTCCTGAATACATCTCCTTCAACCCCTATGATATCTCCGATATCCAGCCGCTTAAATATAAACAGTTCCTTTTCAGGAATAGCATTTTTTTTAACATATATCTGTATTTTCCCTGTGCTGTCCTTTATATCAAGGAAGGATGACCCACCATGGTGTCTTATAGCCATAATTCTACCTGCTGTTTTTACATCTGTCTCCCCTTCTTTTATAAGAGCGATTTCTTTTTTGGGAAAAGCCCTTCCGTAAACATCAATACCTTCTTTCTTAAGTTCTTCAATCTTTTCCATCCGCTGTTTTTTTATCTCTTCACTCATTTTCCTTCCCCTTCAGTTTTTTAATTTTTACCATCCTTACCTTCTTTCTATCCGCTTCCTGAACCGTGAACTGGTAGTTATTATACACAAAACTTTCACCTTTTACAGGGAATTTACCAAACCTGTCAAGGACAAAACCCGCAATCGTCTCAAACTGCCCTTCCGGTATATCCATACCTATTTCTTCATTTACCTTTTCTATTTCCATACTGCCGGAGACAAGGTAATCACCATCCGGCAGGAGGTAAAGTTCCTTTGGTTCTCTTTTATACTCATCTGCAATCTCGCCTACTATCTCTTCAATAAGGTCTTCCATTGTAACCAATCCAGCAGTCCCTCCGTACTCATCCACCACGATTGCCATCTGCATCTTTTTTTCCTGAAGTTCCCTCAGCAGGTCATTAACCTTCTTGCTTTCAGGAACAAAGTATGGCTCCCTCATAAGGTCTCTTGCCTGCAATACCTCTGATTTCCCGGTATCTTCTGCCCTGTGTCCTATAATATCCTTGATATATATAATCCCTGTTATCTTATCAATGCTTTCCCTGTAAACAGGCAATCTGGAATAGCCATCTCGTGCCATTACCCTTATAATATCTTCAACCGGGGTATCTTCCTTGACAGAAACGATATTTACACGGGGTGTCATAATCTCCCTTACCATTTTATCACCTAACTCAAATATGCTGTCTATCATATCCCTCTCTTCCTCTTCAATAATTCCTTCTTCTTCACCGGCTATAATCATCGCCTTTATATCGTCTTCTGTTAGAACAGGAATAATGTTTTCTATCCTGCCCCCAAAAAGGCGAACAAAAAGATGCGAGATACCAATAAGAAGTTTAGCAATAGGTGTAAGAAGGACGCAGAAAAACATTATTGGAAAAGTAAAATAATACGCAATCTTCTCAGAGTGTTTTTTTGCTAAACTCTTGGGTATAATTTCCGCAAAGACAAGTATTATAAAAGTCATTATACCTGTTACAAGGGTGGTACTTATCCTGTGCAGATAACTGTAGGTTAATGTTGCCGCTATCACAGAGGCAGAGATATTTACTATGTTGTTGCCTATAAGTGTTGTTACAAGAATTCTGTTCGGATTTTCAAACCAGAATTTTAAACGCTTTGCCTTCTTTTCATCCCGCTCTGCAATCTTCTGGAAGTGGTGTCTCCCGAAAGAGATAAAGGCGGTCTCTGCCGCTGAAAAAAAAGCAGAAAGCAGCAAAAGTATAATTAGAATTATTATATACCAGAATAAGTCGGGCTCACTCATTTTATCAGATATTCACTCCATTGTTTTAAAGGTATGCTGGAATCTTTATAAAACGCATTTCTGTAATATAAAAACGTCTTTATAAACTTTTCAAGCACACTTTTCTTATCTATATACTTTCCGGTAATATCCTTCATCGCAACCTGATGACTTTCATCTTCAACAGGGTTGTTTACATTTATACCTATACCTGTAATATAACTCTCATCTTTTTTTACGATAAGGATACCTGCTATCTTTTTCCCACCTGTTATTATATCATTGGGAAGTTTAATCCTGCAATCTATACCGAAATATCTCAGTGTCTCTACTATACTTAAAGAGATTATCTCCGAAAGAAAAATGGGGTATAATGACTCACCATTCAAAATCCAGGAGAGATAAAGACCACCGGAAGGAGAGTGCCAGATTTTTCCATATCTTCCCCTGCCCTTTTCCTGCTGCTCCGCAACAATTATTCCTGTCTTCCCTTCCTTCAGGAATCCGTCTGCCACATCCA
>DAONKS010000083.1:0-5036 GCA_035406305.1 bacterium | reverse complement strand
TTTCCCTCGCCCTTGATGGGAGAGGGATAGGGTGAGGGTGATTGCAATGCCGGAGGAGGGAGTTGAACCCTCACGAGGTTGCCCTCACCGGATTTTGAGTCCGGCGCGTCTGCCATTCCACCACTCCGGCTTTTTCTCTAAACCCTTGTCTACCAATAGATTATACTCCCCTGCCCTTCTTCCTGTCAAAAAATATACCTTTGCCAGAGAGATTTCTTATAAAAAAAAGACCTGATTCTACTTACGAGGTTTGTTCAGGAAGGATGCTTCTGCGAAAATCATAGTGAGACCTATTAAAAGGAATAAAATGGATATGGGAAGTCCCATAATTGTAACAATTATGCTTACAGGATTTTCTTTCTGGAATGAGGAAAGAGCTTTACGTATCCCTCCTACACTTAAATAAACAAGGACTATACCACCAAACATTCTCAAAATTCTTCCCGCATCAATCCTGCTTTTCTTTCCAGACATAACTATCTGAAAGGACTGGTATTTTAGATGCGATATTCATCTGATTTTGATTCAGCCATTTCTCTGAGTATTTTTTCCACTGTTTGAGGGTCCCGGATATTCAGAAAACCACTGAACTCACCACCACCTTCTTCTATGCCATTCCCGAATATAATATCTCCTGTTCCGTCCTTTCGTTCAATCCTACGTATATTCTTCAACCGTTCGCGCAGATAACTGTTGATTACCACAGGTTTGCCGGAATATAGAATAATGGCTCTCTGGTTAGTAACGACATAAAGTGTTTTCAAAGCCCTTTTATACGACCAGATAGGAGAGGTCAGCAGACCAATTCCAACTATGAGAAACGGTATGGCGAGAAGTGGAAAGAAATTCTCAATACCTCTGCTTGCGTCCGGTTTTTTGAACCCTAAAGCAGCAAACATCCAGAAAAAGACAAAGATAGTCCACGGAATCCCGAAGATAAATGGACCGATAGTTGTCGTATTGAAAAACTTCGGGATGGGCTGTCCCATCCATAAAATCTTTTCCCCTGGAGAGAGTTCCTGTCTTACTCTGCTTTCAAGTTCTAATGTAATGGGGCTTGTATAGTCCATTTAAATTCCAGTGTTTCTTGTAAGATATTAAACCTCACTGTACGATAAATGTCAAAGTTTTTCTTTCTCTTATTTCTTCACAACACCAAATCTATAACCCTTCTTCTCAAGTAAAAAATCATAACCACCTGAGTTATCAATGGAACATAAAAGGCGGGAAGGATTTTCATTAACCCACACAGCAACGACTTCTCCTGCAAATATGGTATGGTCTCCTGTGGTAAGTTGTCCTGCTACCTTACATTCAAGATTGGCTATACACTCCTTAACCAACGGCGCTTTTACATACTCCCCCTTAACTGGTGTCAAACCTGTCTCCTTGAACTTATCAACGTTCCTGCCACTGCAGGTACCGCAGAAAAGCGTTGTCTCCGCTAAATCTTCACCTGGCCAGGCAAGAACGAACTCCCCTGACTTAACGATAAGTTCATGAGTAAACCTCGTTGGTGCCACACTTATAGCCATCATAAATGGAGAAAAGGAAGTATTCATCTTCCAGCCAAGCGGACATATACTTCTCTTCCCTCCATATTCAGCGACAGCCCAGACAATTCTCATAGGCCTATCACAGTATTTCTTGAATGTTTGAATGTCTGCCTTCTTCATAATTCCCCCTTGTTTATTCTTTCCATAAAACCTGTAAGGGTTCCTGTTCTTCCTTAATCATATTTTTTTCGTCATCTGAGGATTCCGCAGAGATTTTACCTTTGAAGTGCTTCCCGTTAAATGTAAGAAAATTTGAAGCGAGCGATATTCTAATTCTTATACCTTTCAGTTCATCAGGAGAGTTTATCCGTCTTTCCTGTCTCCTCAAAAGAATCTTCTGTGCACCTGTATATCCTATTCCAGGAACACGGACGAGTTCTTCCATAGATGCCCTGTTGATTTCTACCGGAAATTTTTGCGGATTGTTTTCTGCCCATACCAGTTTGGGGTCCCTGTCAGGCAAAAGGTTGCCTCTGGTGTCAAAGACGAGTTCGGAAGGAGAAAAGCCATACTGCCTTATTAGAATATCTGCCTGGTAAAGACGGAGTTCACGTAAAGGTGGACAGGATGGCAGATTTTCCATAGGTGTCTTTATAACCGGCTCAAAACCGCTGTAATAGACTCTTTTCAGGTTAAGTGTATTATAAAGGTGAAAGACAAATCCTGTAATATCTCTGTCACTTTCTCCTGCTGCGCCCACTATCAGTTGTGATGTAATACCTGCGGGCAAAGGGTGCTCATTATGGATGATACTTATCCTTTTCAGATTTTTCAAGAGAAGGTGGGAGAAGTCCTTATCGGGTGAAAGTTTTCTCAAAAATTTAGTGCCTGGTGCTTCCATATTCAGTGAAAGTCGTGATGCCAATCTAAACGCCCTTTTTATAAGGACTTCATCTACCCCCGGCAGGACCTTCAGATGGATATAACCGGAATAGTTGTATCTCTTCCTCAAAATCTCCACTGTCTTATTCATCCTTTCCTGTGTCTCGCTGGCATCCCCATCTATACTGGAAGAAAGAAATAGTCCATCCACATAACCCTTCTTCCATAAAGAAAAAAATAGGCCTGCCAGTTCATCGGGGTCAAACCTGTATCGCGGACAGTCCCTATCTTGCCTGTTGATACAGTAAAAACAGTTTGCCCTGCAGAAATTGGAAAGCAGTACCTTGAAAAGACGGTATATCCTGCCTTTCCCTCCTACCGCGGGATATATAAACGAATTCAGATGATAAACGGACTCAACAGGTCTTGTATAGCCGCATACATCAAATCTTGCTGTTTCCCCCAGTATCTGAATTTTTTTCTCGCTCACAATAGATATTTTATTACACTTTTACGGAAATTCATATATGATATAATTAACATTCATAATATTCAGAATGATAAAATTATTGAAAAAATGAAACTTACAGATAAAGTGAAACTATTTGTGATTGACTTTGATGGGACTGCACTGGGTGGGTATGAACCATATGAGAGGTTTCCTGATAACCTTTCAGCATTTCTGGATGAGATTTCTGAAGGAGGGGTTTTATGGGCGACCTGTACCACCTGGCATCCATATATTCAGGACAGAGTATTTAAGGCAAGTAATCTAAAAACCCGTCCTGTAAGAGCCATAGGTCGCACGTCCCTTAGCTGCGGTCTTTATATCAATGGGCATATGTATCTTGATGCAGAATGGGACCACGAGATGATTTCCTGTAAAGCAGAGTTTGACAGAGAGTATCTTATACCTGTAAGAGAATTTCTCAATTCCTTTGCAGAAGAAAAAAAATTGACGGAATACTTTGACTACATCTTCAGTATAGAATTTCCTGTTCTGGAGAGAGAAAAAATAACTGAAAGATTCAATTCAAATAACATTATCAGAGAAAAGACATATCATCTGTTTTTACCTGATAGAAAAACAGTTCTAATATTCCCCTGGTATCTTTCTAAAGGGCTTGCTGTTAGAAAGGTTCAGAGTATCCTGGGCATTTCTCCTCAATTTACTATGATTGCTGCTGATGGGGTGAATGACCTGCCAATGTTAGAAAGAGATATTGCCCGTTTACAGGTTACCCCGGCAAATGCTGACCCTGAAGTAAAGGAGAAGGTTGAAGAAAACGGCGGGATTGTCAGTGAATTACCCTATTCAGATGGCGTGGTAGAATCTGCCAGAAAACTCTTCAATCTATGAAATAGGCAAAATTTCAGGTGAAACTACTTAGTATTACAGGAAAAATTTTGTTAAGAGAGGTGGGATTTGAGGTAGCGGGTGGCGTGGCGGAGGATGGTGTTGAAGAAAAAGCCGGCTGTAAGGTGTGTTGATGGGAGCCAGAGTATTTCTGGTCTGCCGAGTGCGTCCCAGAGTTGTAGTGTGGCGCGGAAAGGTATGATGAGGTCAAACCGTCCGTTAATCATAAGGACATTTCTCGGATGATTCAGGTGTGCGTAGGTTAAAGGGTCTATCAGAAACCACTCTCTCAGGGATACGAGTTTTTCTATTTCTTCAGGAGTTTTTGTTTCCCTTGCTCGTTTCAGGAATTCAATATAGTCCTTTGTCATTTCTCTGTAATCACGGATTCGTAAACCTTTTAGTATTTCGTACACAACTATGGGAAGTGTGGCAAGTCCTCTGATAAATATGTAGTGTATGTTGCCGCCGCCTAATATAGAAACACCTGCTTTAATGCGGTTGTCAATGCCCATAACGGTATTAAGGATAATAGCGCCTAAACTTATCCCGGTCATACCTATTTTTTTGCCGGTTGTTTCCGCTTTTTCTTCAAGGTAGTCGCAGAGAGCCATAATGTCAATTATTGACTGTCTGTATGCATTTACGGAACGTTCTACATCAGCAGTTATAAATAAAGAGCCGCTTTTGTGTGGTTCCCTTGACCTGCTCATATGGTAAGGGAGGTGGATAAGGTAAGCACCGAAGCCATCTCTGGCTAAATATCTGGCAAACCACTCTGTTGCGCTGTTTTTCCTTTCCATCCAGCTGTGGACAAGTATTATAGGTGTCCAGGTATCTCTTTCTGATGGTTCAAAGAAGTCCACATAGACGGTGTCATTGTAGGAATAGCCAGAAGTAAAAGGAGATGGGAATGTGATTACACCCCTGTTATAGACAGGGCTTTTTTCTGTAAGGGAATATCTGTATTCTTTTACTTTTGTGTAGTTGAAGAAGTGCATGGGAATAAGTAAAAAGTAATAAGTCAAAAGTCAAAAGTAAAAAGTTAAAAGTACATAGAAAAAGATAGCATATAATAGGATTATTCTCAAATACAGAACCGTCGTCCTGATTGGCAAGTAGCAAATGGCAAATGGCAAGTAGGAAAGAACCCCTCACCCTGATTGGCAAATAGCAAATGGCAAATGGCAAGTGGCAAATGGGAAATGGGAAAGCCCCCCTCACCCTGCCCCTCTCCCCAAAGGGGCGAGGGATACAAGAGAACCCCCTCACCCTAACCCTCTCCCCGATGGGGAGAGGGA
>DAONKS010000082.1:0-5217 GCA_035406305.1 bacterium | reverse complement strand
CAAGCACTGACTATTTTAAGATAATAGTTGAAGGGAAGGGGGGACATGGCTCATCTCCCCATCTTACAACAGACCCTGTTGTATGTGCCGGTTTTCTTATTACGGGGTTTCAGTCAATATTGAGTAGAGCCATTAATCCTATAGATAGTGCTGTGGTATCTGTCTGTTCTGTTAAGGGGGGAGATGCTTTTAATGTCATACCTGAAACAGTGGAATTAACTGGAACAGTGAGAACGTTGAAGGAAGAAGTGAGAGGGAGAATAATAAGAGAGATAGAAAAGAAGACATATTCAATATGCGAAGGTTATGGATGCAAGGCGGATATTGCCTATAAAAACTACTCACCTTTATGTGTAAATGACAGTGGACTGTCAGAAAAGGTGTGCCGGATAGCAAAAGAGATGGACTTTTCAAAAAATATAATTGACTTTCATCCCATAATGGGTGGTGAGGACTTTGCTTTTTTCTCTCAAAAGGTTCCTTCCACCTATCTTTTTATAGGAATAGGGGATAAATACGGACCAAACCATAGCCCCACATTTTCCATAGATGAGAGAGTTTTACCCTACACTGTTTATTTCTTTTCTTCCCTTATCCTGGACTTCTCTAAATAAATGGGGGTCAGGTCTTGCTTTTTGCACTGAATATTAGTTTTTGATTCATCATTTGTTTTAATACACTATATAATAGAAACTCTGACTGAAAAATTTGATGAAAAAGATTTACCTAGGTACTCAATTTATATAACCCCATGCCACTTGACTTTTGGGAAAATAGGGTTAGAATATAAATATGAAAAAGATAATAACAGGATTATTATCCTTCTTGTTTGCCTTAGAAGTGCTCTCTCCACTTCCTGAAAAAACTTCGATAAAACAAATCCTTGATAATCCTGACAAGTTTCACCAAAAGGAAGTTCTGATTGAAGGGAAAATTTCAAATCTTCAGTTGAAAGTTTCGAAAGCGGGGAATTCTTATGTCACTTTTCTTGTCAGTGATAATTATAATAATTCTATAAAGGTTTTTGCTTGGGGGCATGAGAAAATAAATCAGCATAATATAAAAAATGGAGATGAAATAGAAATCCGAGGGATTTTTATGAGTGTTAAGTATGTAGGGAAATATAGATTCTATAATGAAATTGAAGCTCAAGATATAAAGAGATTAACAAATAGGTGAAAAAGAAAGTAATTCTTATTTTCATATCACTTTAATATCAATTTCTATACCACTCTTTTCATAAGATATTGCTGCTTTTTCGATAGAGAGAAAGTATTACATTGAAAGATATCATTGTTAAGGAAATTAGTTCCTTATTAATTGTTGTGACATGATAAGGAGAACAATTTTATCATCCATAGAAGGGGATAAGGAAAGATGAAAAGTGAGCAAAATCCCAGGGGGTGGGATTCAGGTCTTGCTTTTTGCACTGAATATACCCTGAAGTCGGGGCGGGCGGATTCGAACCGCCGACCTCATGGTCCCGAACCATGCGCTCTAAACCAGGCTGAGCCACGCCCCGTGGTTTTAATTTTTATTACTTCTTTTATATATTCTCTTCCTTTTCCAGTTTTCAATTCCTTTTCTCTTTTTATTGCTTCAGTTCTGCTACTATATTTTTCTTTAATAATTACTTCCCATCTTCCTTTCCCTCTGGTGTATCTACTCCATCCTCTATTGTGATATTCTAACCTTTTCTCTAAATCTTTTGTCTGTCCTATATATATCTTACCTTCTTTGTTTTTTATTACATATACCCAGTACATTCCTTTTTAATTTTATCCCTGGCTTGAACCGCCGACCTTCCGCCTGAGGCGGACGCTCTAAACCAGGCTGAGCCACGCCCCGTGGTGCGCCCAGCCGGATTTGAACCAGCAACTTTCGGGTCCGCAACCCGACGTTCTATCCAGTTGAACTATGGGCGCCTTTCCCACTTCCACCTCCGCGGTGGGCTCAGTCCACCGCGGAGGTGGGAAGAACAGGGTTATTTATTATAAAGGTTATTGCCTTTTGTATCAATAGCGACAATGGCAGGAAATTTTTCAACTTCAAGTTTGTATATTGCTTCAGGTTCAAGTTCAGGATATGCGATACATTCCACTTTTTTAACAAATTTGCTCAGATATGCACCACATCCGCCATAGGTAATGAAGTAAACTGCCCTGTATCTTTTACAGGCAGAGACAATCTCTTCATTTCTTTCACCCTTTCCCATAGTTGCTTTAATACCTGCCTGTAAAAGGGGGATTGTGTATCTGTCCATCCTTGAACTTGTTGTTGGACCGCATGAACCGATGATTTTTCCTTCAGGTGTAGGTGAGGGACCCATATAATAGATAAGATTGTTTTTCAGAGGAAAGGGCAGAGGGATTTTATTGTTTATCTCGTAAATGAGTTTTTTGTGTGCTGCATCCCTTGCAACATATATAATCCCGGATATTTCAACCTCATCTCCTGTTTTTAAAAGTTCAATTTCTTTTCCTGTTTTTAATGGAAATTGTATCTGCTTCATATTATCTCTTCTTTGCAATCTTCGCAATCTAAAGTTTATCCGCCGTAGATTTATCGCAGGCGGGCCTGCGGCTACCGACTTTGCAAAAAGCAAGACCTGACCCCCACTAAAGGGAGAGGGTGCCATATCTATGTGCCCAGCAGGATATATTTACTGCTACTGGCAGTCCTGCTATATGTGTTGGGAATGTCTCTATCCGTATATCCAGTGCTGTTGTCTTTCCTCCCAGACCACCAGGTCCTATATTCAAAGAGTTAATTTTTTTCAGAAGTTCTTTCTCCCACCTTCTATAGTCCGACTTTTCTCCTGTATGGCAAAGCGCAATTTTGGAAAGAACAGCCGCTTTTTCAAAAGAACCGCCTATGCCCACCCCTATAAATACAGGAGGACAGGGTAGGGCACCTGCCTGTTTTACTGTGTCTAAAATAAAATTCTCAATTCCTTCTATACCCTCTCCTGGTTTTAACATAGCAATTCTTGATGTGTTTTCAGAACCAAAGCCCTTTGCCAGCAGGCCTATCCTGAAGATACCATTAACTGCAGGAATTATATGGACAACCCCTGGGCTGTTTGTCTGTGTGTTTTTTCTTTCTATTGCAGAGACCACAGAGTTCCTGAGATATCCTTTTTTACTACCTCTTTTCAGCCCTTCATTTATAATATCTTCAAGTGTTTTGTGTCTCCCTGTATCAATTATAATATCAGGACCCATTTCAACAAAAAATACAGCAAGTCCTGTATCCTGACATACAGGGAGTTTCTCTTTTTCTGCTATATCAAGATTTTCCAGTATTATTCCAAGGTATTTCTTACCCGGTCCTTCGTATTCTGAAAGATACGCTGTCTTTATATATCTTTTTACCTCGTCAGGGATATTACGGCTCACCTTTATTACAAGTTCAGCCACACCATCAATAATTTTTTTATAAGATATTTTTCTCATCTGTCCACCATATTTTATCAATCTCCGAGTGATAATTCAATGTTATGTTTGCATAAAAGTTTATCTTTCTCAGTATCTCAACAGGAATACTCTTTATAACAGGGCATCTTTTAATGTCCATCTTTTCCATCTGTAGCATTATATTGATAATCTTTTTTGAGATGTTAATCTTCTGGATATCCGTCCTTTTGCAGTCATTACATATAAGTCCTCCGAGTTTACCACTGAATAAATAAGAAGAACTTTTTTTTCTACATACAACACACCTTGAAAGTTCTATGCCATACCCGAGAATTTTTATTAGTTTCAGTTTAAATGCGATGAAGATAATTCTGGGGTTCTGGCAATCAGCGAGTATTTTCCCCGTATCTTTCAAAAGATAAAAAATCGCTTTATCAGTTTCTTTTTCCGGGGTAAAGAGGTCCACAAGGTTTAGTATAAGATGCCACACTATCAAATTTTCTTTACAGGGCATCTCATAGTATTGTAAAAGGGAAGGGCTGCTTATAAGGTTGAGTTCTGACGACCTTTTTATATAAATAGATGCCGAAATGCATGCGCCAGGAGTGAAGGTTAAGGGAGGGACTCTGCTATTTTCTGTTCTTACCCCCTTCAACACCCCTTTGATTTTTCCTGTTTCTTCAGTATAGAGTGAAAGTATTACACTTGTCTCTCTAAAGTTGTGTTTTTTTAGAACTATCGCCTCTGTCTTTAGCGGTGCCATTTTCCCCCGATGAAAAAAGTCCTATGGATATAACGGTTTTCAGTGCATCTTCTACAGACATAGCAAGTTTTTCAATCTTATCTTCCGGGACAACAAGATAAAATCCGGTACTTATATTCGGTACAGTTGGAACAAAGACATTCACCATACCCTGCTCTCTGGCCTTTCCCGTAATAAAACCTATTGTATAACTTCCATCTGGAAAGGATATCTTTACAACCTCCTTGAATATGGTTGACTTTCCATAGATAAGGTTGTTGCTTATGCTCTTTATAAAAACATAGATTCTGTTTAAGACAGGCATTGTTTCAAACAATTTTTCAAGGAATTTAAGAAATTTTCTCCCCAGAAAGTTATCAGTAAGGAATCCAATAATCAGAATAAGAAGTATAAGGGAAAGAAAACCTACTCCTGGAGTATAGATATTTGGAAAAAATTTTTTAAATATGGGGCCGAGCACATTTTCAAGAAAACTGATGATTTTAAATAATATCCAGAGAGAAAGCGATATCGGTATTATAAATACAAGTCCTGAAATAAAATGCTTTTTCAGGGATTTCATTTATCACCTCCAGAATAACTGAAAGAAAAGTGTTGTGAGAAATACTCCGATAATTCCGCCAATGATTACCTCAAATGGTTTATGAATTCCCCGTAGAACTCTGCTCTGTGCTACCCAGAAAGCCAGGATAAAGACAAGCAGTGAGATAACAGGAAATTCACTGAATGTAAAAAAGGATATGGCTGTCCAGATACTGAAAGATATTACACTGTGTATACTTGGCATTCCTCCTGATATGGAATATTTTTTTTCTATAAGGAGTTTCATAATTAGTGAAAGCGATATTACCAGAATAAGTGCGGTAAAACTTAAATACCAGGGAGAATTTGCTATATTATTAAATATATTTCTCCATCCAGCAGGAAAGTGTTTAACAAATATAAGATAGCCTGTAATAACAGAAAGTATAGCAGATACAAGGACTGCGCCGGCAGAAATATCTTTGGCTTTCTTTGCCTCATAATGATACTCTGATA
>DAONKS010000081.1:0-5237 GCA_035406305.1 bacterium | reverse complement strand
CCTTTAACCGAATGTACCTTCGGGCATCCCATAAACCAGTATGTAAGGTCAAGTATATGGACACCTATATCAAACATAGGACCACCACCTGAAAGCGCCTTTTTTATAAATGTATCTCTTGTAGGTATGCCTCTCCTTCTCAACGCATATGCAATCGCATAATATATCTCACCAAATACACCATTGTCTATCATCTTTTTTACAGCCACGGCCTCCTTCCTGAACCGCTGATGCTGTGCCGCCATAAGTTTTTTGCCCGCCTGCTTTGATGCTTTTATCATACCTTCAACCTCTTTTACACTTACAGCAAGTGGTTTTTCACATATCACATGTTTTCCTGCTTTAAGAGAATCAACTGTTGCAGGGAAGTGGAGTGTGTTATGGGCACAGATATCCACAATGTCTATCTCATCTATTTCCAGCAGTTTTTTGTAGTCATCAAGCACAACAGGAATACCAAACTCTTTTTTTGCCTTATCCCTGGACTCGTGAGAAGGGTCGGCTATAGCAAGGACTTCCACATCATCCAGTTTTTTCCATCCGGGGAGATGACAAGACCTTGCAATTCCTCCAAATCCAATTATTCCCACACCATACTTTTTGCCTTTCATCCTCTGTGGCCTCCTTTTCATACATTGAAAGAGAACCTTGCATCAACTGCTATAACACCCGCTCCTTTTTCAAACACGATAAGCGGGTTGATATCCATCTCTTCTATTTCCTGGAAGTCCATACATAACTGGGAAATACGAAGAAGTACATCCTTTATAGCCTCAATATCCCTCTCCGGTATATTTCTGAATCCCTTCAGCATTTTTGATGTCTTTATCTCTTCTATCATTTCTACTGCATCAATATCTGTAATGGGTATTACCCTGAAAGATACATCTTTTAACAGTTCCACATATATACCACCCAGGCCGAACATAAGAAGGTGTCCGAACTGCGGGTCTTTACTCACCCCGACAATTACTTCTGTCCCACCGGATATAAGTGGCTGTATCTGAACACCTTCAATAACCGCATCTTTTTTATATCTCCTTGCAGAGTCAATAATCTCTTTGAATGATATCTCAATATCCTTAACAGATGCTATACCTACCTTCACTCCTCCTGCCTCTGTTTTGTGAAGTATGTCAGGTGATACAAGTTTCATCACAACAGGGCTACCTATCCTCTTAAAATATCTTTTACATTCAGATATATTTTTCGCAAGGAAGGAATCCACAGTCGTTATACCATATGATGCCAGTATCTCTCTCCCTTCTATGTCGCCTGCTGTTTTTCTGCCTGATTTTTTGATATCATCTATTATCCTTGCTGCCTTTTCTTTATTTACATCAAATCTCTTTATCTCTCCTTTCTTCTTTTCCTTCCACTCCTTATAGTTAACCATTGCTCTTATGGATGAGACCGCACGTTCAGGAAAGGGATAATTGGGAATACCTTTCTTCATAAGGACCTTAACGCCATCTTCTATACGCTTGCCACCCATAAAAGATGCCACAACAGGTTTTTTATATTTTTGTGATATCTGTGCTATCTTTTCTGCGCTTTCAGGTATCTGTGTTACAACCTGCGGGGTAAGTATTGCAACAACAGCATCAACGCCATCTTCAGAAAGAACTATTTCCATTGCCTTTCCGTATGTGTCAGCGAGAGCATCTCCAAGTATATCAACCGGGTTATGGACATTGGCAGCAGGTGATAAGAATTCCTTCAGCAGTGTTTCCCCTTTTTCTGATATTGCAGCAGGGGTAAGTCCCTCTGCTTCTATTGCGTCTGTTGCCATAACAGCAGGTCCGCCTGCATTTGTAACTATGGCAACCTTTCTTCCTTTAGGTACCGGCTGGGATGAAAAAGTCATTGCATAGTCAAATAGTTCCTGAACAGAGTTAGCCCTTATCACTCCTGCCTGTTTAAGTCCTGCATTATAGGCATTATCAGAACCAGCCAAACTGCCTGTATGTGATGAAACCGCCTTACTGCCTGCTGTGCTTTTCCCCGCTTTCACCATAATTATGGGCTTCTTCATAGCGACCCTTCTTGCTGTTTCTATAAATTTTTTCCCATCCTTCAACCCTTCTAAATATAGAAGTATAACATTGGTTTCCGGGTCTTCTCCGAAGTCCTCAATAAGGTCTGTTTCTGAAACATCTGCCATATTACCGAAACTGACAAATTTGGAAAGCCCTATTTCTTCTTTTGCAGCCCAATCAAGAACCGCAGTTCCGAGTGCCCCTGACTGTGTTATAAATGAGATTTTTCCCTTTGGAGGCATATCAAAGGCAAAAGATGCGTTAAGGTTATTTACAACATCTATGACACCAAGACAATTAGGTCCTATCATCCGCATTTTATATTTTTTTACTATCTCTTTAAGCATCTCTTCTCTCTTTTTCCCCTCTTCTCCAGCTTCTTTAAAACCGGCACTTATAACAATAAGTCCTTTTACACCTTTTTTACCACACTCTTCTGCTACATCCAGAACAAACCTTGCGGGGATAACTATTATTGCGAGGTCAGGAGGGATGGGAATTTCCGAGATACTTTTGTATGATTTCAGGTTGAGGATATCACCTTCAGCGGAGGGATTTACAGGATATACCTTGCCTTTGTAACCACCATCCACTACATTTTTGAGAATTTTAAATCCAAGTTTATCAGGATGTTTTGAAGCGCCTATAACAGCAACACTCTCCGGTATAAAAAATCTTTTTAACATAGAAATCTCCTTTTTCAGGGTAAATTGTCAAAAAACGGATAAGGACAAACGGTGATAAGATATTATAAATTTACAAAAAAGTCAAATTCTATAAAAATGTGTATTTCCCAATATCCATTTTCTTTTTCCCTCTGGCATACACAAGGCAGGTTATGTTATTATTAGAGGTAAATGAAATGGGGAAATAATGGATTCAGTATAATTGAAATACTTATTGTGCTATTAATTTTTTCTCTTCTTATGATTCCTACAACTATGTATTTTCTTAAATATCAGCGTGCATCCCTTTTAGAAAGTTCGGCAGGACAGATTATTGAGATAGCAGAATTTGCAAGGGCATCTGCTTTAAATGAGAGGAAGGAGTTTTGCGTTGTGTTTGATGAAGAAGGTTTTGTTGTATTAAGGGAGAAGGATAAACCTGTAGATAAAAAATATAAATTTCCTGACCATATAAAAATAAAAGATAAGTCGGAAGGATTTTCTCCGCTTGTTTTTAATCCGGATGGGACTGCTAAAACAGGGGGTTATCTTATCCTGACAGATACAGCGGGTAAAAAAGAGATAAAAATTGTGCTTCATAACCTTACAGGCAGGTGTTTTATAGTAAAGTAGAGATATGAAAAGGAAAGGATTTACATTTATAAGTGTGCTGGTTGCTTTTTTTATCCTTGCCACAGGGATACTTTATCTTGTGAAGGTGTATCCTGTGATAGACAAACTTTCAGGAAGAAACAAAAGATATATCATCGCATCACAGATTGCAGAAAATTTATTCACACTGCTTGAAGAGGTCTATGGAAACTCTGATGGTCCATCCGTCCCTTCCTTTATAAGTGGCGTGGATGAGAAATTTCCTCTTTACAGTTATTATGTGAGTATAGATGAAGAAAAGGAAGGACTTTACAGGGTTGAGATTGAGATTACAGGAAAGGAAGAGGGCAGAAATGAAAGGGAGTATTTTTCAGGGAGTTTCAGAAGGAAATAAGGGGTTTACACTTCTTGAAGTTCTAATAGCACTGATTATATTTTGTGTCGCCATCTTTTCATCCATAATGATATTTAAGGGCTCCCTTTTAAGGTCTGGCAAACAGATGGGGGAAAAGAAGGTCTATTCTGAAGCAGTTAAGGTCTTTGACTATATGGAGAGGTACCTTGTCTCTGCAATGTGTAATGACAGAAAAGATAAATTAAGAATAAACTTTGAAGGAGAAAAGGAATATATAAGGTTCATCTCTCCTTTCTCAGAAGGGGATGAATCAGACCTGGCGAAGTTTGGTATATACTTTGACAGAGAAGATAATACAGTGAAGGTCTCTGTTGTCAGAATAGACAGGAAAAACCCTTATTTTATGTTTCCTGCTGGTTTTCCTGGGGCTCAGATTCTTGGAGAGGGTATAGGGCAGTTTCAAATTTCCTATTATGATGGTGAGAACTGGAATTACCGATGGAATACTGAATATATGTCTGAGCCGGAACTTCCCCGTATCATAAGGGTTGAAATTACACCATTTTCTCAGAAGGTGGAAGGAAAAAGATATGAAGAGAAATTTGAAAAACTTATCAGAATTCCTCTTGAATAAAAAAGGCGCCTCTGTAGTCCTGACACTTATGGTTCTTCTACTTCTTTTTATCTTTACAGGGATGTTGCTGTTTATTTTTAAGTTCTGGGAGAAGACATCCTACAAGATGTTTACAGGAAAGGCAGCATACCGTCTTGCAAAGATGGGGTCAGATGCAGCCATATGGGAACTGGACAATGATAGCAGAGAATATGATGCATTCACCGACTTATGGAGAACTACATTTGAAGGGGATGAAGTTGACCTTAATGATGATGGTGTCCCGGATGCTAAGTGGTTTTATATAAAGGATAGGAATGGTGTAATTAAAGGAAGATATGCTGTTTTAGTGGAAGATGAAAGTGGAAAGATAAATATAAACTATGCTGGCAGCAATAAAACGTTCTGGCCCACGCATACGGTAAGTGATATGGATGTTTTAAGCGATGTTATAGGTAAGAAAAGGGCAGATAGTATCATAGCATATAGAGAAAATAGGCCCTATATAGTACCTTCTGATGTGAAACTTGTAAGCGGAATAACTGATGAGATGTACGAAAAGATTGAAAATTGTATCACCACATTTTCCTACGACCTAAATGTAAACAGGAATGGTAAAGAACGGATAAATCTGAACAATGCCTCTTTTGAAACACTCTTTCAGACATTGAAGTCCATCGGGTATGAAGAGACGGTTGCTGCGCAGGTTGCCCTTAATATCACTGCCTACAGGGATACAAGCCGTGTTCCACCACAGTATCAGATGGGTAATACCACCCTTTTCGGCATAAATAAGACCCCTTATTTTAATGAAATAGATGCGGTCAGACCATGGAGGAAGGAGACCATAGGAGATGTAATTTTATTGAGAGAAGTAGGGGGACAGTTCATAGAAATTTTCAATCCTTATTCAGAACCACTTGATATCGGTAACTGGAAGATAAAAGGAGTGG
>DAONKS010000080.1:0-5562 GCA_035406305.1 bacterium | reverse complement strand
TCCCTCTTATTTCAGGTTCAGGCATAACAACAGTATGAACATCCTCTATGTTGATGGTCATGTGGAAGCATTCCTGAAGAAGGAGGGAGAGACACTCGGTGGTATTCCAACAAATCAGGCAGATACTTTCTGGGGTTGCTGTGGTAACTGATACGTTTTACATCATCAGATTTATATGAAGGTAAAAAGTGGATGAAAGATATGATTGAAGACCTGCGGCTACAGTTAAGCCGTATCTGTAGCCATTTTAAAAATATCCACCCTTCTCCACAGGTGGTTTCAGAAAAAAGATACAGGAACTATATTCGCAAGAAGGTTGTTTATCCTGCGGGGAAAGGTATATTTACTTCTGCCTGGCTCTGCCATCCATTGTCAGGTGTAAAAGGGATGCCTGCTGTAATCTGTCTGCATGGCCATGGACCTGGTAAAGACCCTCTTGTTGGACTTTTCAGGGGGAGACGTTGTTGGGAATACCACAAACTTATATCAATACGTCTTGCACAGGAAGGATTTGTGACACTTACACCTGACCGTCATGGATATGGAGAAAAATCCTTATATCCCCGTGGCTACCCTACAATGGAAAATCTGAACTATCTCAATGAAGTTTATCTCAAAAAGGAAAACCGTTCACTCTTCTCCCTTGATATTTCAGATGCACTGATTGGGTTGCAGTTATTAATAAAACTCGGGGTTAAAAAGGATGCTATTGGATGTTTCGGGGCTGAGAAAGGTGCTTTCGTTGCCGCAGGGCTTTCTGCTATAAGCGGTGATGTAGCGTCTGTATGTCTTGCTACATTTCCCTCAGATGTGAAAGAGATACCCATTAACTCAGGGGTATCCATCACACCTTTTTTGCTTTTCTGTCTTGTTGCTCCTAAACCATTGCAGATACAGATACCGCAGGCAACTCCTGACTCCCGTTCTGCATATAAAATTTCAAAGAAAACAAAAAGATATTATCTTGACAAAGGACTTAAAAAATATGTGGAGATACATTGTTTTGATGGTGTTGTTGAGATTGACTATAAATCAGCAGAGGATTTTTTCAAAAGGAGATTGGGATGATTAAAAAGGCGGATTGGTTTAAAACAGGTATTGCGTTTACAGGATACTGGGAGCCGCTTATGGTTCTGAGGCGATGGGGCAGGGCAGGGGAAGACACATTAAAGATGTATGAAGAAGCACACAGGGAAGAAACATTCCGTTTTCTTGCGAAATGCGGGATTAATCTCTTCATTACACATTTCCATAAGGGCTTCGGGATGGAGGCAGAAAAAGAAGAGATGGAGTATGTGAGACAGCAGGTAAGGTTCTGTCACAAATATGGGATAAAGATAGGTTTATATTTCAGGATAGATAATGTAATTGGAGAAACATTTTTCAGGGATATCCCGGAAGCAAAAAATTGGATTGCAGTTAATCAGTATGGAGAGGTTGTTCGTTACGGAACCTCTTCGTGGCGACAGAGGATATGTTTCAATGAACCAGCATACAGACAGTATGCAAAGAGAGTTATCAGATATGCACTTCTTAACATTGGAGCGGATGCATTATTTTTTGATGGGATGACAGGAAGATTGGAATATGATACCTGTCGGTGTGAAAGATGTCGTGAAGGATTTAAAAAATATCTATTAAATAAGTGGAACTCAAGGAGAAAAGAGGCAAGGGAATACTTTGGCCATGACTACATTGAGGGAATAGAAATACCGGAATGGTATGGGAAAGATGGAATAGCTTTGAGGGATGCCATAGTAGAGCCGGAAATACAGGAGTGGATAAGATACAAATGTGCGCTTTTTGCTGACTTCCACAATGATATCGCCGGCTATGTTTATTCCCTGAAACCAGATGCATTGATATTAAGTAATGCCGGCATACAGTTATGGATAAATGCCCCTGCATATCTGGGCGTATATCTTCCTTCTCTATGTGATGGTAATGAGATAGTTATGCATGAAGATGGACACTTCCCGGATGTTAGAAAAGATGGAATTCTGTGTCACCGTATCAGGGAGTATAAGGCAGGTGAAACCCTCGGTAAAAGGGTTGCTGCTTACTGCCATTTCAGTGATAAGACGTATTTTCTGCGCGCTGTCTGTGAATCTTTGGCATTCAACGGAGGACACTTTGGACATATAGGACATCTGGAAGATTTATTTCATATTGTGATGGACAAGGGAAAATTAGGTTATGTGCAACGGATATTTAACTGGGGGAGGGAACATTCTGATATATACAGAGATTCAGAAAGCCGTTCTGAAGTAGCGATACTTCGCAGTTTTTCATCAATGACGTTCAACTGCAGGATGCCATGGAGAGATACAATTCTCATTGAACAGATACTGATACAGAAACATATTCCTTTTGATATTATTTTTGATGAGCAGTTAGACAGTTTGAAAAGATATAAACTTCTGATTCTTGGAAGCCAGGTATGTATAGGCAGGGAAAATATCCATAAGATTATCAACTATGTAAAAAATGGGGGAAAACTTTTTATTACAGGTGAAACGGCTAACTTTGATGAGAACTATCGCAGATATATCAAAAATCCCTTCCTCCATCTTGTAAAAAATGTTGATGCTATTTGGATAAAGGATGTAATACCAGGTGTCAAAAAAGAGATATGGTTTCCAGCTTGGCAGTTTAATCCAAAGACAGGCAGGTTTATAATTTCTGGAGAAAACCCTTCCACTGATTTAAAAGAGTACCCATTCTGCAACTGGGCCCTTCCTGAAAACACCGCAGAGATTTTTGGGAAAATTGTGAGTATGGCAGACCTGTCAATACTTATAGAGACATCCTCTTATGTCGCAGTGAACTGGACGAGGAAGAATTCCTGGGAAAGGGAATATCTCCACTTTATTAACTATGATAATGAAAACATAGTATCAAAAAGTAAAGTATTTGTAAAAAAAGGGGTATATAAAAAATTTGTCTTTCACAGGTTTGACCCTGACACAGCAGATATAGAGATAATTCAGAAGCACGGTAGAAAGGCAGTTATTATTCCTGAGTTTCAGACATATGGGATACTTGAACTTATAAAATAAAAAATGAAAAAGAAAAAAAGGATATTTTTTATTTCAAAGTGGGCTGAAAAGATGTCAGAGGTGGTAAAGCCACAGCTGGAATTTTCCGGCAAGAACTATAAGGACTATATTGGATGGCGTAAAAAATTTGAAAAAAAATTCAGGGAACTTCTTGGACCATTTCCTCAGGGAGTTCCTCTTAACCCTGTTATTGTTCTACATCGTGAATTTCCAGATTATATGGCGGAAAAGGTTATCTATGATACCGAACGTTTTATGTCTGTCCCTGCATGGGTGTGTTACCCGAGAAATAAAAAGAAAGGAGAGAAATTACCTGTTGTGATATGTTGTCATGGACACGGAGATAAGAGTTCAATGGCAGGACTTGACAGGAAAGGGAAACCTGTGGATGAAGATTATGGCAAGAAAATTGGAATAAGGCTTGCAAGGGAAGGATTTCTTACCATTTCTCCTGACTGGAGGTGTTTCGGAGAACGTAGAGAACCGCCGGAAAGAGACCCTGCCCCACGTGATTTATGTAATATGGGAAATCTCTTAACGCAGACATTCGGTTATAACCTTCTAACCCTTGATATATGGGATGGGTTGCGGACCATTGAGTACCTTGCATCCAGAAGTGATACTGATATGTCACGTTTAGGATGCGTTGGATGTTCATTCGGTGGCACGATGACTATGTTTTTAACAGCGGCAACGGAAAAGATAAAGGCATCCTGTATTTCTGGTTATCTCTCAGCAACAGCAAAAAGTTTTATATGGGGGACCTGTGGCTCTCAGATACTTCCTGAGCTACTTCAATGGGGCGACCGTGCGGAAATTGCAGGGTTAATATGTCCCAGACCTCTTCTTATCCAGATAGGGAAGTATGATTCAACTTTTCCTTCATTTTACGCCCTTCAGGAATTCAGTCGCCTTAAAAAGATATATGATGCAGCAGGTGTGAAAGATATGCTTGCGCTTGACCTTTTTGAGGGAACCCATGAGATTAACTATCCTCCTATTTTAGAGTGGTTCAATAAATGGCTGAAATAGATATCAACCGTTTTCCCCATTACTGAAATTTTTCTGAGGTTGGTCATTGAAGAGGGATTCAATTTTTTCAATCATTACCTTGATGCTCCCCGGTTCTTTATGGATATAGTGGGTGTTGGGGATGTCCAGTATCTTTGTATTGAACTGCTGTTTTGTAAGGGCTGTATAGAAAAATATGGCTACATCCTTATATTCCGCCTTTTTTCTTAAATACTCCCCTATGTTGCCGCCATATCCCATATTCATAAGGTCAACAATGGCTGCGTCTATGGGCTTTTTGTCTCTTTCAAGGTCAAGCATCGCTGCCGCAGCATCTGTGTATTCAAGAACATTATGGCCCCTTCTTTTCAGTTCAATAACAAGAAGTTTTCTTGTCATATCATCATCTTCTATCACCATCACATTCAGTTTATTTTTTATATCTCCCATTTACTCTCTTTCTTATTACGGATACCTTCAAGTTTTGAAGGAAGTCCGAATATCTCAAGGAATCCCTTTGCTGCCGTGTGGTCAAACATATCCTTAGATGTATAGGTTGCAAGGGCTTCACGATAAAGAGAATAGAGGGACCTCCTTCCTGCTATAATACAGTTTCCTTTATAAAGTTTCAGTTTTACCTCACCTGTGACAAATCTCTGACTCTTTTCCACGAATGCGTCCAGACACTCTTTTATATGAGAGAACCACTGACCGAAATAGACAAGTTGTGAGTATCTCTGTGATACAACTTTTTTGAATTCAAAAAGGTCCCTTGAAAAGACCAGTTTTTCAAGTTCGTTATGGGCCGTATGAAGTATTGTAGCAGCAGGCGCCTCATATATCTCCCTTGACTTTATACCTACCAGGCGGTCTTCCACCATATCAATTCTTCCCACTCCATATCTTCCACCTATCTCTGTCAGTTTCTCAATAAGTTTTAGTGTATCCATCTTTTTCCCGTTGAGGGAGACCGGAGTTCCTTTTTCAAAACCAATGGTGATATATTCTGGCTTTTCCGGGGTCTTTTCCAGTGATGTTGTAATCTGATATGCATCTTCAGGTGGTTCGTTCCACGGGTCTTCAAGTTTACCACACTCAATTGAGATACCCCAGAGGTTCCAGTCAATACTGTATGGTTTTGTCTTTGTTACAGGGACAGGGATGTTGTGTTTTTTGGCATAGTCAATCTCTTCCTCTCTTGACCTGAATTCCCACTCCCTTACAGGCGCAATAACTTTAAGTTCCGGAGCCAGATACCTTGTTGTAAGTTCAAATCTTACCTGGTCATTTCCCTTGCCTGTACAGCCATGTGCAAGTGCATCTGCCTTCTCTTTTTTTGCCACCTTCACCATACCTTCAACAATAAGTGGTCTGGACAGTGCAGTAGCGAGTGGATATTTATCCTGATATACAGCCCCTGCCTTCAGTGTTGGTATGATATACTCATCCACAAACTTCTGCCGCAGGTCATCAAAATATAATTTTTTGGCAC
>DAONKS010000079.1:0-5602 GCA_035406305.1 bacterium | reverse complement strand
ATACTATGGATTGCTATACCACTTTTTATACAGACAAACCTGATATTCTGGCTTGGCTATGGACTTGCGAAGATTTTAAGGCTAAAATATGAAGATGCGGCACCATCTGCAATGATAGGAGCATCCAATCATTTTGAGGTAGCAATTGCAACCGCATCGGTTCTGTTTGGTTTAAGTTCAGGAGCGGCGTTAGCAACTGTTGTAGGCGTACTTATAGAAGTCCCTGTTATGCTTATGCTGGTGAAGATATGCATAAGAACTAAACACTGGTTTAATCCCTGAGTTATTTGTAATATTCCTTCAATAAAAAGAATTACATAAGGCGGAAACAATGTTCTATAAATTTTTGATTGAGACAGGCAATCTTTTAAACGAGATGAGTTTTTACCTGCTTTTTGGTTTTTTCATTGCAGGGTTATTGAAGATATTAATTCCCGCAGAAAGGATTTATTACCATCTTTCTCCTTCAAATTTTGTATCCATTCTTAAGGCAACACTCCTCGGTGTCCCATTACCGCTATGTTCCTGCAGCGTCATTCCTGTCGCCACGCATATCAAAAAAGAAGGGGCAAGTGATGGAGCAACGGTTTCCTTTCTAATATCCACGCCGACCACAGGAGTTGATTCAATCCTTGCCACATATTCTCTTTTAGGATGGGTATTTGCAATAATCAGACCTGTCTGCGCTGTCTTTTCCGGACTTTTTGCCGGAACTATTGTAAACAAAACAGGTAGTAAAAAAGCGATTTCTAATAATGGAAAAAACAACTATACCTGCAATATCTGTGAAAAAGAAGAGATACATACTCACTCTTCTTATGAAAAAATAATGGGTATCTTCAGATATGGTTTTTTTGAACTGGTTGAAGACACGGGAAAGTGGATTCTTACAGGTATAATCATCGGCGGTATAATATCTACCTTTGCGCCCGAAAATATTATCTCAAAATATCTTGGAAATTCATTATATTCATATCCCTTAATGTTACTTATAGGTATTCCTCTTTATGTGTGTGCAACCGGCTCCATACCCATAGCAGCGTCCCTTATAGCAAAAGGTATGAGCCCCGGCGCAGGACTTATATTCCTTTTTACAGGACCAGCAACAAACTCAGCAACACTGATGTTTGTTTTAGGTAAACTCGGCAGAAAAAATTTTTTAATTTATCTGTTTTCAATTATCTTATGGGCTATAATCTTCGGGTTAATCATTGATTATTTCTGGATATTTCAATCAGGAGAGATGGTTCATATCCACCAGAATAAACTCCTGCCTTTATGGGCTAAAACCATCTCATCCTGTATTCTTATTTTTCTTATTTTCAGGACATTACATATTAAAAGGAAAGGGAAAGGTATGAAAGAATACAGTGTTCCGGATATGAAGTGTGCCCACTGTGAAAAAACAATAATAGAAACATTTGCTAAAGAAGGTATAAATGTTGTTATAAGTTTGCGGAAGAAAAAGTTATATGTGCCTGATACAGTGGATGAAAAAAAAGTTGCAGATACAGTTAAAAAGGCGGGTTATACATTGAGTAAATAATAGAAAAAATTATTATTCTCTTTTTCCTGCAGGAGTAAAGAACATCATTATAGTTCCTGCCAATCCCATCAAAGATGCATAGATAAACCCACATCTTGCACCCACAATCATCCATAAAGCACCAACTACAGTACTGGATAAAAAGTCCCCTACCCCATTGACCACACCTAAAAGCCCATATCCAGTACCTGCAAGTTGTTCATCCACATAATCACGGACAGCCACCCCTTCTATCGTATCTTCCCATGCAATAAAGACACCTGAAAGTATAAAACATCCTGAAAACCATATAATTGATGGAACTGCTATAGCAAATCCAATAAATGCAAACACTGCTACTGCATAACCTGTTGCCAAATAATGTGTCCTGCTGAATCTATTACTCAAAGCACCTACAGGATAGGAAACGATTGCATATACAGCATTTCTCAATAGATAGAAAAATGTAGCATATCTTGTTGCCTCAAGAAGTCCCATAGTACCTGTCAGCACTGTACTTGCACGCAGTATCATAAGAGTGGGAGCAAAATCAGAAATACCAAAAATTCCTACTGATAAAAGAAAAAATCTATAGTTGGAAGGCATCTTCTTAATTGTGGTTACAAACCTCATCTCTCTATTACCCGGATGTCTTTTTTCTTTAACAAGTAGCGCCATTGAAAAGACAGAAAGAATACCAGGAATTAGTGTTATTAAAAAGATGAACCTGAAGATACTGCTCTGTTGATTTATATTACCGGGAATATGTGAATTAATAAACCGGGTGATACCTGTATTGGAAGAGAAATATGATAGTATTGCGAATGCAACAAGTGGTCCTGCTATTGCTCCTGCTGTATCTGCTGCCCTATGAAAACCAAATGCCTTTCCCCTGTTTTTTTCATCAATGGATTCCGCAAGCATCGCATCACGGAGTGGTCCTCTTATACCCCGTCCTAACCAGCCCACCACCCTGCCGATAAGAATTACAGGCCATACAAAAGCAAATGCGAAAACTGCAGTAGCGATGGCTGTGAGGAAATATCCGGAGACCACCCATCCCTTACGGTGTCCTGTCTTATCACTGATATATCCCGCTCCTAATTTAACAAAACTTGATAGGGCATCTGCTATCCCTTCAATAAATCCAAGTATTGACGCTGACAATCCGATGGTTTGCATAAACTGAGGCAGGATAGATGTTGCCATCTCATGGCAGAAATCACTGAGGAAACTAGTGAGTCCAAAACCGAAGATATTCCTGTTCAGCCACTTATTATTCATTTTTTTCTATATAATATCTCTTCTATCCCTTCTAATAATTGAGTAATTTTTGTAACTTCAGGGTCTAAATATTCTTTAAGGGTCTTAGAGACCTCGCCATATCCTTTCAGTCGTTTACTCTCAATTTCATATACAATTTCCCATAAAGATGCTATCCTGCTTGATATAAGATTTTTTATTTCATACCTTTTCTTTTTTATATTCAATGTTTTTGCTATGTCCTGTATACTTTCCTTTATCCTGCCAGTTGCTTCAAACACCCTGCTTTTCTCTCTGTCGTTCAGATTATTCACAACCTCATATAAGATACTTTTTTTATCTCCGGTGGTACATAAATCCTCAATCTCATCTATAACTTCATTAAGAATTAAAAGAACTGAAGAGATTGAATTTCTCTGCGACTCTGTAATTTTTATCTTCTTTTCTTCTTCCATCGGGTATCCTGGTAAATAAATTCAAAAGAAATTTTCTGAGGTAAATAAGGCAGGAGTTATCATCTTTGCCAGAAGCAAAGCGGTTAAAAGGAGAACCCCATCTCCACTGTTATTATATCATAAAGAAATTTAAGAAATAAACCTTTTTTATCTTTTAATGTCTAAATTTACAGAAAAGGGAGGGAAATGAAAACAAGATATTGTATACCGGCAATTACATTTATCTTCTGTATAAATTTATATTCACAACAGGTCCCATCTATAAGACAGACCATCATACCTGAAAATGTTAAGGTGATAAAAAATATAGTATACGCTAAAGCAGGAGACACTGAACTCCTAATGGACATCTATATTCCTGAAGGCAAAAAAGAGCCATCTCCTCTTGTGGTCTGGATACACGGAGGCGCATGGAAAAGCGGGAGCAAAGAAAACTGTTATCCCGCACTTTCCCTTTTGAAGTATGGATATGCTGTGGCAAGTATAAATTACCGGCTTACAGGACTTGTGAACTTTCCTGCAGAGATAGAGGACTGTAAGTCAGCAATAAGATTTTTAAGGGCTAATGCAGAAAAATATAATATAGCCCCTGACAGAATAGGTGTATGGGGCGCTTCTGCAGGAGGGCATCTTGCTGCCTTACTTGGAACCACAGGAAAAATTAAAAAGTTTGACAAAGGTGACTATCTTGAATTTTCAAGTAATGTCCAGGCAGTATGTGATTATTTTGGTCCTTCCTATATTCCTGATATGTCTAATAAGATATCTTTAGATGTAGAAAATGCTCCCGAAGAATTTCTGGTAAGAAGAATTCCCGGTAAGGCAAAAAAAGCAGAAGAGGCAAGCCCTTTAAATTATGTCAGCAAAGATGCATCTCCTTTCTTTATCGTCCACGGCGATAAAGATAATGTGGTTCCGGTCTCACAGAGCGAGATGTTGTATAACGCACTTTTAAAGGCAGGTGTTCCTGTTCAAATGGAGATTATCAAAGGTGCAGGGCATGGAGGTCCTGAATTTGTGAACCCAGGGATAATAGAAAAAGTTGTTTCCTTTTTTGACAGATATCTGAAAGGGAACTAAACTGATTAAAAATATGAAAAACTTTATTACCACATTTCTATTTATAACCCTGTTATACAAGATTAATGTATTACCCGCCAGAGATATTGTAATCCCTTATGAAAAAGGTACCTGGGATATTCCTGAAACAGAGATTGATAGATATGTCCGGGCTAAACTATCCAGTGTAGGAATTGAACCAGCACCTCCCTGTTCAGACGAGGTCTTCATAAGAAGGGTATATCTGGATGTAATTGGGACACCCCCTGAACCTGAAGAAGTAAAGAAATTTCTCGCTGACAGAACACCGGAAAAAAGAAAGTTGCTGATAGAAAAAATTCTGAATAGCGACACATTTGCTGACTACTGGTCTCTAAAGTGGTGCGATATCCTGCGTGTAAAATCAGAATTTCCTATAAATCTCTGGCCCAACGCTGTTCAGTCATATCACAGATGGATAAGAGACGCACTTAGAAAAAATATGCCTTACGATAAATTTGCCAGAGAATTATTAACATCCAGTGGTAGCAATTTCCGTGTTCCACAGGTAAATTTCTACAGGGCTGTGCAGGGGCGAGACCCGATTTCAATTGCAGGAGCAGTAGTACTGACCTTTATGGGAACACGCCTTGATAACTGGAGTGAAGAAAAACGCTCACAGATGGCTGTATTTTTTTCACGGATTGCTTATAAAAAAACAGATGAGTGGAAGGAAGAGATTGTTTATCTGAACCCTGCTCCTTCTGGGCCGCTGAAAGCAGTCCTTCCTGATGGAAAGAAAATAGAGATACCACCCGATGTAGACCCCAGGATTATCTTTGCTGACTGGCTGATAAGGGATGATAACCCATATTTTGCAAAAAATATAGTCAACCGCATATGGTCCTGGCTTATGGGATGTGGTATTATCAACGAACCTGATGATATAAGAGAGGACAATCCACCATCAAATCCTGAACTGCTTGCATATCTTGAAAAAGAACTGATAAAGAGCCATTACGACCTTAAACATATCTACCGACTGATACTTAATTCACAGACCTACCAGCAATCATTTATTCCAGCAACTACGCATCCTGATGCAGAAAAACTTTTTGCTTACTATCCTGTCAGACGGATTGAAGCAGAGGTTCTTCTTGATATAATATGCAAAATCGGGGGAACAGGAGAAGAATATGTGAGCCCCATACCTGAACCATATACATTCATTCCACGCTATCAAAGAAATATCCTACTTGCAGATGGAAGCATTACAGGTCCCTTTCTTGAACTTTTCGGCAGACCTTCACGGGATACAGGG
>DAONKS010000078.1:0-5643 GCA_035406305.1 bacterium | reverse complement strand
TGTCATAGACACACAGATCGTTACCACCCTTTTCAGAAAAATTTATGACTAATTGAGAAGAAATTTTGTCCAAGATTATAGGAGGAAAACCACAGAATTCTATAGGTATTTTATATCCAGATTCTTTTAATTTCTCATAAGGTGTTTTACCATTCATTTTATCCCCAAAGTGAGGTCTACCTGTATTATACCAGTATATCCATTTTCCTGCAAAATTCAAAAATTCTTCCTCATTTTTTATCTCTAAAAGGTATGGCAAATAAAATTCCTGGTCATCTATCCCATGGCTTCTTTCTACTCTTCCTTGATACCCTTTCCTTCCTTTTGGACATCTTTTTAATCTGGCTCCTAATGGCCTATAGTAAATATTATCTAATTTCTCCAACTTCTCTGGATTGTCTCCTCCAAATTCCTGACCCCAATCTTCCTGCCACAATATCTCTTCTTTTATACCAAATGCCCTTATCCAATTCATAACTAAAATTACAAAAGCCAAACCATTTGTCTGATGAATTCTATAACTATAGCATAAAAATCTTAATCTTGTCTTGCCTTCTAAAAATGTCCACTGGTATCTAGGTAATCTATTTCTCCAAAGGTGTGTAAAAATCTTTGTCCCAAGAGTCCCTTTGTCGTATATATCTTTTGTATCAACCTGTGCAAGACAAAATGGTTTATCCTGGTCATATACCCAAACCCCAGGATAAAATACCTTCCTCTTCTTTTTATCCTTTGTTAAATTGTTCCTCCTTAAAATCTTACCAACTGTACTCTCAGACAATTTTATCTTCTCATCCTTCCACAAAAAATAACAAATCCTCCTTTTACCATAATTAGTTTCTTCCCTTATCTTTATTACTTTCTCTTCTATCTTTTTTGCTATTTTTCTGGGAGAATTTTTTGGTTTTCTGGATAGGTCTAAAAGTCCTCCTTCTCCTTTCCCTTCCCACCTTTTTATCCATTTTCTTACTACATTCCTTGAAGTACCCCATAAATAAGCAGTCTTTTTAATACTTCCTGTATTTTGATAACTCTCTATTAACATCTTTCTTGCCTCTAATTTGTCTATTTCCCACATTTTCTTATATAATATCTCCATGGCCGGTATACCTCCTTTACCAGCATATTAAAATGCTGGTTTATATCAAAATTCGGTATGCCGGCTATTTTAATTAATTTTTCAAAATTAGTTAAGTGGGGGTGGTAACGATCTCTATAACCATTTACTGTTATGACTTGACAAATTTTAAGGATGTGCTATAATGTATAATAGAATAGACAAAGTCAGGGTGGAATATATATGGAAAAACAACTTTTGATAGAGTTTGAGGAAGTGGTGCCTAAATATTACCAGATTGAGAAGCATATAAAGGCACTTATTTTTTCAGGGAAACTGAAAACAGGAGATAAGATACCCCCTGAAGAAATTCTTTCAAAACAACTCAATGTAAACAGAGGAACAGTTGCCAAAGCTATCAACCGTCTTGTGAATGAGGGGGTTCTATATAGAAAGAGAGGCAAGGGAACATTTATAACACCCTATAAGATGAAGAAGACCAAGACACTGGCAGTGGTTCTATATCATATTGATAATCCATTCTATTCTAAAATCGTCAAAGGGATAGAAAAAACGGCTTCTGAAAAAGGGTATCACCTTATTCTGTGTAATAGTTTAGGGGATGAGGAAAAAGAACAACAGTATGTAGAGCGTCTGATAGATGAAGGGAAGGTTGACGGCTTTCTTCTCTGCCCCAAGAATCTTAATTTGACATCTCCTATTTTTGAAATACTTGAAGAGAGAAATATCCCTGTGGTGGTTTTTCCTCAGGCATCCAGAAAAGAAAATAGGCATAATATAAGTTATGTGATTTCAGATGATAATAAGGGGGCCTGTAATGCCGTCAGGTATCTGATTAGGTTAGGACACAGGAAGATAGGATTTGTGGCTGATAAGGACTGGAAGTCTGAAATTTCAGGTATAAACAGATGGAATGGTTATAAAAAAGCGATGGAAGAAAATAAGATTGAGGTTAACCCAGAGTATATAATAGAAGCCTCTGGGGTGGAGATAGAAGATGGGTGGAATCTTGCAGCGGAAAAATTAGAAACAATAAAAAAATTCACTGCCTTATTCTGTACAGGGGATATGCTTGCAATAGGGATATTAAAAAAACTGAAGGAAGAAGGTATTAAAGTACCTGAAGAGATTTCTATTGTGGGCTTTGACAATATTGATATGGCAGGGTATCCGGATATACAGTTAACAACAGTTGAACAGCCAACATATCTTATAGGACAGAAGGCGACGGAAATTTTGATAGAACACATTGAAGGCAGAATAAAGGATACAGTACATATATTACTTCCTACAAAACTCATTATACGGAAGACAACTACAAAAATTAACAGAGAATGTTATCTATCAGGAGGAAAATATGCGACATAAAATAGTTTTTTTAATTCTTTTAATTCTTGGGATGTTTTCCCCCTTTTCATTAAAAGTATCTCCATCTTATGGAGATAATGATACTGTATGGAAACAGACTCTTATTGGACACTGGATATTCAATGAAGGGAAAGGCACAGAGATTGTAGATAAAGCGGGAAATTTTCTCCCCGGAATAGTTAAAGGCGCAGAATGGCTTTCTGAAGAAAACGCTATGCTTTTTAATGGGCAGGGATATATTGAATTAACTTCTCCCACTAATATCAATATGGTAGATGGAATTGTAATTGAAGCCACTGTTTTTTGGACAGGGGAACTACCTGAAAAAGTAAACGGTGCTACTATCTTTGGTGGTAATTTCGGAAATATATCTTACAATTTATGTGCCACCTACTTTGGTTATTCGACAGATAAGTGGAAACTTGTGCAGTATACACTACCCAGAAATAGATGGGTAAATGTGAAAGCAATAAAATTTCCGGGGAATCCGGGAAAAATGCAGATTTATATTGATGGGGAACTTATTACTTCAATAGAAGATATTAAGACAGAATCTGCTAATGTGCACAAGGGATACAAGGTGTTTATTGGGAAGATGTGGGATGACCCTGTGTGGTTTTTTAGGGGAAAGATTCGTGAGATTAAAATATATTCGTTTAAGGAAGAAAAGAGAACTTCTGATATAACCGCTATTGAAAGGGACAAATGGATAGCATCTGTTACTCCTGTCTTTATTCCATCCACCTGTTCCGGTATAAAAATACTTAAAAATATACCTATTATATTAGTGGATAATATACCCATATCTCCTCTTATTTCCTATTTTGGATATCTCTATGATGACTGGGGTTATAAAATGAGGCCTGATAAAACTTTTCATGATATTCATCTCAGTAGGCTCTTTCTTGCCGGGATAAATATCTATCATACAGATGTTATTATTGACCTACCAGGAGGAAAAGTTGATTTAAGTAGGGCAGAGACACAGATATCCGGAATTATTAATTACCAGCCAGATGTTTTTTTTCTACTCAGAATCCAGTTTCGGGCAGGGAAGGAGTTTGCTTTGAAATACCCTGAAGATGTGGTTGTTTTTAATGACGGAAGTAAATCACATTACACACGACCTCAGGTGGCACTTTTGGGAGATGCTACTATTCCAAGGTATTCACTTGCTTCATATAATTGGGAAAGAGAGGCAGCGGAAGGGCTTGTTAACCTTGCCAGAGTTTTATCTACATGGAAGTATAGGGATAAAATTATCGGTGTCATTATAGGTGCCGGTGCCTATGGACAATGGTTATGGTGGGGCGATTTTGACCAATCTGAATATTGTATTGACTTCAGTCCTGCTATGCAGAAAAGATTTGTAGAATACTTAAAGGAGAAATATAAAGACGAAAAAACTTTACAGAAAGCATGGAGAGATGAAAAAATTACCTTTGCTACGGTTTCCATACCTTCAAAAGAAGAAAGGGGTATAGATATTCCAGACAGTTTAAATGAAAAACCCCATCAGTTTGATGGTGGGTTTGGATATTTTCGCAATCCAGATTATGGGAAAAACCAGAAAGTAATTGATTATTTTTTATGTATAAGTAGAGAACTGGGAAGACGTATCATATATCTATGTAAAACTTTTAAACAGGCAACAGGTAATAAATTACTTACGGGGGTCTTCTACAGCCCATTATCAATACTTGGGTTCCATACTGAAGGGCAGTCATATTATAGAGAGGTTATGGACTCCGAATGGGTGGACTTCTGGGCTAATCCATGGGCATATCAGGGTAGGTATGAGGGTGAAAACCTTTTTATGAATGCTCCAGTAAGTTCTCTTCATATGCGCAATAAAGTGTATATAACAGAATGCGATATTAGAACATCTGATACAGGGAATAGAAACCTTGGTGCTCCATTGAATGAATGGGGAGATCTTATGAATATCCGTAAAAATCTTGCACGTCTTATTACCTATAATTCTTATGGATACTGGTTTGAAATGCGATTTGGATGGTTTGAAAATGAAAAGATATTTCAGGGATTTAAAGAAGCATCAGATATAAGCACGTTGGCGTTATCTTTGGACAGAACAAGAAATGCAGAAATTGCGGTTATATATGATATTGATAGTATTTTCTATGCTTCTGAGTGGCTGAATTATATTACACTGATCCGCGAGACTATTCAGGAAATGGGTTATATAGGAGCTGATTATGATATTTTTACAACCGATGATATACCAAAACTTGACACGAGTAAATATAAACTTTTCATATTCCCTAATGCTTTTGCTTTAAAAGATCGGACCCGAGAAGAAATAAAAAAATATCTACAAAAGGATAACAAGGTTATTCTCTGGATATATGCCCCTGGTCTTATAAATCCTGACAGAAGTCCGGCGCTTTCTACAAAATATATGGAAGAACTTACTGGGATAAAACTTGATTATGTAGAAGGTAGACACGGAAGCAAACAGAGGATAGTAAAGACAGGAATTGTTACGAAAAATCTACCATCAGGATTTATTTTTGGAGATTTCGTAAGGCCTCTAACAGCACCGGGATATACACCTGAAAGTCCATTGAAAGCAGCCCCTGTCCAGACATACCCTCAGTTTTATATTGATGATAACAAAGCGGAGACATTTGCGGTATTTATTGATACAGAAAAAGCAGGACTTGCCATAAAAAAAATGGGGAAGTGGACGTCTGTTTATTGTGGTAGTATTGCTATTTCATCTGCCATCTTAAGAAATATCGCCACAATGGCAAATGTTCATATATATAATGATACAGATGACATAATCTACACAAATAAAAGTCTTTTGGGCATACATACAACTAGCAAAGGAGAAAAACAGATAAAACTACCCCAAAAAATGGATGTATATGACCTTTTTGAAAATCGTTTAGTAGGTAGAAATATTAATAAATTTACTGTTTCTTTACCTGAATATGCAACTGTTCTTTATTTTACAGGCAATTATAATACTCTGAAGAAAATCTTAGAAGGAGGGGGAAATGGAAAGGAAAGGAGGAGTGGCTCGTAGTAGGTTGTTTATAGTTCATAGACAACTATCTATGAACTATAAACAACGAACAGAAAAGGGGTTCACCTTGATAGAGCTTCTGGTTGTGGTGGCAATCATTGCAATTTTAGCAGCGATGTTGCTACCGGCGTTGTCCAAAGCTAGG
>DAONKS010000077.1:3079-5796 GCA_035406305.1 bacterium | reverse complement strand
ATTTTAGGAGGATTTTCGGAAAACTATGGTGGTAAAGAAGGATAAAAAACAAAATAAGGCGGTTGAATGGTTCAAGTCCCTTATATGGGCAGTGGCGATTGCTCTATTTATAAGGGCTTTTTTGATAGGAAATTTTAAAATACCATCAACTTCTATGGTTCCCACACTTAAAGTAGGAGACCGCCTTCTTTCTAATAATATAATATATAAGATTCGTCCACCGAAGAGAGGCGAGGTTGTAATTTTTAAATATCCGGAAGACCCTAAAAGGGACTTTGTTAAAAGAATGATAGGACTTCCGGGTGAAAAGGTTATGATAAAGGACGGAAGGATATTTATAAATGGGGTGCCTGTTAAAGAAAAGTTGATAGCTAAGAGATACTATTACAGTGAAGGGTATTACGGAAATGGGCAAGAGATAGAGGTTCCTCCTGACAGTTATTATGTTTTAGGAGATAACAGTATAAATAGCAGGGATAGTAGATACTGGGGTTTTGTCCCCAAGAAAAATCTTGTAGGTAAGGCGCTCTTTACTTACTGGCCACCGTGGAGGATGGGGTTTATTCATTGAAAAAAGAAGAGTGAGATGTAGGAAGAAATAAAAAAATAGGGTTTTGTCCGGGAGAAAGGGTGTGTTTGTATGGAAGAAAAAAGAGATAAGGAGAAGGTTGTAATTAAAGTGAAAGACCTTAATGCTCTGAAAGAGAGTGCAAAGAAGGTTAAAGAGATGGAAAAGCAAATAAAAAAGATGGAAGAGGAAGTTTCTTTACTTAAAGATAAATATATAAGGACATTAGCCGATTTTGACAACTATAAGAAGAGGGTGGAGAAGGAAAAACAGGATATATTTAAGTTCGGGACAGAAAACCTTGTATTGCAACTGCTTCCTTTTGATGACATATTTGAAAGTGTATTAAAACAAATGGACAGTAATCCTTCACCTGATACTATTCATAAGGGTGTGGAGATGTTAAAGCGTGAATTTACGAAGTTTCTTGAGAGTATTGGAGTTAAAAAGATAGATACAAAGGGTACACCTTTTAACCCCGAACTTCACGAGGCCTCCGAGACAGTGGAAACAGAAGAGTATGAGGAAGGAGAGGTTATAGAAGAAATAAGAAGCGGGTATTCTTTTCATAACAGGGTTATAAGGCCTGCTCTTGTAAAGGTTGCTAAAAAACCTGCAATTAAGACGTCTACTGACAGCAATGAAAATTCTTGCTCCAGCAAAGGTTAACCTTTTCCTTGAGGTCGGCTATTCCATAAAAGGATTGCACAATATTGTTTCTCTCGTAGATATGGTGGACCTCTATGATACCATTGAGATGGAAGAGGCATCTGATACAGAAGTGAAATTTCTTTCGGAATGGAAAATTCCAGGTGAAAATACAGTTACAAAAGCCCTGTTTCTTTTCAGGGATATATTCCATATTAAGAAAAATATAAGGATTACCATCAACAAGAAAATCCCCCCTGGCAGTGGTCTTGGAGGTGGTAGTTCCGATGCGGCTGCTGTTTTACTCTCTCTTACCAGTTTTTGGAATGTTAAAACAACCGAAGAACAACTTATCAGGATAGCATCACTTATAGGAAGTGATGTGCCTTTATTTATTAAAGGTAGAAGATGTATAGTTGAAGGGACTGGAGATAAAATAAGTTGTGAAGGGATATCTTCTGTCCCTCTTGTCTATTATCTTTTAATACCATCTTTTGCTGTATCCACAGAGGCAGTTTATAGAGAAATGGACATCCTTGGAGAAAAAGGGGACTTGACAGAAGGGATGCGCAAGATTAAAATTCTTAATGAATATATTATGAGAAAGGATATTTCAAAAATAGAAAAAAGTATGTCTAACCGATTAGAAAGACCTTATTTTAATTTATGGAAAAAGGGAAAGGAGGTGAAAAAAAGAGTAGAAAAAGAAACTGGAAAAAGGTTTTTTGTATCAGGAAGCGGCGGGACTTTATTTTCTGTTTTTCTGGATAGATCGGAGGCAGAAAAAAAGACACGTTTTCTGGATATTACTGGCTGGAAGGGATATGTTGTTGAGAGTATAAAAACTTCTTAGAAAAGGAGGGTATAATGCAAATCACCGAGACAAGGATATCACTTGTAAACAGACCAAATAGCAGATTAAGAGCATATGCTTCTGTGACATTTGATGATGTTTTTGTGGTAAGGGATATCAGAATTATTGAGGGTAAGAAAGGGCTTTTTGTGGCTATGCCAAGCAAGAAGATGCAGAGGAACTGTCCTCAATGTGGATTTAAAAATGCTGTTACGAATAAATTCTGTGGTTCCTGCGGGACAAAACTCAATCCAGTTGAAAAGAGAGAAGAGATGAGGACAGCTCCATCTCAACAACACAGAGACCTCGCACATCCTATAAAAACGGAATTCAGGGACTATATCCAGGAAAAGGTTATTGAGGAGTACAAAAAGAAAGAAACATCTGAGAAGAAGTAATTAAGAGTGTGAACGGGAAGGAATTGGAGGTAAAAGAAGAGGAAAGGTATAATTCTTTTACTACTCACATTTCACTTTGTAATACATCTTACTTTTACGTTTTGACTTTTGCTTTATTAGTTTTGCCTTTTAACTTTTGACTTATTAGTTATTAGTTTTGCCTTTTAACTTTTGAGTTATTACTTTTGACTTATTACTTATTACTTTTAACTTATTACTTATTACTTTTGACTTATTACTTTTAACTTAT
>DAONKS010000077.1:1640-2979 GCA_035406305.1 bacterium | reverse complement strand
ACTTATTACTTTTAACTTATTACTTATTACTTTTGACTTATTACTTTTAACTTATATTAATGAATACCTATAAATATACTGCTTTTGATAAAGAAGGGAAAAAGGTTGCAGGAAAAATTACCGGAGATGATATAAAGAAAGCCAGAAAAGCTCTAAAAGAGAACAACCTATATGTTATAGAAATCAAAGAGGATGTCACACCTGCCTTATACTTCAGAACAGGAATAAGAGAAGAAGATGTTATTATAGCAATGCGTGAACTGGCAACTTTTGTAAATTCAAAACTTCCCCTTGATGAGTGTCTTACAGGGGTGATATCCCAGATAAGGCAGGTAAGATTGAAAAAAGTTTTTCAGGAAATACAGAGGAAAATAAGGGAAGGAAAAAGTTTTTCAGATGCACTCAGGGATTTCCCTGCCATTTTTCCGGAAATGATTGTTTCTATGGTGAGGGCTGGAGAGGAGACAGGAACACTTGATAAAATCCTTGTCAGAATATCAGTTTTTCTTGAAAGGAGGCATAAATTCAGAAATCGCATCAGAAGTATAATGAGTTATCCACTTTTTATGCTTGTTATATCCATTGTTGTATTTATTTTTCTGCTCTCTTTTGTAACTCCTACAATAACCAGAATGTTTGCCCAGATAAATATGACCCTTCCATTGCCGACACTTATTCTTATAAAAATCAGCCGTTTTTTCAAAACGGGGTGGATTTACATTATAGCAGGGATATTTTTAATATATGCAGGAGGGAAAAAACTGCTCGCATCAGGGAGGGGTGAAGAAGTGAAGGATTTTATAAGATTCCGTATACCTGTTTTGAATAATATACTCCTGAAAAAAGAAATAATCCTTTTTTCCACAACCACTGCCACCCTTATAGATGGTGGTGTTGATATAATAGAATCGTTTCAGATTGCCAGACAGGTATTATCCAGCCGGTTGTTAAGGAAGGATATAGATGATATCATTGAATCTCTCTCAAAAGGTGGCTCGCTTTCGGCATCTTTCAGAAATAGCAAGTATTTTCCATCTCTGGTTACACAACTTGTAAGTGCTGGTGAGAGAAGTAGTTCTTTAGCAGAGATGTTTAACAGGATAGGGGAGATTTATGAAGAGGAGGTTTCTCAGAGTTCTGTGAGATTGGCTAATTTTATTGAGCCGATGATGATACTTCTTATGGGTGTTGTCGTAGGAATTATTGTCCTGGCGATACTTCTTCCCATCTTCCAGATAAGTCAGTCCATAAGATAAATGAAAGCGGCAAGGAGAGAGAAAGAGATTACAGATTTTCACTTTGTAATATACCTTAAAAAACAGGAGATGAAAATGGAAAA
>DAONKS010000077.1:0-1540 GCA_035406305.1 bacterium | reverse complement strand
TTACAGATTTTCACTTTGTAATATACCTTAAAAAACAGGAGATGAAAATGGAAAAACGGACTTTAAGGGGAGGGTTTACATTTATGGAGTTAATGGTTGTTATTGTTATCCTTGGTATCCTTGCGATAATAGTAATGCCAAAGTTTTTCGGAAGGATTGATGAGGCACGTATTACAGCAACCCAGATACAGATAAAGAATCTGGAACAGGCATTACGGCTCTTCTATCTTGATAATGGATTTTATCCTGAGACAGAACAGGGACTGAAGGCCCTTATAGAAAAGCCCACTGTGGGGAGGGTACCTAATAAGTGGAGGGAAGGCGGATATCTTGAAAAGAATATTCTTCCAAAAGATGCATGGGGGAATGATTTTATCTATCTCAGCCCTGGAAGTCAGGGTGAGGATTTTGAAATAATTTCTTTAGGCAGGGATGGAAGAGAAGGGGGCGAAGGTCCTGATGCGGACATATCCAGTTCCAAAATTTAAGTATGGATATACTTTTATAGAACTTCTTATTGTTATTATCATTATAGGGCTTTTTTTTTATCTTGTCTTTCCCTCTATCAAAAATATCATACCTGAGAGAGAAAATGAAAAAATATCCGCATTTGTAGATGTTATAGAAGGAGCGTCAAAAAATGCAGTAGAGCAGAAAAAGAAAATTATCCTCACTGTAGACCTTGATACCAGCTCCTATGCTGTTATGACAGAAAAGGATATGGAGAAAGAAAATGGTGAAGATGGAGAAGAAGACATCCCTTGTTTTACTCGTACACCGATTACTTTTATTAAGGCACAGAACTCTTCAAAAGAGGTATCCACCGGGTTAATAACATTTCTTTTTTTCCCTGATGGTTCAAAAGAATTCGGATTGATTCTTGTTAAAGATATGGATAAAGAGGAGATTTATACAATTTTCCTTAATCCGTATACTATATCCCCTGAGGTAGTCAAAGGAGAAGCAAACATTGAAGAAGATTAAATGTTCTAATGCTGGTTTAACACTCCTGGAAGTTATGATTGCCCTGTCTATATTTGCGATAGCAGGTATAGCAGGTCTCCAGTCCTGCCTTGTTTCAACAAGGCATATCCAGATAGTAAATGATGAAAAGAATCTTGTTCTGTTATCAAGGATAAAACTTGAAGAATTGAAAACAGGTATTACAGATATAGAAAGGGAGAAAAACGGGATATTTTCTGCACCTTTTGAAGGTTACCAGTGGAAGATTGAACTGGCTGATATTACTATTACAGATACAGAATATGGAGTTACCTTTACACCTTATAAACTTACAGTAAAAACACAGGGTGGTGAATATTCAACCCTGACCGGTTTTTTAAAATTGGATAGAGAGAGTGAGAAAAAATGAAACATAAAGCGAAAATTGGTTTTACACTCATTGAAATACTGATTGCCACAGTTCTGGTATTTTTATTATTCACTGTAATGTATGGAACATTTTTTTCTGTTAGTAATACTACGGAGAAAATTCAGAGCAGAATGAAAAAATCAGAGGTAACGTTCAGGTTTTTAAATA
>DAONKS010000076.1:0-5873 GCA_035406305.1 bacterium | reverse complement strand
ACAGAGCAGAGGACAAAAGAAGAGATTGTAAAGTTTGCGGAGAGTATGGAGGCAGTTCTATGCAGTTGATATTTGAGAAGGGTAGAAAGGGACGGAGGGGATTTAAGATACAGAAGAGCGATGTTCCTGTCAAAGCATCCATTCCTGATAACTTAAAGAGGAAGACGGACAATGGACTGCCGGAGGTTTCAGAACTTGATGTTGTAAGGCATTTTACCTCGCTGGCAAATAAAAACTTCTGTGTTGACACCAACTTTTATCCACTTGGTTCCTGCACAATGAAGTATAATCCCAAATTTACAGAAGCTGTGGCAGCACTGCCTGGTTTCAGAGACCTCCATCCACTTCTGCCCCAACTTTCAGGTGGGGGTATTCTTACACAGGGGGCACTGGAACTTTTATACAGGATGGAACAACTTCTATGTGAGATTACAGGAATGGATGCGTTTACGATGCAGCCACTTGCAGGAGCACATGGGGAACTTACAGGAACGATGATAATTGCTGCATATCATTGTTCAAAAGGCAATAAGAAGAGGTATATACTTGTTCCTGATTCCTCCCACGGGACAAACCCTGCAAGTGCAGCAATAGCCGGCTATGAGGTAGTTGTTATCCCTTCAGACAACACAGGTGTTATGGACATAAATGAATATAAAAGGCACCTTACTGACAAGGTTGCAGGTGTTATGCTTACCTGTCCGAATACGTTGGGTATATTCAACCCTTCAATAAAAGAGATATGCGATATGGCGCATAGTGTAGATGCACTGGTGTATTATGATGGGGCAAACCTCAATGCTATATTAGGTAAACTGAGGCCCGGGGATGTGGGATTTGATATAGTCCATCTCAATCTTCACAAGACATTTGCCACACCACATGGTGGTGGAGGCCCTGGTGCAGGGCCTGTTGGGGTTAAAGGGCATTTAAGTAAATATCTCCCCATATCAAAGGTGGTTTTGCGGACAGATGGGACATTCTTCCTTGACTATCACTATCCTGAATCTATCGGGTATATTGCGCCCTTTTATGGCAACTTTGAGGTGATAGTCAGGGCATATGCATATATTCTATTGCTCGGCAGGGAGGGCCTGATGGATGTTGCAGAGAAGGCGGTTCTTAATGCCAATTATGTAAAGGAGAAACTGAAAAAATACTATAAATTGCCATATGACAGGAAGTGTATGCATGAGTGCGTATTTTCAGCAGAGTGGCAGAAGGAAAAGGGCGTGAGTGCCCTTGATATTGCTAAGTATCTTATAGACAGGGGTATCCACCCACCAACAATATATTTCCCCCTGATAGTGAAAGAGGCACTTATGATTGAGCCGACAGAGACAGAGAATAAGGAGACACTGGATGAATTTATATCAGCAATGATTGAGGCAGCGAAACTTGCTGAAAAAAAACCTGAAAAATTTGCTGATTTCCCTGAGAGTACACCTGTAAGCAGACCTGATGAGGTAAAGGCAGCAAGAGACCTGAATTTGAGGTGGTGTAAAAAATGAATGTATGGCGTTTTGTCCCTCCTCATTTTTCCCATCCAGTTACCAATATGGCTATAGACCGTGTAATGGTTGATATCTATAAGAAGGAAAAGATGCCCATATTTCGTATATACGGATGGAAGCCCTATGGATTCAGTATCGGCTATTCACAGAAAGCAGAAGATGTTCTGGATATTCCTGCCTGTATAAGAGATGGTATTCCTTTTGTAAAAAGGCCAACAGGTGGTGGTATTATATTCCACGGGGATGAGGTTACGTATGCTGTTGTGTGTTCAACAGGAGATATAAATGCACCACGTAGTGTTAGAGATGGCTATAAGATTCTCTGCTCTTTCATCCTTGAGGCATACCGCCATTATGGACTTGAGCCGATATTTGCTATTGATAGCGGACAGGTAAAAAAGGAGCGGTCTTCAATCTGTTTTTCATCATTTGAGGACTATGACATACTGGTTAATGGTAAGAAGATAGGTGGCAATGCACAGAAGAGAAGCAGGGATATAATAATGCAACACGGCTCAATTCCGCTTTCCCTTGACCATAAGCCGGTTTTAAAATATGTTAAAGAAAGGATAACTCTTTCCGGTCAAAAAACAATATCTATAAGTGAGGCGGTGGGCAGGAAGGTGATGTTTGAGGAATTTGCTGATGTCCTTAAAGAAAGTTTTGCCTCTATATTCGGGGCAGTTATGGAAGAAAGGGACTTAACACCTGAGGAGAAAGAAAAGGTAGAGTTTTATGAAAGAGAACTTATACAGGAAAAAAATTGTTCTCTCTGAAACAGGGGAGATAAAGAAGATATTAAGGGGACTGAATCTCCATTCCATATGTGAAGAGAGTATGTGTCCCAATATATCAGAATGTTTCAAAAAGAAGACAGCGACTTTTTTGATATTAGGAGATATCTGTACTCGGAACTGCCGATTTTGTAGTGTGAAAAAAGGAGTTCCTTTACATCCGGATAATAATGAACCGGAAAGAGTTGCAGAAGCAGTAAGATTACTTGGTATGGAGTATGTTGTTATCACGAGTGTTACAAGGGATGATATTCTTGATGGTGGTGCGGGTATATTCAAAAAAACAGTTGAAGAGATAAGGAAGACAGGATTTAGTGGCAGAATAGAGATTCTGATACCTGATTTTAGTGGAGATGAAAAATCCATAGAAACAGTAATAGATTCATCACCTGATGTTATTTCCCACAATATAGAAACGGTTAAAAGATTATATCCTGTCTTGAGAGATAAGGCGGACTATGAAAGGTCTCTCAGTGTATTGAAAAAGATAAAAGGTTTAAAGCCCACACAGAAGACAAAGTCAGGGATTATGCTGGGACTGGGGGAGACAGAAGAAGAGATTTTGAACACTATACAGGATATTGCTTCTACCGGCTGTGAATTTTTGAGTATAGGACAGTATCTGTCTCCTTCTATAAAAAGTTATCCTGTTAAGAAATACTTTTCCCCTGCGGAGTTCAACTATTACAAAGAAAAAGCGTACAGTTACGGTTTTAGATATGTTGAAAGCGGAGTATATGTCAGGACATCTTATAATGCATCTCTTTACTTCTGATGTTATTCAATAACAGGTGTCTCAATTACCCGTATCTTTTTCCACTTACCTTTAAGAAAACGGAAGAGGAATGTAAAACCCAGGATTATCACATACATTGTTGCTATAATCCACGCCACATAAACATCCTTTTTGAATATGAAGACCGCAAGGTATGATGGGATGATAAGTATAAATAGAGATACAATAATTACGGCTTTTACTATATACCTTGTGTCTCCTGCCCCTCTGAGTGCAGATGCGTAGATGATATTCATAGTGTCAAAGAGAGAATAAAAGGCAATAAACCTCAACAGGACGACCGCTATCCTGTGGACCTCTGAAAAATCACCGGGATATATACGGGGAGCAAATGGTTTTATGAAGATATCAGGGAGAAGAACATAAAGAAGGGCGATAGTTGCCATATAAAGAAATGTGATATGGAAGCCGGAATAGACACTTCTTCCAGCAGTAAATGAATCGTTTTTACCTAAGTTCTGTCCCACAAGGATACTCACCCCCATTCCAATTCCTATCATAGGCATAAACGCAAGTGTATTGATATTAAATGCAATATTGGTTGCTGCAAGTGGTATTACTCCTAATCTGCCTACAAACAGAAGAAAGAGAGAAAAACCAGCCATATCTATAGCCCACTGAATTCCATTTGGTAGTCCGAAGTGCATAAGACGGCGCAACAAAAATAAATCAGGAGAGTTATTTTTTCTTGTTCCATACAGATTATTAAAATCACTTTTAGTGAAGAGGAATAAATATATAAGAAACACGATAAAAGTTGCTATAACCGTTGCAATTGCTGCACCTTTTATACCCATTTCAGGAAATCCCCACCTGCCAAATATCATACAGTAGTCCAGAATTATATTTATTCCTGTTTGCAGAAAACTCATCCACATAACAGGTATGGTATGTCCCCTTCCTGAAAAGAAACCCGCAAGGGAGGATGAGGCTATTGCAGGGAAAGCACCAATGCAGAGTATCCTGAAATATACTGTTTCGTAATGGGCTATCTGTTGTGGATGTCCTGCGATGGTGAAAAAGATGTCTGCAAAAGGTACCAACAGGAGCATTATGATAGCACCTATGATAGAAAGGTAGAGCCCCTGCCAGACAATTTTCCCGATATTCTCAAATCTCTTTGCCCCGTAATATTGAGCGACAAAAGTGCTCACCAATGAAGCGGTTCCTATAAAAATACTTGTGATGGTGCCGTTTAACAGTCCTGCTGGAAGTGATGCAGCAATTGCTTCTGCTGAGTACCAGGAAAGAAACATCCTGTCAACGAATTGCTGGATGGTCCAGGCGCCTGTGCTTAATATCAGAGGGAAGGAAAGTATGAGTAGTTCTCTATATCCGCCTTCACATCTCCACCTTTCAGACATAAAAGAGAGTATTTTTTTCATAGTGTTAATATAATTCTGGTATCTCTTAATTAAGTAAGAAAGAAAAACCTCTCCTGCCAACCAGGAGAGGATGAAATAACAACTTTCAAACTTATTAATTGGAAAAGAAAGAAGTTTTATTTTTAAAGTTTTATCTTCTCAGCATACTTTCCTATAACAGGAAGTGGTTCTGTCTTTCCGTTTAAGGCATTTATTATGCCCATTACCATCAGTATAAACAGAAATAACAGTCCACCTGCCCAGATAAGTGTTCCTATTACAGGTATTATATGGAGTATGATTGATACTATCTGCCATCCAACTGAACATATAAGAAGTATTATTCCCTGTTTTACATGGAACTTTGAGTACTCATTATCCTTATTCACAAGAAGCGGTATCAAGAGAAGAATCCCTAAATAAGAAAGCCACGCCAGTCCTTTTCCTTCATCTATTGCCTTCTGGTCCATCTATCCTCCTTTACCTCGCACTCTCCTCTGGGTTTTTTCCCTGTGCGAGGTTTTGATGTTTCTGTTTCCTTTTAGTGCAAACATATTTATTATACACAAAAATTCGGCTCTTTGGAAACAGAACCAATAACTTTTTCTGCTTCCGTTACTTCTTTATCTGTTCCCTCTACAGCAAGCCAGATACTCCCTTCTGCTCCAGATACCCCACCTGCTGCTAAGAGTTCTGCCTTAGCACCCGTAAGTATGGAAATTGCTTCTATCTCAGTGATGATTTCACCACTTACAGGAAAAAGACGCGGTCCACTTGTCCCCGGAGAATTTATCTTTCCTGCCAGGTTATCAATATCACTGCATACCCTTTTTTCCAGTCCCACAGGTATGATTAGCCGTAGACGTCTTCCCACAACGGCAGGTAATATTATTCCGATAGTTCCTGCTTTAGGATGTCCTATAAGTATTCCTGCCTTTTTCTTTTCAATGTTCACAGCATTTGCGCCCTTTATAACGATATCCCCTTCATTCATCTCCTCTATTACATCAAATATTGTCTTTCCCTTCTGCCACACTCCATCAACTATAATGACATCCCCGGGAAATTTCTGCTCCGGTAATCTACCTGTTTCGTCTGTGGGTTTTGAAGGTGGGAGAGTGATACCTCTGAAGAAGTGTCTGCGGTCAAAGTCCTTTTCCTGTCTTATTGACTTTAAAATTTCTTCCGCCACATATCCATTGGTCGTTCCTGCAATTATTGCAACTATCCCTGATTTCAACTTCTCCTGCACCGCAGGATGTACCGCCACCGCTTTCCCTATCAACCTCTTCCCAGCCGATACCGTCAGCGTTATCTGTTTCATTATGATATGCCCGAAAATGTTTTAAGTCGGGGCGCTCGGATTTGAACCGAGGACCTCATGGTCCCAAACCATGCGCGCTAA
>DAONKS010000075.1:1607-6355 GCA_035406305.1 bacterium | reverse complement strand
CAGCGAAAGAAAGAACTATATTAAAAAATTATTCTCAATAATTGAGCGGGATATAACATTAAATGGAAAACTCCTTGATGTGGGGTGTGGTACCGGTATCCTTCTTGAAGTAGCAAAAGAAAAGGGGTGTGAAGTATACGGACAGGATATCTCTACATTTGCTGTTACTCACTGCAGAAATAAGGGATTTGACGTCTATGATAAACCTCTTCCAGAATTAAATCTACCTGAAAATTCATTTGATATAATTACAATGTTTGATGTTATTGCTCATCTTAAAGACCCTGTATCTTATATAAAGACCGTTGCAAAAATTCTTAAATCAGGGGGATATTTGATAATTAAAACTCCTTACCATTCTCCTTTACTTTTCTTTCTATCCAATATTCTTTCATTTACAGGTAAAAGCAGAGCATTGCTACATATCCCAGCCCAGATTTTTCATTTTAACCCTCAATCTCTTAATCTGATACTAACAGATGGTTTCAAATTACTGAATATCTCCAGAACCTATGATTTTTCTTCATCAGATAAAAGGGGTATTATCCATATAATAAAAAGTGATAGTTTAATAACTATCTGGCAGAAGATGTAAAATTTCTATTATCAAAGAAAAAGGAGGAGTAATTTATAAAAGGATAGGGGCGATGCATTTAAAATCAAATAATAAAATTTTATTTTTGATTATTACAATAGCAGTTTTCCTGAGATTCTGTTGTTTATCACAGAAAGATTTCTGGTGTGATGAGTTTCTTGCGATATCTTTCAGTAGAATACCATCCTTTTTGGATATGATAAAAAGCATAATCAAATATGATGCTCATCCACCACTGTTTTATTCAATAATCAGATGGCTTTTTCAATTTACACAGAGTGAGTTTGGATTAAGATTTATTCCTTTTCTCTCTGGAGCAGGAGCGGTAGTCATTTTCTATCTCTTACTGACACAGGAAAAAGATAAAAATTATCTATTACCTCTTACTCTTTTTGCTTTTTCACCAGCGGCAATTTTATGGTCTCAAATAGTTAAGTCATACAGTATGCTTACATTCTTTTCGCTTCTGTCTGTGCTTTTATTTCTTTTATATCAGAATACTTATAAATTTAAATATGGTGCGGGATGGGTTATTGCGTCTCTTATTACACTTTATCTTCACAACTACGGAGTTATTGTTATTGCCGGTCAAGTAATTGTGTTGCTGTTCTACAGGAAAGAAGTATCTCTCAGAAAGTTCTGTATCCCTCTCGCAGTTATCTTTCTTCTCTATCTTCCATATCTTGCAGGGCCTTTATTCTCCCAGATTGCCTTTGTAAAAACAGCGCCTCACAGTGTAATAAATCCATTTTTCAGGATTGCCTATACATTTTTTTACTTTGTATTTGGAGAGACATTATCACCGCTTAATTTTAAGTTCGTTCTACCGGGTATAATACTCTTTTTGTTGTTTTTCATAAGAGGTGCCCAGATAAAAAAGGACTTCCTTCAGAATTTTTCTATTATTGTTCTTGCACTTGGAATTATTATGGTCTTCTCTATAAAGGCAACAATTCCTCAAAACCTTGTACATCTTCAACCATTCTTTTTTATTGTTATCGCATCGGGAGTAGAAGGCATAAGAAAAGAGAGCGTAAAGAAATTGTTCTCTGTTATCCTGGTCCTTTTTTTAATACCATCCCTTTATTATTACTACAGAAAAGACAGTTTACAATATCACGATATAAGTAAACTTATTCCTTTTAGAAAAGTAAGCCAGATTATACAGAATGAGGAGAAGCCGAATGAGGTAATTATTATCAATGAATTAAGGGAAAGGAGATTTTCTGAGTTTTTTGAACCTTACAGTCCATGGGACTGGTATTACAAGGGCAATCTGCCTGTTGTTGAAGTTACTCCTGAAAATACAGAGGATTTAGAGAATGAACTGAAGAGGATTTGCAGTAAATATAATGGTTTCTGGCTCATCTTAAAATACAGTTCTGCAGGACAGCAATGGAACGAAGATATCAAAAACTTCTTTATACGGGAAAAATCTGTTAAAATAAGAGATATGCAACTGATAAAAAACTACTCTTTTCTGGATGTCCTGAAAGGAAAGGAAAAGAAAGAATATTACTTTCTTGAGATATATCACTTTATAAACATATTATGAGAAAGAGAATACTGATAACAGGAGGGGCTGGATTTATAGGGATAAACCTTGCTGAGTATTTACTTTCCGGAAGAGATAATTTTGTTGTTATATATGACAACCTCTCCAGAAGAGGAGTAGAGTATAATCTTAAATGGCTACAATCCAGAGAATATAAGAACCTTGAGTTTATAAAAGGTGATATCAGGGACTATAAAAAACTTAAAGAAGTGATGAAAAATTATAACGAAATTTATCATCTTGCAGCACAGGTTGCGGTTACAAGTTCAGTAAAAGACCCTGTGGATGACTTTGAAATAAATGCATTAGGAACTTTATATCTACTTGAAGCAATAAGGAAAAACTGTCCTGATGCAGTCATTATCTTTGCTTCCACAAACAAGGTCTATGGCGAACTGGACCATCTAAAATTGAAAGAAAGCAATAAAAGATACATCCTTATAAGCAACAAAAAAGGCATATCAGAAAAAGAAAATCTTGACTTCCATTCTCCTTACGGGAATTCAAAGGGAAGTGCTGACCAGTATGTGAGGGACTATTATAGAATCTACGGGTTAAAAACAGTTGTATTCAGGCAGAGTTGTATCTATGGTAAAAACCAATATGGTAATGAAGACCAGGGCTGGGTAGCACACTTCATTGTTAAAAGTTTGCTGGATAAAAAGATAAATATCTATGGAGACGGAAAACAGGTAAGAGACCTCCTTGAAGTAAGGGACCTGATAAGGGCATATATAATGGCTGTTGAAAAGATAGAATCTGTAAAAGGAGAGATTTTCAACATAGGGGGCGGTATAGAAAATACATTTTCTCTTCTGGAATTGATTGACTTTCTTTCAAAAACACTGAATAAACAAATCCAGTATGAGTTTTTCCAATGGCGTCCGGGTGACCAGAAGGTCTTTATAAGTGATAACACAAAACTCAAGAATAATTTAAACTGGGAACCAAAAATATCAGCAGAAAAAGGGATAAGACAACTAATTAAGTGGATTGAGAACAACATAGATATAATAAGGAAGGTGAACAAATGAGAGATATAGGAGTAATAGGAGCCGGTCATGTAGGACTGGTAACCGCGGCCTGTTTTGCAAAATTAGGACACAATGTCATATGTGCAGATAACGATGAGAGCAAAATAGAATGTATTAAAAATTTTGATATCCCTTTCTATGAACCTGGACTTGATGAGATTGTGAAAGAAACTGTTAAAAATGGAAAATTGGCCCTCACTACATCAGTAGCAGAACTTACAAAAAAGAGTGAGATTATCTTTATAGCAGTGGGAACTCCTTCAACCCCTGATGGTGGAGCAGACCTGTCCTATGTGGAGAATGTCACTATTGAGATTGCAAAGGCGCTAACTGAAATGAAGAAAACAGGTGCAGAGAAAATTTATAGATTAATTGTTGAAAAAAGCACTGTGCCTGTGCTTACAGGAGAATGGGTTAAAAGAACCCTTGAACTTATGTCGCCCACAGGTATTGAATTTGATGTTGCCGCCAACCCAGAATTTTTAAGAGAGGGAAGCGCCATAAAGGACTTTCTTGAGCCAGATAGAATTGTTGTGGGAATTGAGAATGAACGGGCAAGGAAAATTTTTGAAGAGATATATGCCCCAATTAAGGCACCTGTTGTATTCACTGATGTTAAAAGTGCTGAACTTATAAAACACGCTTCAAATTCATTTCTTGCATTAAAAATTTCTTATATAAACGCCATATCACAGATATGTGAAAGGGTAGGGGCGGATGTCGAGAAAGTGGCAGAGGGCATGGGATATGATAAAAGAATAGGAAGGGACTTCCTTAAGGCAGGTATCGGATGGGGAGGAAGTTGCTTTCCCAAAGATGTAGCTGCCTTTATTAAATTGGCAGAAGACATTGGCTATCCATTTAATCTTTTAAAAGAAGTCCAGAAAATAAATAAGGAGCAACGTCTCCTTGTAATAAAAAAAGCGAAGGAACTATTATGGAACTTAAAAGGAAAAGAAATATCTATTTTAGGACTATCATTTAAACCTGATACAGATGATATAAGAGAATCTCCTGCTATTGAAATAATCTCTATTTTGTTAAAGGAAGGCGTAAACATCAGGTGTTATGACCCGAAAGCAATGGAGAATATGAAAAAGATATTTTCTGATATTACATATTGCCAGACGCCTTATGAGTGTGTAAAAGACGCTTCGTTGTTGATATTTCTCACTGAGTGGAATGAGTTTAAAGCCATTGATTTTGAAAAAACAAGGCGCCTTATGAAGACCCCCTATATTATTGATGGCAGGAATTTCCTGAATGCAGATAAAATAAAGAAGATGGGATTTATCTATAGAGGAATAGGAAGAAGTTAAATGGGGAGGAAAAAGAAGATTCTTATTTCAGGAGGAGCGGGTTTTATCGGAAGTCATCTCTGTGATTATTACATCCAGAGGGAATATGAGGTATGGTGTATTGATAATTTATGTACTGGTTCCCCTGACAATGTAAAGCATCTCTTCAAATTACCTGAATTCAAATTTATCCAGGAAGATGTAATTACCATTGAAGCGAGTTCTATCAATCAGAAGTTTGATATGGTCTTTCATCTCGCAAGTCC
>DAONKS010000075.1:0-1507 GCA_035406305.1 bacterium | reverse complement strand
AAAACCATTAAATACTTCCAATCCCACCTCCGCGGTGGGACGATGGGACAAAAGTAATATAGAGAAATGAGAAGAGGAGAATAGGATGAAAAAAGTGCTTGTAACAGGGGGAGCAGGTTTTATTGGTAGCCATCTTGTAGATGAACTGATAAGAAAGAAATATAAGGTTACAGTATTTGATAACCTTGAACCACAGGTCCATCCTGACGGACTGCCTGAATATTACAATATCAGAGCAAAATTTATAAAAGGTGATGTTAGAAGTAAAAAGCAATTAAAAGAAGCAGTAACAGAAGCAGATATAGTTGTACATTTTGCAGCAGCAGTAGGCGTTGGACAATCACAGTATCAGATTGCCAAATATGTTGAATCAAACATACAGGGAACTGCTAATTTGCTTGATATACTCGTTAATGAAAAACATAAGGTTAAAAAACTCCTCGTGGCATCTTCTATGAGTATTTACGGTGAAGGACTTTATAACTGTAAAAAATGTGGAAAAGTGAAACCTCCTCTGCGGAATTTTGAAACATCTCCTTCGGATTGGGAACCGAAATGTCCCTACTGTACCGGGAACTTAAAACCTATACCCACACCTGAAGATACACCGCTTGTTTCTAACTCTATATATGCAATTACAAAAAAAGAGCAGGAAGAGATGTCCTTATTGATAGGAAAAACCTACGGTATTCCTGTTGTGGCTTTAAGATTTTTTAATGTATATGGTCCGAGACAATCCCTATCAAATCCTTATACGGGTGTTGCAGCAATTTTTTTAAGCAGGATAAAAAATAATAATCCTCCTGTTATATATGAAGATGGTTTACAGTCAAGGGACTTTATATGGGTGGGAGATATAGTGAATGCCTGCATCCTTTCAATAGAAAAAGAAGAAGCAAATTATCAGGTTTTTAATGCTGGAACAGGTAAACCTGTGAGTATCCTTGAAGTTGCTCAAACCTTAATAAAACTTTTAGGGAAAGCGTCTAAAATCAAACCAGAAATTCTATATAAATTTAGAAAAGGGGATGTGAGACACTGCTATGCCGATATTACTAAAATCAAAAAGACCATAGGATTTACTCCGCAGGTATCTTTTGAAGAAGGTATGAAAAAGTTGATAAACTGGTCAAAAAGAGCAAGAGCAGAAGACAAATTTGAAAAGGCGGCAAGAGAACTTAAAGAGAAAAATCTTGTATAGGATGGATATAAAACTCAGTATTATTATACCGGCAAGGAACGAAGAAGATAATATAGAAACAACTATCAATAAACTACTTCCATTTATAGATACCTCAATAACAGAAATTATTGTGGTTAATGACCATTCCGAAGATAATACAGCAGTTATTGTAAAAAAACTGCAGGAAAAATTACCTTTTCTAAAGATAGTTGATAACCTGAAACAACCAGGTTTTGCTAATGCGTTAAAGACCGGTTTTGAAAATGCATCCGGAGAATTTGTCCTGCCTGTAATGGCAGACAATTGCGACGAACCTTCAACAAT
>DAONKS010000074.1:0-6407 GCA_035406305.1 bacterium | reverse complement strand
GTGCCTCTTATGGAGAACTTGTTGAGATTTCAACAGGACAGCAGGAGAATAGATTGGGAAAGGTCCTTGAGGTTTATCAGGATAAAGCACTTGTCCAGGTCTTTGAAGGCACATCCGGACTAAGTGGGGCTAATACGAAGGTTAGATTTACAGGTAAAGGTATTAGATTTGGTGTCTCACGGGGAATATCTGGCAGAATCTTCACAGGACTTGGGAAAGTAAGAGACGGAGGACCAGAGATAATACCTGACCACTACCTTGACATAAATGGCTTTCCTATTAATCCTACAAGACGGGACTATCCATCAGAATTTATCCAGACAGGGATATCAGCAATAGATGGACTGAATAGTTTAGTCAGGGGACAGAAACTCCCTATATTTTCAGGGGCTGGTCTCCCACATAACCTTCTTGCCACACAGATAGTAAAACAGGCAAAGATTCCATCTGAAAAGGAAGAGACAGAATTTGCAGTGGTCTTTGCTGCTATGGGTATTACATTTGAAGAAGCGGAGTTTTTCCAGAAGGAGTTCACAGAAGCAGGGGCAATAGAAAGATGTGTTATATTTATCAATCTTGCAGATGAACCCGCGATAGAAAGGATAGCAACACCACGTGTAGCACTTACAGCGGCGGAGTATCTTGCCTTTGAATTAGGGATGCACGTTGTTGTGATACTGACAGATATGACAAACTATGCTGAGGCATTAAGAGAGATATCTGCTGCAAGGAATGAAATACCTGGACGACGTGGCTATCCTTCCTACCTGTACACAGACCTCTCAACCATCTACGAACGTGCGGGAAGAATTAAAGGAAGGAAAGGGTCTGTTACGCAGATACCAATTCTTACAATGCCTGAAGATGATAAAACCCATCCCATACCCGACCTTACTGGTTATATAACCGAAGGACAGATAATACTTTCACGACAGCTACACCTGAAAGGTATATATCCTCCCATTGATATACTTACATCTCTTTCAAGATTAAGAGATAAGGGCATAGGGGTTGATAGAAAAACGGGGAAAGAGTTAACCCGTGAAGACCATCCTGCCATAGCAAGTCAGTTATTTGCCTCCTATGCAAGAGGCAAAGAAGCAGAAGAACTTGCTGTGGTTTTAGGAGAGGCATCCCTTACCGAAGCAGATATTGCACACCTTACATTTGCAAGACAACTTGAGAAGGAGTTTATCTCTCAGGGGACTGATGAGGAGAGAACGATAAAACAGACACTGGATATCGGGTGGAAACTCTTGCATCTGCTTCCTGTTTCGGAAATAAAGCGGATACCTCCTGAGATTATGGAAAAACACTGGAGCAAAGATGAAACTGAAGGTTAATCCCAACAGGATGGAACTTCTCAAACTCAGGAAAAGATTGCTCCTTGCAAAGAGAGGGCATAAACTCCTGAAAGACAAGGAAGAACAGCTTCTGATAGAATTCAGGTCCCTCATTGGGAGGGTAAAAGAAGAGAGAAAATCCGTTGAGGAAGAGTTATTACAGTTCTACCTGGATGTGCTGAAAATGAAGGGACTTACGGACGAAAGGATATGGAGAAATTTTATTGAAAAGAACTTCTTCAAAATCACATTTTCTCAGGAGATAAAAAGGTTTTTTAATATCCCTGTAGCAGAGATTCATCTACATACCTCTTCTGAGAGAGTTATACCTGATTATTCACTCTCACCATACCATTACTATCTTTTAGAAAAAGGCAAAGAGATATTACAAAAATTACTGAACCTTGCTTTCCTTGAAAATAAATTGATAAGTTTTGCCATGGAGATTGAAAGGACGAGAAGAAGGGTTAATGCCCTTGAATATGTCCTGATACCAAATCTTGAAGAGACGATAAAATTCATCACATTCAAACTCAATGAGACAGAAAGAGCATCCCTTGTAATGTTAAAGCATATACAGTTAATCCGTGAATAGTCAACGCTCTCTTACAACGGGATTTTTAAGAATTCCTATGCCCTCTATTTCAATTTCAACAGTGTCCCCATCTCTAAGGAATACCTGCGGATTCCTTGCAAATCCGACCCCCGACGGAGTACCTGTCATAATAAGAGTCCCTGGCAGAAGCGTCATCTGTTTTGAAAGATAGGAGACAATTTCTGAGGTGCTGAATATCATATCTGCTGTGTTTGATTCCTGCATTACAACTCCATTAACCCGTGACTGAATTTTTAAGTTATCGGGTGAGATATCCGTTTCTATCCAGGGACCTACAGGAGCAAAGGTATCAAATGATTTTGCCCTCGCCCACTGTCTGTCCAGTTTCATCTGACAGTCCCTTGCTGAAACATCATTACCACAGGTATATCCAAGAATATAATCAGAAGCATCTTCTGGCATAATATCTTTTGCCTTCCTCCCTATAACTATAACAAGTTCTGCTTCATAATCAACAAAATCAGGCGCTTCCTTTGGTAAAATAATGGGAGATAGATGCCCTGTTATGGCAGTGGTTGCCTTCAGGAATATAACAGGAGCGGATGGCAAATCCATCCTGCTTTCTTTTGCATGTTCCCTGTAATTCAGCCCTAACGCAATGATGTTAGGCGGCTCCACAGGAGGCAAAAACTTTTTGACCGCAGAAAAAGGAACCTCAATTCCCGCCTCTTCAACAGGAGAAAACAGGGGAGATGCTTTTATTATCCGGATTGTCTCACCTTCAACTATACCGTAATTTCCACTCTCTTCCAGTCCATCCACAATAACCCTTACATATCTCATTACTTCTTATCCTGGTCATCAACCTCTTTATATTCAGCATCAACAACATTGCCCCTGTCTTCTTTCTTCCCCGGCTCCTGCTCGGGCTGTGCCTGCTGTCCCGGAGTTTGCTGTTGCTGTGCCTGCTGGTATATAACCTGGGCAAGGCCGTGAACTGCCTGCTGAAGTTCATCTATAGCCCTCTGGATATCTTCTTTGCTTTTTTTCTCTGCCTTTATCAGTTTATCCAGTGCATCTATCTTTTCCTGTATATTCTTTCTGTCCGCTTCGGATACCTTATCTCCGTGCTCCTTCAATGTCTTGTTGACATTATATATTAAGGAATCCGCCTGGTTAACAACCTCTATAAGTTCCCTCTGTTTTTTGTCTTCCTCTGCGTATCTCTCTGCCTCTTTCACCATCTTTTCAATCTCTTCCTGTGAGAGTTTTTTGGAAGCAGTTATCTTTATGGACTGTTCCTTACCCGTTCCTTTATCTTTTGCTGTCACATGTAGAATCCCGTTTGCATCAATATCAAAAGTCACCTCTATCTGTGGAACTCCTCTCGGAGCAGGTGGAATACCTTCAAGATGAAACCTTCCCAAACTGAGGTTATCCTTTGCCATAGGCCTCTCACCCTGTAAAACATTTATTTCAACAGATGGCTGGTTATCCGCCGCAGTTGTAAATATCTGGCTCTTTTTTACCGGTATGGTTGTATTCCTTTCTATAATTTTTGTGAAAACACCTCCCAGCGTCTCCACGCCGAGAGAAAGTGGTGTCACATCCAGGAGAAGAATATCTTTATCCTTCATTTCGCCGCTCAGTATTGCGCCCTGTATTGCAGCACCTATAGACACACACTCCATAGGGTCAACTCCCCGCTCCGGTTTTATCCCGATAAAGTCCTCTATAAACTTCTGCACAATCGGCATTCTGGTAGGTCCACCAACAAGAATAACCTTATTAATCTCGGATGTCTTTAACTTCGCATCTTCTATCGCCTGTCTCACAGGTCCTTTACATCTTTCTATAATTGACTCTACCAGTTCTTCAAGTTTTGCCCTTCTTATCTTCATCTGAAGGTGTCTCGGTCCTGTCTGGTCTGCTGTGATAAATGGGAGATTTATCTCTGTCTCCAGTGTGGAAGAAAGCTCTATCTTTGCCTTCTCTGCCGCTTCCTTAATTCTCTGCATTGCCATCTTATCCCTGCTTACATCTATACCCGACTCTTTCTTAAATTCTTCCACAATATACTTTATAAGTACCTCATCCATATCAGTTCCGCCCAACTGCGTATCTCCATGAGTGGAAAGAACCTTGAAGACACCTGCCATCATTTCCATAATGGTGACATCAAGTGTCCCTGCACCAAAATCAAAGACAAGGATTTTTAGTTCTGCCTGGAGTTTATCCAGTCCGTAGGCAAAGGAAGCCGCTGTTGGCTCGTTGATGAGACGCACAACCTCAAGTCCTGCAATTGTCCCTGCATCCTTTGTTGCCTGCCTCTGGTTATCATTGAAATATGCAGGAACTGTTATTACCGCCTTCTTTATGGGCTGTCCTAAAAATGCCTCAGCATCCCTTTTTATCTTCTGGAGAATATAGGCAGAAATCTGTTCAGGGGTATATGTCTTCCCGTAGATGTTATACTTGTAGTCAGTCCCCATCTTCCTTTTAGCAGCAAAGACAGTTCCTTCTGGATTAACTGCCGCCTGTCTTCTTGCCGGTTCTCCAACAAGTACCTGCCCATCCTTTGTAAATGCAACATAGGAAGGAAATGCCTTTCCTCCTACAATAGTAGTCCCCTCTGCACTTGGGATAATAACCGGCTTTCCTCCTTCCATAACAGCAGCTGAAGAGTTACTTGTGCCAAGGTCTATACCGATAATTTTCTCTGCCATTTTACATCCCTCCGTTTTTCCTTTTATTAAATTTAGATGAGACAGTTATTAAGAAGTTTCAAATTTCCCCTCTTGCCCACCGCGGAGGTGGGACAAAAAAACTAAAATCAACCGCATCACATAGAATGCGTATCAAAGAGGAGTGATGCGTAAATGGGCGGTGCAGGACTTGAACCTGCGACTTCTCGCTTCGCTCTTCAGGAGGGGGTGCTTCCCCCTTCCTGATATAGTCCTCCCCCCAATACCGACTACCCGAGGGAAAATACTTTTCCCTCTTACCCTTTGGAAGTCTCGGTTCAATTCCTTTTCAAAGAAGTAAATTACATTGGGCGGTGCAGGACTTGAACCTGCGACTTCTACCTTGTAAGGGTAGCGCTCTTGCCACTGAGCTAACCGCCCTTTTTATATAAGAGATTGTAGATTAGAAAATTTTTCAACTTCTACCCATCCCCTGCGGAAATTTTGCAACAGCAGAATAATTGTGATATATTATACACAAACTTCGTTTTTATTCAAAATTTTCTTGACAGAAAAAATAAATTGTATATAATTGTAAACCAGCAAATAACCAAAAGGAGGGAAAAATGGCAGAGGATATTCTTCAGGGAATTAAGGAGAGTGTAATATCAGGAAATGCAGCAAAAACAAAAGAACTGGTGGAGAAGGCATTGAAAGAGAATGTTGATGTTGCAAAAATTCTGAATGAGGGGCTTATCGCCGGTATGAATGTTGTCGGGGTAAAATTCAAAAACAATGAATTTTATGTTCCCGAGGTTCTAATCGCAGCGAGAGCAATGCACTCAGGTATGGGAATCCTGGAGCCATTTATTGCAAAGGCAGGGATAAAACCACTTGCAAAAGTTGCAATTGGAACAGTAAAAGGCGACCTTCATGACATAGGGAAAAATTTAGTAATTATGATGTGGAAGGGTGCTGGATTTGAAGTGGAAGACCTTGGTATAGATGTACCACCCGAAAAATTTGTTGCTGCTGCTAAAAATGGAGCAAAAGTTCTGGGACTATCCGCTCTTTTGACAACCACTATGGTGGCGATGAAGGATGTTATTGAAGCACTTAAAAAGGAAGGAATAAAGGACCAGGTAAAGGTCGTCATAGGTGGAGCGCCTATAACCCAGAGTTATGCGGATGAGATAGGTGCAGATGGCTATGCTCCTGATGCAGCAAGCGCGGTGGATAAAGTAAAAGAGCTCTTGAATATCCAATAAGTGATAACCTTTCTACTCATTATAATAGGGGCTTATCTGATAGGAAGTATCCCTGTTGGCTATCTTTTATGTCGCTTTATTAAAAAGATAGACATAAGAAAATATGGAAGCGGCAATATTGGAGCTACCAATGTATACAGGGTTGCAGGAGGCAGATTAGCCAGTGCAGTTCTTGTGCTTGATATACTGAAAGGCCTCCTTCCCGTCATTGTGGCAAAATATCTTTCTCTCCCTGTTCCTTATGTAATATCCACAGGGGTTGCTTCCATTGCAGGCCATAACTTTTCTATATTTTTAAAAGGCAGGGGAGGTAAAGGCGTCTCCACAGGTTTTGGCGTAGTTATAGGTCTCTTCCCTCTCCCCGCTTTATTTTCACTTCTTGTATGGGTTACTCTCGTTATGACAAGCAGGTATGTTTCACTGGGCGCTATTACTGCTTCTCTCTTCCTGCCTTTTTTTATATATCTATTCCAGAAAGATATGCTCCTCACTGCCACAGGAATTATAATATCCATACTTATTCTTTACGCTCACAGGAGTAATATAAAACGGCTAT
>DAONKS010000073.1:0-6418 GCA_035406305.1 bacterium | reverse complement strand
GATGAGCCATGTCCCCCCTTCCCTTCAACTATTATCTTAAAATAGTCAGTGCTTGCCATTACAGGACCTTTACCAATCCACATCTTATAAAGCGGAAGTTGTGGGAAGAAATGAAAACCTAAAAGATAATCAATCCCTTCAAGCACTCCTTCTTTTATCATTACGGTTGCTCCACCTGGCGGGTTTTCCTCTGATGGCTGGAAGATAAGTTTCACATTCACATTGAGAAACTTTTCAAGTTTTTTCAATACCCTTGCAACTCCAAGCAGTACAGCGGTATGTCCATCATGTCCACAGGCATGCATAATCCCCTTATGTTTTGAAGAAAAAGGAAGTCCCGTCTTTTCTTCAACCGGCAAAGCATCCATATCAGCACGTAGACCTATTGTTGTTTTCGCACCTGTATTCAGGTATCCTACTACTCCTGTCTTTGCTTTAGTTTCAAATGGTATCCCTGCTTTCTGAAGAATTGTAATAATTTTATCCGATGTTTTGTATTCTTTAAATCCTAATTCAGGGTATCTGTGAAAATACCTTCTCCATTCAATTACATCCTTTTCTACAGATTTCACTTCTGCTTTTACTTTTTTTAATAGTTCTTTTTTCATGGTTTATCTGATTACTTCCAGACCACCCATATACGGTCTCAAGACATCAGGAACAACAACAGAACCATCCGGTTGCTGGTAGTTTTCAAGTATAGATATAATAAGACGAGGGAGTGCTACACCTGAACCATTAAGGGTATGTACATATTCGGTCTTACCTTTTCTGTCTCTAAATTTTATTCCTGCCCTTCTTGCTTGAAATGCTTCAAAATTAGAACAGGAAGAGACCTCAAGCCACTTTTTTATCCCGGGTGCCCAGAGTTCAATATCATAACACTTACTTGCAGCAAAACTTAAGTCCCCTGTACACAACATTACAACACGATAAGGAAGATATAGTGCCTGCAGTATCTTTTCTGCTTCTGCCACAAGTGTCTCAAGTTCATCATAGGATGTATCTGGCTGGACAAATTTCACCAGTTCAACCTTATCAAACTGGTGGAGCCGTATCAGCCCTTTTGTATCCTTCCCATAGGCGCCTGCTTCCCTTCTGAAACAGGGAGTATAGGCAGTATAATAGATTGGAAGTTTCTCCTCAGGTATTATCTCATCCCTGTGAAGATTTGTCACAGGCACTTCAGCAGTTGGTATAAGAAAATAGTCCTCTTCATCCAGATGGTACATATCCTTTTCAAGTTTTGGTAGTTGCCCTGTAGAAAACATACTATCCCTGTTGACAAGTGCAGGAACCCATACCTCTGTAAAACCATTTTTCCTGTGGATGTCCAGCATAAAATTTATCAGCGCACGGACAAGCGCAGCCCCATTCCCCTTGAAAACAGGGAAGAAACTACCTGTGATTTTTGCACCTCTCGGGAAATCAAGAATATCAATCTTTTCTCCTATCTCCCAGTGTGGCAGGACATCAAAATTCTTCTCTATCACATCGCCCCACTTCCGCACAATAACATTTTCAGAAGAGTCCTTGCCAGCAGGAACAGATGGGTGGGGGATATTGGGGATAGAAGCAACTATATTTCCAAATTTTGTTTCTATCTCTTTAAGTTGTGCCTCTGCCTCCCGTATCTCATCAGAGTATTTCCTTGCCTGACTTATCATATCCTGCAATGTACTATCCTTATCCTTCCTTTCCGCTATCTTACCGGTAAGGTCCTTCTGCCATCTCCTTCTTTCTTCAGCAAATGAAATAAGTCGCCTTCTCTCATTGTCAAGGGATTCTAACTCTTCCCAGTTAACTTTCATCCCTTTAAGTTCCGATGCCTTTTTTAAAATTTCCAGATTCTCTCTTACAAATTTTGCAGAATACATCCTATTCCCCTTTTTCTGTCTCAGTCCTTATCCTGTAGATATGCTCCCCTTTTTTAACATATCCGTAATTTTCCCTTAAAATCTTCTCTGCATAATAAGGGTCTTTTTTCATTGCATCTATCTTTTCCTCAAGACGTTTATTTTCTTCCTGAAGTTTTATTATTTCATCATTGTAATACTTCAACTGGCGGGAATATGTAATAAATGCCTTAATCCTCGGAATGCTTATCAATATAAAGCAGACACATAAACCACCTATCAACCACTTCTTTCTATTTTTCCTGTTCATACCCATGGATATTTACTGGATGCTCCTTCGTTGTTTATAATTCATCGTTCGTTGACTACCTCCCCTCTCCCACTTCCCCCCTCTCCTCACCTCTCCCCTATGGGGAGAGGATTAAGGTGAGGGGGTCTCCTCTCCCCTATGGGGAGAGGATTAAGGTGAGGGGGCTTTCCAATCTTTCAATCTGACTATGTTTCCTACTTTTTTATATACTTACCATAATAATCAGCAGTATCACCAAGAATATCCTCTATACGAAGCAACTGGTTATATTTGCAAAGCCGCTCTGACCTGCTAAGAGAGCCACTTTTTATTTGCCCTGCATTTACACCAACTGCAAGGTCTGCTATAAATGAATCCTCTGTCTCTCCGCTCCTGTGGGAAATGACTGTATGGTAGTTATTCCTTTGAGCCATTTCTATTGTCTCAAGTGTCTCTGTAAGAGTGCCTATCTGATTCACTTTTATCAAAATAGCATTGGCAATTCCTTCTTTTATACCCCTGCTGAATATTTCAGGATTTGTAACAAATATATCGTCTCCCACAATCTGAATTTTCATCCCCAATTTTTCCGTCATTATCTTCCAGCCGTCCCAGTCATTCTCTGCCAGCCCGTCTTCTATAGAAAAAACAGGATATTTCTTAACTATATCCTCATAATAATCTATCAGTTTATCAGATGTTACCTTCTTCCCCTCAAAATTATATTTACCATCTTCATACAGAGAAGATGCAGCAGTATCAAGAGCGATGGATATATCCTTCCCTGGTTTATATCCTGCCTCTTCTATTGCTTTTATTATCAACTCTATCGCCTCTTCATTTTTGCTTAAATTAGGTGCAAATCCACCTTCATCACCTACGGATGTACTGTAACCCTTCCCCTTAAGTGTCTTCTTCAAAACCTGAAATGTCTCCGCCACCATCTGGTAACCTTCACTGAAACTTTTCGCTCCTACAGGTGCTATCATAAACTCCTGGATATCAAGGTTATTATCAGCATGAAGCCCACCATTGATTACATTACAGAGAGGAACTGGCATTATATTTGCCTTAACCCCACCGAGATAGAAATAAAGCGGGACACCTAAAAACTCAGCAGCCGCTCTTGAAACTGCTAAACTTACTCCGAGAATGGCATTTGCACCCAGTTTTGACTTATTTTCTGTGCCATCCAGTTCTATCAGTGTTCTGTCTATCAATCTCTGGTCTAATACACTCATCCCTATGATTTCAGGTGCTATTATTTCATTTACATTTTTCACTGCCTTTTCCACGGCTTTACCAAGAAATTTTTTCCCACCGTCTCTTAATTCAAGGGCTTCTCTTTCTCCTGTGGAAGCACCTGAAGGAACGGCTGCCCTGCCCATCTCTCCGTTTTCAAGATAAACCTCCACCTCTATTGTAGGATTACCTCTGGAGTCAAGAATCTGTCTTGCATATACATCCACTATCTCCATCACATCCTCCTTATAGGTTGGTCAGATATTTTTTTAATACAATAAGGTTATCAAATATTTTTATATCGCTGTATCTTTCAAGCTCTTCTTTTGGGGAAGACCCGGTAAGCACAATATATGTATCAACCCCTGCATTTTTACCTGTCAGATAGTCAATATCCATATCTCCTACGAAAAACACTTTTTCCTGTCCTACCTTGAAGAAATCCATCGCTTTGAAAATCATTTCAGGGTCTGGCTTTGGCTTTTCTACATCATCCCTTGTGTATATTATATCAAAGTATATGTTTATATTCAATTTTTCAATTACAGGGCTAACAGAAAATCTCGCCCTGTTTGTAGCAACGGCAATGGATAAATTTTGCTCCTTTAGATATTTTAACAGTTCTTCCGCACCATCCATCAGTTTTATATTTCCATCAAGGAATCTTATGTGGTTTTTCCTGTATAAAGAGATAAGCATCTCAATGTCTTTCTGGCTTACAAGTTTACTGGCAAGGTCAACATCTCCCCTTCCCACAATCCTTTTTATCTTTTCCAGAGAAACAGGTGGATACCCTAATTTTTCACGACAATAATTCATTGTATCCCGTATTGCCTTATAAGCATCCATCAATGTCCCATCAAGGTCAAATATAGCAAGTTTTTTATTTTCCATTATGGCTTATTAAATTACACTAAACCTTTTTATGTGTCAATTGTCTAAATAGGTGAAAAAGGAGGTGAGAAAGATGAAAAAGAGTATGATAATCCTGACAGGAGCCCTGATAATGTCTCTAACAGGACTTACATACGCTCAGCAAACCCAGAATAGACCAAAAGTAAGAGAGCGACTCAGAAATGCCATGGAGATAAGACAGGAGATGAGAGAGATAGAAAGGCAAGCAATAGAAAATGATGCAGAACTGCAGGGTATAATGAATAAGATAAGGGAGCTACATCAACAGTTAAGAGAAAAATTAGATGCAAAACTGGCAAACAATTCAGAATACCAGCAGTTGAAAAAACAACTGGAGGAGATGCGTGAAGAATGGAAAGGACAGGGACCAAAAGGGCCCCTACCGGAACCAGGTACCGGTCCAAAGTCCCAATCAGGTAAAATAAATCAGCAGAAAGGGAAGTAAACAGCCACAGCAGAAAAAGGGATGGAATTTAAAAACCATCCCTTTTCTTTTTTCCTATTCTGTTATATCATAATAAAAAGCGTATTTGTAGTTGGTAGATAACGAATTATAAGTTTTTACTTTTGCGTTTTGACTTATTACTTTTAACTTATTACTTGTTATTACTTATTACTTTTGACTTTTGACTTTTGACTTATTACTTGTTATTACTTTTGACTTTTGACTTATTACTTATTACTATGACAGGCATAGATATAATTATCTCAATTCTGCTATTAAGTGGCCTTTTACTCGGTATTATAAGGGGATTTGTAAGCAGTGTTTTTGACATTATTGGAACTGCTGCAGGTATATTACTTGCCTCACAGGTTTACAGAGCACCTGCAGGCCTTTTTGAGAGATTTAATATCACAGGTAATGCTATAAACCTCGTGTGTTTTCTATTCACATCTCTTATCCTTATTCTTACCTGCACCTTTTTTCTTGATATTTTGAGAAAACGGGTTGAATACAAACATATCATTGATAGAATACTTGGAGTAGCACCTGGTGCAGTTGAAGGCGCTATTCTTACAGGTATAATTCTAATAACAATGAGTGTTTCTTATAATTCAGCAATGGAAGTGCAACAGAGCAGATTATCAAAGTACATCCTGAAATTTTTACCACCCATATACGAAAAAACAGATAAATGGAAGATTGATATACCAAAAATGTTATATATGCCTGCCAGTTATGCAGGAGAGTTTCAGAACGGAAACAAAGAGATTTATTTTAAGAAGATAAACTTCTTGCAGTGGGATGGCTTTACGTGTATGGAATGCGGGGGTAAAGTGCGATTTGATGGATATTTTTTAAGAATAGGAGCAGCGGTAATTCCCAGATTTACCTGTGAAAGTTGTGGAAGGACATCAGACGGCTGTCAAACATATGAAGGATTTCACAGATTGTATAAAAGTTGTCCTGTGGATTTAGCAAAACAAAAAGTGCGATTTGACTGCGGAAGGTGGCCTAACCATAAACTTATATCTCCAAAAGGACCCTGCCCTGTTGATGGAAAATCTCTTGATATATGGGAGTGGGAACCACCTACATCGTATTAAACTAAAAATCCAGAACTCTAAATATCCCTACTTTTTAGCAGCACCAAGAAGTTTTACAATCTCCTTACCGAAACTTTCCGCTGCATCAGGACCATTAGCTGTAATAATTTTTCCATCAACCACAACAGGTCTGTTTATATAGTGTGCCCCTTTATTCTTCAATGTATCAAGTTCACTCGGATAGACAGTTGCTTTTTTCCCTTTCAAAATACCTGCCCTTGCTAAAATACCTGGCGCAATACATATAGCACCCACCACCTTATCTTTTTCATACGCTTCCTTCGCCAGGTCCAGCGCTGTCTTATCTACAAAGTAGTCAGCAGCCCCTGGTCCTCCTATAAAAATAATGCCAGCGTATTCTTCAACCTTTACATCTTTAATAGAGATATCTGCCTGTGTGGTGCCTCCCAATTTCCCTCTCGCAAGCCCTGCCTGTGCAGAAGCAGTAACTACCTTATAGCCGGCTGACTCAAGGATTTGCTTCGGCTTAAAATACTCCTCATCACGAAACCCGTTCTGGGCAATTATTAAAAGTACCATAATCACCCCCTTTGTAGCCGCTACCATC
>DAONKS010000072.1:0-6550 GCA_035406305.1 bacterium | reverse complement strand
AGAAGCACACCATACTGGAGACCGAAGGTGAGGTCTTCACTGTACTTGTAAGTAACTGCTGCATCTATCTCATTCCCTATAGATTCATCATATGCCCATCCTGGCTGGTCAGCAAAGTTGACATTGAACCAGTCCAGAGAGAGTGCTACCTTTTCAACAGGGCTGATTCCACCGCCAACATTGATAACTCTGGCATTGGAAAGTCCTTCAGGATTTGTGTTTTTTGTGTTTAATGCCAGAATATAGTTGATGGCACCTATTCTTGATGCGACATTGGCAGGGAAGAAAGACAGCCAGCCGTTGGAATCACTGTCAGAAGCAGAATAGTAGTTAAACTGCGCCTTTATGTATGCTCCCATCTCTGACTGCGTAAAGTTGTACTGACCGCTCAGGATGAGTGCCCATCCTTCGTTGTCACAACCATTCCATTCTCCGAACTGCTTTGCATACTCACCCTTAAGGGCAAATCCGGCAACATCACCTGTTACGCGGACACCAGCCGTAGAGATATTCTCATCAGAATCACTCATCTGCTGGAGACGGACATAGTATCCTTCTACCCTTGCGGTCTCACCGGCGTTAAAGCCAAGGTTAAGTCCATAGAGATTTTCATCGTCATCGTTGCTGGTAAAATCCTCCAAGTTCTTAGCCATAAACGCAGTGATGTCCACAGGAACCTGGTTGAATTTATAGTCAACCCTGATAGCATCAAATGCCTTCTGAAGCCCAAGGTCTTCTGCTAATGTATCTCCAGTTGGATAGCGCCCGTCATAGGGAAGGAATGCACTTCCCACAACAAGCCCTTCACCGAACTGAATCTCCTGTCTTCCGACAGTAAGTGCCAACCCTGGTGTCAGAAGGTCTGATACCTTGATGTATGCAAGGTCCACAAGTGGCTGCATATAATGGTCATAATCATCATCCCCTTCGCCCCATTCTCCCCAGACCCTTTCGTTTATCAGGCGAACCATCGCTTCCACATTGTCTGTAAGCATCGCCTGAACATACAGCCGCATATGTGTCTGGAGAATATCTAATGAATCTTCGTCGTCATACACCATCTCCAGATTTGCTCTCTTAATTCCATAGATTGTTATATCTCCACCTACCTTTACGCTTTCAACAGCGGAAAAGGCAGGAATTGCCATCGCAACGACTGCGACAGCAACGAGTAATCTTTTCCACATACTCATCTTTCACTCCTTTTTCGTTATCTATACTCATCCGATTGACTTCACAAGTTTTCTCTGGAGTCAATCGGTCTCTTCCTTACTTCACATAACCATCCGTTGCTTTTTCCCCTCCGGTCTGCGCCTTTTTATCTTCCTTCACCTCCTTTCCGGCATATTAAACCAGAGACATCAACGGACTGCTTATTATCTATTATACCTGCCACAAAATTTTTGTCAAGAGCAATTTTTCTTTTTGTCTCTCCCTTTTATTTTACTATACCTTTTTTTCCTGTCAAGTGTGATTTTTCCACACAGCCTTTTTGTAATATAATAATCTTACCTATGAATAAAGTCAAATATATCTTCGTTATCACACTAATTTTTGCTGCATCGGTGTTTTCTTTTTCTATTGATGAGTATGAAAAGAGAATTTCTGAATATACACTTTCCAATGGGATGCAGTTTATTATACTTGAAGACCATACAGCACCTGTTGTCTCTTTTATTGTCTGTGTGAATACCGGCAGTGTTGATGAGAAAAAAGGAGAGACAGGGATAAGCCACCTTATTGAACACCTTGCGTTTAATGGGACTGAAAAGGCAGGCACAAAAAACTGGAAGGAAGAGGAGAAGGTTCTTGAAAAGATGGACAGGTTGTATGATGAGATGTTATCTCTTACTGGAAGTTCTTTACATCCCCCTCACCCTGACCCTCTCCCCTATGGGGCGAGGGAAAATAAATCAACAAAGAAAAACAAAATAGCCCTGCTTATGGAGAGATTTAAGGAACTGAAGGAGAAGGCGGATTCCTGGGGAGAGCCAAATGAGTTTGGAAAAATCCTTGACAAAAACGGTGCGGTTGGACCCAATGCATACACGAGCAACGATATAACAATATACTGGGTGGAACTTCCTTCAAATAAGATAGAGCTCTGGGCATCCCTTGAATCAGACCGTCTCTTCAACCCTGTATTCAGAAGTTTTTATGACGAACTGGAAGTGGTGAAGGAAGAGAGAATGATGCGGACAGAAAACTCACCCTGGGGCAAACTGATGGAAGAGTTTCATAAGACCGCATTCACAGTCCATCCTTACAGAAACCCTGTGATTGGTTATAAAGAAGACCTTGAAAAGATGACAAGAACAAAGGTAAAAGAGTTTTATAAAAAGCACTATGTCCCTTCAAACATTACAGTGGTTATAGCAGGTGATATTGATAAAGAAAACCTTATACCCGTCATTGAAAGATATTTTGGGAATATTCCTTCTGGTAAAAAAGTTGTTTCTCTCATACCTTCAGAACCACCAATGGAAGATACTGTAAGAAGGACGACGATAACGATGGACAGTGAACCCATATTTCTGACTGCATTTCCCATACCTGACATCAACCATCCTGATATGTATGCACTTGATATACTTGCTGAAATTATTGCAGGCGGAAGGACATCACGGTTGTATAAACGACTTGTGAAGGAAGATAGAACTGCCATATCCACCGGAGCGTGGTGCAGGAGCGCAAAGTATCCTTCTCTTTTCTACATCTGGGCTATACCTGCGAAAGGACATACAAACAAAGAAGTGGAAGATACAATTATTGAAGAGATTGAAAAGATAAAACAAAATGGCATTACAGAAGATGAACTTGAAGGTGCAAAGGCACGGCTTACTATGGATGTTATTACAGGACTGAAAGAAAGGAGAGGACTTGCAGAGCAGATTGCAATCTACAAAGTTCTTACAGGAGACTGGAGAAATCTTTTCAGGTATATAGAAAGGATAGAGAAACTCACCACGTCTGATGTAATGGCTGTGATGGAAAGGTATATAAGAACAGATAGAAGGGTTGTGGGAACTGTGGAGAGGTAGCCCCCTCACCTTAATCCTCTCCCCATGGGGGGAGAGGTGAGGAGAGGGGAATAGAAATGAAAAAAGGAACAAAAAATGAAGAAAGCAATTATTATATGCCTTGCGATTTTTATTACAGGATGTGCAACTGTTTCTGAAAAAAAGCCGTATGAGAAGATTAAATTTCCCGAACTTAAAAAGGTGGAAAAACCGCAGTTTACAAAAGAGAAACTGGAAAACGGGATAACTGTATTACTTATGGAAGACCACTCACTTCCACTTATTGGATTTAAGGCACTTGTAAGGACAGGGACAATCTATGAGCCGGCGGAAAAGACAGGACTTGGAGAGATAACCTTTGAGATACTGCGGACAGGCGGGGCAGGAGAAAAAACAGGTGATGAGATAGACACATTCCTGGAAAGCACAGGAGCAGCAATATCCACAGGGATAGGAACTGATGTCGGCTGGGTGGAAGGTTATTGCCACAGGAAAAATTTTTATTCTGTCTTTAATATTTTTAAGGATATTATTACAGCACCGTCATTTGAAGAAAAAAAGATAGCACTTGCGATTATCAGAAAAAAAGGAGAGATAAGCAGAAGGAATGATGATATATCAGAGATAGCAGACAGGGAATTCAGACGGATTATATACGGAAAAGACAGTCCATATGGAAGAATTCCTGAGTATGAGACGATAGAAAATATCTCACGCCAGGACATAATAAACTTTTATAACAAGTCAGTTTATCCAGAAGACATTATCCTCGGGATATGGGGGGACTTTGAAAGTAAAGATATGCTGGAGATGGTTCTAAGAACTTTCGGGAAGTGGAATAAGGAAAAGGCAGAAAAGATAAAACCTCATCCTGAATTTGCGGAAACCGGTTCTTTTAATCTCATTATAAAGAAAGAAGCAACACAATCAGTGATAATAATGGGGTGTAAAGGGCTGAAAAGGGATGACCCTGACTATTTTGCTGCAATTATATTAAGCAGGGCGCTGGGTGCGGGATGGAACTCAAGGTTTTCAAGGATATTGAGGCAGGAGAAAGGGCTTGCCTACGAGATATGGGCTACATTTGCAGGTGAGTTTGATAGACCAGGACTTTTTATTGCAAAGGCACAGACCCGTTCTGACAGGACTATGGAAGCGGTCAAACTTATGAAGGAAGAAATAGAAAGAATAGCGGATGGCATAAGTGAAGAGGAACTGACTGTTGCAAAGGAAGGGATTATCAACAGTGAGGTCTTCTGGTCGGATACAAAGGATGAGATAATAAACCGCCTGCTCACATATGAGTATTATGGATACCTCTATGACTACCCTGAAAAACTCATAGAAGGTGTGAAAAAAGTATCAGGTGAGGATATAAAAAGGGTGGCAAAAAAGTATCTTCGCACTGATAAACTGACAGTCCTTGTAGTTGGAAGTCCTGAAAGGTTTGATGCACCTGTTCCATCTGATACTGTCACTATAGAGTTAAATCCATAGGCGGGCGCGCATTGCTTCAACAAGAGAATTCAGTGCAAGAGAAAAAAATGCCTCTCTGAAACTTCTGCATCTTAATTCTTCTTTCTTTTTCAGTGCCTGAAAGAATGTGTTTTCTATCTTCCCATCTATTATCTCATAAACTTCTTCTTCTGATGTCTGGTTGCCTGACTTTGCATTTCTCCATTCAACATAGGAAGCAATCACACCACCGCTGTTTGCAAAGAAGTCAGGGAGTACAGGAATTCCTTTATCCATCAAAATCTTTTCTCCTTCCTCTGTCGTCGGGTCATTTGCACCTTCAATAACCATCTTTGCTTTAATTCTTGGTGCGGTCTTATCTGTTATAACATTTTCTGTTGCTGCAGGAATGAATATATCACATTTAAGTGAAAAGAACTCATCAGAGGAGATGGGTTCTGCACCGGAGAAGCCACTCACAGAATCCTTGCTTGTAGGACAGTGTTTGAAAAGTTTGTCTATATCAAGTCCCTTTTTGTTATATATCGCTCCACCTGCATCCTGAACTGCTATTACTTTTGCGCCCATCTTATTCAAAAAGTATGCTGTCCACCTTCCTACATTACCAAATCCCTGAATGACTATTTCTGTATCCTCTATTCTCATACCAAGAAGTTTTTCACAACCAAGTTTTGCTGCTGTGGAAACACCACGACCTGTCGCCTGTAATCTTCCAGGAAGTCCGCCAACTATTACCGGCTTGCCTGTAACTGATTCAGGTATGTGTGTCTCTCCATATATAACAGCCATATCATAAGGGGTACTGCCCATATCAGGTGCCGGTATATATGCACCTGAATAGAGTTCTTCCCTTATCATATGGACATATTCCTTGATTATTGCTATTCTCGTAAAATCATCCACCTTATAAGGGTCAAACTGTATGGACGACTTGCCGCCGCCAAAGGGAAGTTTCATAAGTGCATTCTTGTATGTCATTATTTCCGCAAGTTTTCTCGTCTCTTCAAGGGATGCTCCCGGAGAGAATCTCACCCCACCTTTTGCAGGACCCATTACAACATTGTGATATACCACAAAGGCGTCAAAACAGATGATATCATCCTTTGATGTCTTAAGATTAAGTGAAAATTTTATTTCCTTTTCTGATTTCTGCAAAAGTATCTCAGCAGGTCGTGGAATATCTATTATTTCCTTCATCCTTTCAAGTGGTATAAGAGCCATTTCTGCCCTCCCTATAGATTTAAAATTCGCTCAGCATTCCTGTGTGTAATATCTTCGTATTCCTCTGCAGTGATTATTTCATCCCTTTTTATCTGCTTGAAATACTCCACAATGGGTGTCTCCTGTCCTATGTGGCAAAGGTCTGTTCCAAAAAGAAGTTTTTTGTGAAACTCTCTCAAAAATTTATATCCGTACTTTACATCCCTTGTAATTGCATTAAATCCACTTCCAGCAGAAAGGTCTGCATAAAGGTTAGGATATTTTTTCAAAAGTTTCTGTAGCCGCCCCTGTGCCTTCACAGGTCCCTTTGGATAGCCACCTCTTGTCTCTTCTGAGACATCCTCGCTGATTTCTGCCCAGAAAGCCATTGCATGCCCTATAAAAGTTGTATCAGGACACTTCTTCAGCACCTTCTCCAGCCGTGGCAGGTGTATATCATCAACAAGTCCGTAATTTCCGCCTATCTTATTATAAAGGTGAAAAAGCACAGGTAGCCCCGCCTTTCCTAACTGCCTGAAAAGGTTGATACACCGCGGGTCGTCAATATACATATTGGCTGTAAGTTCCCCTACACCTTTACACCCCGCTTTTTTATATCTGTCTATTAGGAAAGAAAAGTCGGTTTCAGGGCTATTCCCTCCAGAACGTGGGTCTATATTGCAGAAAGGTATGACCCTATCAGGATGTCTTTTATATACCTCTATAACATCTTCAGGACGAAATGGTATATAATGACCTTCAGGCCCGATGATAGGAAGGACAACAAATCTCTCTATTCCGAGTTCTTCCATCCTTTTAATAAGATGCTCTTCTGTAAATGGTTCTTCTCCCCA
>DAONKS010000071.1:0-6577 GCA_035406305.1 bacterium | reverse complement strand
AGTATTATAGTGGTTTTTTTGTATCTCACCTTTATGCTTCTTCTTGGTGCTTTTACCAGCAGAAAGATTAAATCTGCCTCCGACTTTATAGTGGCTGGAAAAAGTTTAGGTTTCTGGCTTTTCGTTATGCTTATTCTTGGCTCAACCACAAGCGGTATGACACTCCTTGGAGTTGCAGGGCTCGGATATATAGGTGGCTGGCCAACATTCTGGGAGCAGATTTTTGTTCCACTTACCTGTGCAGTTGTAATAGTTATATATGGATATAAACTTTATGAGGTATGTAAAGAGAAGGAATTTCTTACACTTCAGGACTATCTGGCATATAGATTTGAAAGTCCTAAGGCAGTACGGGTCATATCTTCTCTTGCAGTATTGACCACATCTCTTGTATACCTTGTAGGACAGTACACTGCAATCGCAATTGTTCTGAAGTGGCTACTCGGTATACCGCAGATACAGGCACTGCTTGTTGGAGCACTTATAGTGGTTATATATGTCTTACTTGGGGGACTTTATGCTATATCCTGGACTACACTATTCCAGGGGTTTATTATCTTTTTCGGTGTGCTTATAATAGCGCCGGTTGTTATTAAAAGTGCAGGGGGGCTATCCGTTATAAACAGTACTATGGCTACCATTGACACAAATCTTGTCCGTCTTGCTTTCCCTCAACAGCATCCCCCTTATGCGGGATATGCCTTTGCCACACCTTTATTCCTTATCTCATTCTTTTTCCTTCTTGCGATGGGACTTGGTTCTGCACCTCATATAGTAAATAATGCCATTGTAGTGAAGGACAGGAAGTATTTCAGGTGGTCACCACTGGTGGTCTTTGTTATGTATGTTCTGATAATGTATCTCATAAAGATATCCGGTATGGCTGTGAGAACCCTTGTTTTCAATGGTATGGTTACTCTTGAAAAGCCCGATGATTCGTTTCTTGTGGGCGTTAAATATGCACTGCCTCCTATAAGCTGGGCAATTTTTGCAGTCGTTATTTTAGCAGCTGTTATGTCAACAACCGACCGTCTTCTTCTTGTAATAGGTTCCTGCTGTGGCTGGGACTTCTATAAACAGATTTTTAGAAAAAATGCATCAGGTGAAAAGGTTACATTTGTCAGCCGTATTGCAGTAATAATTTTTGGTTTTATAAGTTTTCTTCTCGCGATAAAACCACCTGTGCTTCTGGCATGGCTTATATGGATGGGAATAGGTATAATGCTTGCTACCTTTGTTGTGCCGATAGTATTCGGGCTTTACTGGAAACGTGCTAATAGATATGGAGCAATATGGTCAATGGTGGCAGGTTATATATCAGCCCTTATCTTCGGTGCATATGCAAAGTTTGTAAAGCCGCTTCCGGTTCACTTCAGTTTTTATGCCTTTTTAATATCCATAGTTGTGATGATTGTAGTTTCTCTCGCCACAGCAAAACCAGATGATAAACTTATTGAAGGCAGTCACACAGGACTTTTTATCAGGGAGAAGTAATGTTTTTTCAGCCAGATAAAGAAAATATCTCTACAGATAAGTTAAAGGCGATACAGGAAGAAAATCTGATAAGAACTATAGAGTTAGCGGGCAGGTCTCCTTATTACAGAAAACTATTCAAACAGTATGGGCTTAAACCAGACATAAGAGATATTAAGGACATAGAGAAATTCCCATTCACAACTAAAGAAGACCTTAGAAAGAGTTATCCTGCTGGTATGGTAGCAGTTCCTTTTGAAAAACTTGTAAGGATGCACGCATCATCAGGTACAACAGGCAAGTCCACACTTGTATTCCATACAAAAAACGATATAGAGAACTGGGCAACCCTTGTAGCAAGGGGGCTTTATGCTGCCGGGGTAAGGAGTACAGATATCTTCCAGAATATGATGAGTTATGGGCTTTTTACCGGAGGGCTGGGGCTCCACTATGGCGCTGAGAAATTAGGTGCACTTGTTATTCCCGCGGGTTCAGGCAATACACAGAAACAGATAGAACTTTTGCTTGATTTAAGAACAACAGTGATACATATAACCCCAAGTTATCTTTTTTATCTGGGTCATGTGATTGAAGAGGAAGAAAAAATTTCCCTTTCAAAGTTTTCTCTGAGGATTGCCATTGTTGGGGCAGAGCCACATTCAGAGGAGACAAGAAGAAAGTTAGAGAAGATATTCAGGATAAAGGTGTTTAATTGTTATGGACTTTCAGAGATGAATGGTCCGGGAGTTGCATTTGAATGCGAATATCAGAATGGGCTTCATCTGTGGGAAGACCATTATTATGCAGAAATCATAGACCCTGAAACAGGGAAGGTTTTACCGGAAGGGAGAGAGGGAGAACTTGTACTTACTACACTTCAAAGGGAAGGTATGCCAGTTATCAGATACAGGACAAGGGACATTACAAAATTTATAAAAGGGAGATGCCCTTGTGGTAGAACACACAGAAAAATTGCACGGATTAAGGGAAGGACGGATGATATGTTTATAGTAAAAGGAGTGAATATCTTTCCTTCCCAGATAGAAGCGGTGTTGATGCAGATACCTGAGGTTGACAAGAACTACAGGATTATTATTGATAGGTATGAAGGGCTGGATAACCTCACTGTGGAAGTGGAAGTTAAAAAGGGGTTTTTTGATGGCGAGCTCAGACATCTTAAGGCAATTCAGGATAAACTGATAGATACGTTGAAAGACAATATACTTGTTACCCCTGTTGTTAAACTTGTAGAACCAGGTTCATTGCCTTCTTCCACAGGTAAGGCACAGAGGGTAATAGATAAAAGGAGATTATGATATGGGTAAGCAACTGTCTATCTTTGTAGAAAATAAACCGGGGAAAATTAATAAAATAACAGGGATTTTAGAAAAAGAAAAGATAAATCTTAAAGCGATGACAATAGCGGATAGCGGAACATTCGGGATAGTTAAAATTATAACAGACAACAACAGAAGGGCATTTGATGTTTTGAAAAAGGCGAATTTCCTTGTGTCTTTTCAGAATGTGGTTGTTGTTGAAATTCCGGATAGAGTAGGGGCCTTTCACAGGGTTGCAAAAATCCTTGAGGATGAGAAGATAAATATTGAGGATGCTTATGGATTTATAATGGAAGAAGGGCAAAAGGCAGCACTTATCCTTAAAGTGCCGGAACCGGAAAGGGTGGAAAAGGTTCTGAAAAGGAGGGGGTATAAACTTATTGAGAACTTTTAACAGGGGAGGGAATTATGAGAAGGTTGATATTGCTGTTCTGTCTGTTGTTTGTAGTGAATTCTTTTGCGGGAGATATGTTCAAGTATGGCGTTTATTTGAGATTGCGGCAGGAGTATTTTGATAATGCCTTTGACTTCAATGATGACAGCACAATATTTAAAGATGACAACTACTTCAGGATTAAGGCAAGTTTATGGGGTAAGTTGAATTTTACAGATAGTGTGAGTTTATTTGCAAAACTGACTTCAGAGCCCAAAATTGCAATTGATAGTGATGGTAAGCTTGCCAATAACAGAGACACCTGGGATGAAGAGATATTTTTTGATAACCTGTATTTAGACATAAATGATATCTTTGGCTGGCTGGATTTAAGAGTAGGAAGGCAGGACTTTCTTATGACACATGGAGAGGGTTTTGTTATAATGGACGGCACACCCTATGATGGTTCAAGGTCTTTTTACTTCAATGCTGCAAAGGCAACGGTCAGGATAGGTGAGAATAATGCTATTGATTTTATATATGTTGATGACCCCGCGAAGGATGAATATCTTCCGGTAATTGACTGGCAGGACAGAAATGTAGTAAAGACAGACGAAGATGGCATTATTGTTTATGGCAGATTCAAGATACCTGAAAATCTTTCACTGGAACCATACTACATATATAAGTTTGAGGACTCTACACCAAATCTTACACTGAACACGATAGGCAACAGAATTGTCCTGAATCTTTCAACCTGGCAGGTAAGGGGAGAACTCGCATATCAGTATGGTGAATACAAAGGGGGTAATGACAGAGATGCATGGGGTGGGCAGGCATATGTCAAAAAAACATTTAAGGATGCAAAACTCTCCCCCTCTTTTGAAATCGGTTATGCCTATCTCTCTGGTGATGACCCGACTACAGCTGATGATGAGGGATGGGACCCTGTATTTTCAAAATGGCCATGGATAAGTGAACTTTACATTATGGGATATGCCATAGAAAGAGGAGAGCCCGCCTACTGGACAAACCTGCAACTCTTCAGAGCAAAATTAGATATGAATATAACACCAAAAACAGGGCTGTCTCTTGCGTATAACTATCTACTGGCAGATGAATCCAGAGAAGGTGTCTCTCCTTTCTTTGGCGATGGTAATGAAAGGGGACACCTTGCACATATCATTCTCACACACAAATTTGACCAGAATATAGATGGACATCTGCACTTTGAGTACTTCAAACCCGGGGATTTCTATGCAGAAAACAACAGGGATGATGCTATATTTTTAAGGTGGCAGCTGCAGATGAAGTTTTAATTAAGGAGGAGTAAAAAATGAGGATTGTGAGAGCGAGACCTTCTGAATATGACAGGATTCAAAGGTTTCTTGAGGATGTATATGGACATGGTTTTAACTATTTCCCATCTGCCTATCCTTCTGTGTGGGAAAGAGAGAATACTGATTTCAGGAATATATTTGTTATAAGGGAGGATAAAAAGATTGTTTCTCTCGTCCGAATCTTTCCCCTTAACACTGTTCAGGGTGGTGTGGATGTTGACCTCGCAGGCATAGGAGCAGTATCAACACTTTATTCTCACCGGGGTAAGGGCTATATGGGTCTTCTTCTTCAGCATACCTTTGAGGAGATGAAAAAACGGAATTTTCCACTTTCTATACTGGGTGGAGACCGACATAGATATAACAACTTCGGTTATGAAGACGGGGGGAGGGTTCTGGAACTGAATGTGCGTTCAAGAGGACTACAGAAATACAGAGTGCGGTCCGTCTCTGCGAAGAGATATGCCCCGTCAGATAAAAATGTCCTCAGAAAAATTATGTCTGCATCTGAGAAGCAGAATTACAGAAAAAAAAGGACGTTGCAGGATTTTGAAGAGGTTTATAAAAAACAGGGGATAGGTGTATACTATGCTGAAGAAGGTATGAGATTTGCTTTTGTTGTGGTTTCTGCCACAGAATCTGGAGACCCCGGAATTAAAAAAATTATGGAACTTGGTGGAAATGCTGAGCTTATCCCGGGAATCCTTCAACATCTGATGGAAAGATTTGGATTTACAGGGTTTGATATCATTTTCCCTGATATTAGAGATGTTCCTCATTGTTTGTTGGCCATTGCATCTTCATGGAATATAAGGTCAGAACTGATGATAAAGATAATAAACTTAAAGGAGACACTAGAACTTTTTTCCCGGCAGAAGGATTTTCTATTCCCTGAAAATGAGGAGTTAACCCTGACCATTAAAGATAAGGAATCTGTAGTTATAAGTAAAAAAGGAGGTATTCTTAAAATAATCTGTGGCAAGGGGAAAAATGAAGTAGCTCTTACAGAGATAGAAATGGTACGTCTTCTATTTGGAACTTCTCTCTGGGTACCTGAAGGGATAGACAGAAATGTTATACAGATAGTGAAACAGTTTTTACCACTTAATATATATCTGCCACGGCTGGATATGATATAATAGGGAGGTAGCACAAGTTAAAAACAGGAAATTATGACAGGCAGGGAAAGAATTACAGCTGTAATACAGGGGTTAATGCCGGATAGAGTCCCTGTATCCCTTTATAAAATAGACCCTTTTGAAAAGGATAGCTTCTGGGTACAGCATAAAAGTTTTGAAAAACTCCTTGCTTTTGCGAGGGAATACCAGGATACCTTTCATCTCTGGCGGCCTAAAACCGGCTTTTTCTTCTCTGCACCTGAGAGCATTGAAATGAAGGTAGAAGAGTTCCAGGACACCCCACTCTCAAAGACAGTGAAAATCTATGTAGATACAGGCAGAGGACCACTGGTCCGTATTGCCAGAACGTCAACCACGAGTGTCCATCTCTGGGTTCAAAAGCCGTGGATTGAAAATGAGAGGGATATATTGAAATTTCTTGAATTACCTTATACCCCCTTCAGACCTGACCTTTCGGATTACTACAGGATTGATAGAGAACTGGGCGATAGGGGTGTCTGCGTAATTGCTCTTCCCAACCCTCTGGCTGTTATATATGAACTTTTTGCCCCCGGTGATATGCCTCAGTTCATTCTTTCAACCCCAAAACTTATTTATAGATTACTTGATGAGATGTACAAACGGCTGGTTAACCTCTACAGATTTATCTCTACGAGTGTTGCAAATACTATTATAAGGATAAGAGGAGCAGAATATGGTGTGCCTCCTCACCTTCCTCCAGAGTATTTCCCAGATATAAAAAAGTCATTTAGTGAACTTGTCTTGAAGTATGATAGAGAACTTATAGAAATTTTAAAACGAGGAAATAAAAACTATATATGCTATCACTGGCATGGCGATATTGAAGAATATCTTCCAGTGCTTCTCGGATGAGGGATAGCTATTCTTGCACGAGTGCTTCCCTGTGTGTGTCTG